>CALULP010000012.1 GCA_944321495.1 uncultured Bacteroides sp. | reverse complement strand
ATACAAAACTTTTGTGACAGGGCAAAGCCTTGGCTTGGGAAAGTCGAGGCTTTGTTTCATTCTATGTAAACCTTTGCGGCTGGATATGAGAAAAAGAGGGCGTATCGGAATTTTGATACACCCCCTTCCCTGACAGTTATTTCAGGAGTCGTTTCCTGGCTTCTCAATCATTGTCCTGGTCCATGTCGATGACATTGAATTGCAGGTCGAACGTGATTTCCCAGAAGTTGGAGAGGCGCACTTCGTACTCATAGCGGTCTTTCTCAATCACCAGAATCTTGACGCCCGGGTACTTGTCGTTTACAAATTTCACGATAGGAGCAGGCACGGCTTTCTCGGGCACGGAGGTAAACTTGCATTTCATTTCCTTCCACTGGCCGTTTTTGTCAAACTCCAGCTTGTCGCCGTTGGTAAACAGCACATCATACGACGTGTCAAACCACTCTTTTTCCATCTTGGAGAAAGCAATCTCGCGGTCGGCAAAGTTCTGCCTGATAAATTGCTGTGCAGCTTGCGGAAGTTGTTCAAAGGTTACCGGCTTGTCATTGTCCGCCATTGCCACCTGCATTGTAAACACACTCACTAACAGTAAAAATAACTTTTTCATACGCTTTGTTTTTTAAGGGTTAATTATTCAATCATTCCATTGTTTCTTGATGCAAAGGAAAAGCGCGAATCTGGAATGAAATAGGAAAAAACAGGAAAATGCAGAAAAAACAGGAAAAAAATAAAGCTGCCCTACTTATGATGTAGAAGCAGCTCTATTTTTCCCCAGGGGAAAGGGATATCACTCACGACGCCCCATGAATATCATCACATAATAAATCAGCGTAGCCAACGAGCCCAAGGCTGCCACGACATACGTGTAAGCGGCCGCACGCAAAGCCGACTCTGCCTGGCCGTGATTGTAAGAGTTGGTCAGTCCGGCACTGCTCAGCCACGACAAAGCCCGCCGGCTGGCATTAATCTCTACCGGAAGGGTGACAAAGCTGAACAAGGTGGTCATGGCAAACAGGATGATGCCGGCCAACAGCAGTTGCGGGAAACTGTTCAGCAATAAGATTCCCGCCAACAACAGCCACGTCATCCACTGCGAGGCAAACGACACAACGGGCACCAGCGCACTGCGCATTTTCAGAGGCGCATAAGCCCGGGCGTGTTGCACGGCATGGCCGCACTCGTGGGCAGCAACGGCAGCAGCCATGATACTGTTGCCGGAATAGACATCCTCACTCAGGTTCACCGTCTTGTTCACCGGGTTATAATGATCGGTCAGATGCCCCGGGGTATGTGTCACAGTCACATCGTAGATGCCGTTGTCCTGCAACATTTTCAAGGCGACATCACGCCCTGTCATGCCTCCGGTCATCGGGACTTTGGAAAATTTCTTAAACTTGCTTTGCAGGTTCATCTGTACCAGCCAACTGACAATAGCCACACCGATAAAGATAATCCACTGTAATCCTATCATTCCAGTTTCCATAATGCTCTGTTTTTTTAATTGTAAATAATCGTATTATCACGAAAATGATGACAAATAGCTTGCCAAAAGTAAGAGTAATGAAGGAAGATACCGCCCTACTCCTGCATCTTTTAGGAAGAATTAGCTAAAAAGCTGCTTAGGAAATGGGATGTCCGATTTTCCTAAGCAGCTTTTACAATCTTTAAGTATGCTATCACTCGTCAATATACCGTTCAATGGTCTGTTCACGGTCGGGGCCTACTGAAACAATCTTGATGGGCACGCCCAACTGTTCTTCGAGGAAAGAAAGATAAGCATTGAATTCTTCGGGGAACTCATCTTCGCTTTGCATCTTCGTCATATCTGTCTTCCAGCCCGGCAATTCCACGTAAACAGGTTCCACATTCCCTTCCTTGATATCGAACGGGAAATAATCCACTTCTTCCCCGTCTATCTTGTAAGCCACACAGGCTTTGATGGTCTCAAACGAATCGAGCACATCGCTTTTCATCATAATCAATTTGGTGACGCCATCTATCATAACGGCATACTTCAACGCCACCAGGTCAATCCAACCGCAACGGCGCTTGCGTCCCGTCACAGCTCCGAACTCATGTCCCAAGGCTCCAATCTTGTCGCCTGTCTCATCAAAAAGCTCTGTAGGGAAAGGTCCGGCGCCAACCCGGGTGCAATAAGCCTTGAATATGCCATATACATCCCCTATTTTATTCGGTGCGACTCCCAATCCCGTACAAGCGCCGGCACAAATGGTGTTGGAGGAAGTCACAAACGGATAAGAACCAAAGTCCACATCGAGCATTGTGCCCTGCGCGCCTTCGCAAAGCACGGATTTCCCCGAAGCCAGCAAGAAGTTTATTTCATGTTCGCTATCTACCAACTGGAACTGCTTCAGGTACTCAATGCCCTCAAACCATGTTTTCTCCAAGTCTGCGAGGTCATAACTGTAATTCAGACTCTTCAATATCTGTTCATGACGGGCTTTTGCCGCAGCATATTTCTCATCAAAATTATGCAGGATGTCTCCCACACGCAAACCGTTGCGGCTTACCTTGTCCGTATAAGTCGGCCCGATGCCTTTGCCTGTGGTTCCTACTTTAGCATCCCCCTTGGCTGCCTCGTAAGCTGCATCCAGCAAACGATGGGTCGGCATGATGAGGTGTGCTTTCTTGGAAATGTGCAAACGGTCTTTCAAGTTATGTCCCGATGCTTCCAATGCCTCAGCCTCAGCCTTGAACAAAGCGGGATCCAACACCACACCGTTGCCGATAATGTTTACCTTATCGCCTTGGAATATGCCGGAAGGAATGGAACGGAGCACATATTTCTGCCCCTCAAATTCCAATGTATGTCCGGCATTGGGACCACCTTGAAAACGAGCAACGACATCATATCGCGGGGTCAATACATCAACAACTTTGCCTTTGCCTTCGTCGCCCCATTGTAATCCTAATAGTACGTCAACTTTCATTTCTCTTTCTTATGATGATTGTTATTGATTTGTTTCCGTTTGTTGGCACGTTCGCACTTGCTACACAGACCATATAAATATAAAGAATAATGTGACAGGCTGAAACGGCTTAATTTAGTATTGGCTATGGCACGCTGCAACTCTTCATTCTGGAACTCCACAACCTTGCCACACTGAGTGCAGATTTGATGATGATGTGTATCACGATTGTAGCTTTTTTCGTATTGCGAAGAGTTTCCGAACTGGTGCTTAATAACCAGACGGGCATTAATAAGCAAGATAATGGTATTGTAAAGCGTTGCCCGGCTAACCCGAAATTTTTCCTGGTCAACCATCAATGAATATAATGTGTCAATATCAAAATGTCCCTCGATAGAATAAATCGTATCGAGAATGGCATAACGCTCAGGAGTTTTGCGATGCCCATTGGCATTCAAATACTCCGTGAATATCTGCCGGACCGTATCTTTCACATTCTGACTTTCCATACTGACAACGCAAAACGTTTTCTAACAGCGAACAAAGTTAATCCTTTTTTGTGGAAAGCAAACGTATTATATGGAAAATTTAAACCGACACTTCGTCCTTCACCAGGTTATAAAGCATTTGCCCGGACTCTATTGAAGAACCGTCCAAGTGCTCAACCCGGCGGCATACCAAGAAGGCATTTTCTTCACTATACTGCATAAAACGGCGAATAGCAGCCATCGACGCATTGCGCACATGGTACGGTCCGACCAGGAAAGCCGTTATTGCCTGGTCAAGAAATTCATTGGCCGTCCGCTCGTCCATGGCGCCGTTTTTTATAAAAAGCCGGGCTGCGGTCAAGAATCCGCAAGTCTGAACATATTCTCGTCCGTCAGCAATCCATTGAAAAGATTTAGACGGAGCATAAGGCAAACGCTGGAAAAGATTCATACTCGTCAGTTCGGCTATTTCGATATTATGAATATCCTCTACCCAAATATCGGCAAATTGCGGTGAGAAGCTATCCACGGGTTGCAAAAGGCCCGCCATGATTTTACATTCACGGATGTCTTCTTTCCACAAAGCCTGCGCCAACAAATGGTCTTGGGCATACTGGACAGCAATGGCTTTAATGCGGGGCAATTCCACCCCAAAATTCAGTTTATAAACCAACCCTTTTTCACGCATGCTTTGCGACACAGCTCCATTCATGGACAAACGGAGTTGGGTCTTTATTTCTTTCAGTTGTTGATGTAAATCCATTAGAAGTATTTTGGGAAAAACAAAAAAGGCCGCCATGCCCTTATAAATACCAAAGCTAAAATATCAAGTGAGGAGACCGGATATCTTTTACAGCCTCCTCACTAAGAAAGATTACTAACCATCAATTAACGGCAGGCAACGTGGAATAGTCTTGGCTATATCTCAGCATTTGCTCGGCGTAACCCTCACTGTAGTCGACTTTGACATCGACTATACGTCCTTCCTCATCCGTGACGGCTTCATATTTCGGGTTAACGAAACCTTTATAAGGTGCCAGATTCAATCGCTTATAACGCTTCAATACCTCTGCATGCAAAGCCGGGTCTACTTTTACGGCGTATGTTTCCACCAAATCGCGTGCAGCATCAAAATCGCCGGTAGACTTGACACGCTGTATCTCGGCCAACAATTGCCCGAACAAACCACGCAACTTTTCATAATCGTTTATCTTGACGTAAGTTTTGCCTTCTTTCTTCACCAATTCCACCACGTTGTCGGACTTGCCTTTCTCAAATGCCCAACGGGCAATAAGCTGACGATTGCGCATGTGTGCTTCCTCAATATCGTTACCCGGCTCAATACGCACCAACTGGGTCATCAAGCCATTCATCATATAAGTATAATACTGGGCTTTATAAGCATCTGCGTCGGGCAGCAATCCCAATTCAATCAATTTGGCATCTGCCACATAATAAAGGCCGAACAAATCGGCACGCGCTTCTTCAATGGTAGACCCATACACTTTCAGACTATCGGCATCAGCCCCTGGCAACATCTTGCCTGAGCCATGCCCCAAGCATTCATGTAAATCGGTATGCAATTCATCGGTCAGATCGGCATATTTATTTATCAACGCCAACTCATCTGCGCTATATACAAATTCCTCATGAAAACCGTTACCATGCGAAGCCTTATTATAAGCGTCCGTAATGTTACCTATAGTGACAGACTTTGAACCATGCACACTACGAATCCAATTTGAGTTAGGCAAATTAATGCCTATTGCGGTTGACGGATACAAATCACCCGCCAAAATAGCCGCAGTAATCACTTTGGCTGAAACCCCTTTCACTTTTTCTTTCTTAAAACGGGCATCTACCGGTGAATGGTCTTCAAACCACTGGGCGTTGCTGCTGATTATTTCTGTTCGGCGGGTAGCCTCCAAGTCTTTAAAGTTAACAATAGATTCCCAACTTGCTTTTAATCCTAACGGGTCTCCGTATGTTTCCGTAAAGCCATTTACAAAATCGACCAAAGAGTCCACATCTTTCACCCATAAAATCGCATAATCGTCAAATGTCTTTAAATCACCAGTTTCATAAAACTCCACCAACTTGGATATAACAGCTTTTTGCTGGTCGTTTTCTGCCACGCTTTCGGCCTTTTTCAACCAATATACAATCTTCTCGATAGCCTGTCCGTAAAGCCCGCCTACTTTCCATACTTGTTCCTGAAGTTTCCCGTTTGCCTTGACCAGACGGCTATTTAAACCGTAAGATACAGGGTACTGGTCATCCGGATTCTTCATTGCATTATAAAAATCCTCGGCTTCAGCTTGGGTCACACCATCATAATAATGGCTGGCCGATGTCAATATCAAGTCTTCACCGGCAGCCTGATTAACCCGTTTCGGCATTATCGAAGGGTCGAAAATAACGGGGAATACCTCTTCACAAAGTTTATCCAGAGTTTGCCCTGGTTTCATCGGGAGTAATGAAGCATCAATTCCCTCCAATGCCTGCCGGAAAAATTCCGGACTAAAACCCGGCACAAATTTCTCACTTCCATAATGATGATGGATGCCATTGGAAAACCATACACGTTTCAAGTAAATTTCCATCGCCTTAAAATCATCCGACTCCCTATTTCCCTGATAATGGGTATAAACAGCTTCCAACATGCGGCGGATAGTCAGATTGTATTTCCCATTTTGGTCAAATAGGATATCGCGTCCTTGCAAAGCGGCTTCCGTCAAATAATAAACCAATTGTTTTTGCTGCAACGACAAGTCTTCAAAGCCGGGCACATGATAACGAAGAATCTGCAGGTCAGCAAATTGTTCCACCGTATAATCAAAATATTCCATATTATCCACTTTATTAGTACCCTCTCCACAACCAGTAAGAGCCATAAATGATGCTACCATAACCATAAAATGTTTTCTCATAATCTGCTATTTATAAAGAAAAGCATAAAACAAAGGAAAGGAAGTATCCCCATGCAGATGCATCCGGAGATATTTCCTTTCCTTATTCATTCACATAAAAACTGATTATTTCTTTTTTTCCGCATGTTTTTTACGATAACCATTGGGGGTTTCACCCACATTCTTGTAAAAAGCGGCATAAAACGACTGGCGATTGGCAAATCCGACCATCGTGCTAATCTCTTCCACATTCTTGTCGGCATAACGCTTATCAGTCAACAAATGCATGGCATCTTTCACCCTATATTCATTTAACAAGCACGAATAATTCATTCCAAAACGGGAGTTTACCACTGCAGACAGATAGCGTGTATTGGTTTGCAACTCTTTCGCCAAATCTTTAGCAGAAAAATCCGGGTCTCTGTACTTCTTCTGTACAACAATAATATTTAGAATCTTGTCATACAACTCGTCTGCCAATTCCGGACGTATCAACGAACGATAAGCAGCGTTTTTTTCTTTCTTTTCACGCAAGTTGTAAGGACGCTTCTTCGGCTGTTCTACTGCTTGCTCCTTGTTTTCTAAATCACTCATTGAAATTACTGGTTAGGGGTAGTTCTCAAATTAATTTATCTTAGACTTTACAAAAGTCTGACATTTTTTTTAATTATGCAATTTTTCCGATGCTTATTTTTTCCCTTAAATGGGCAGAATAACGCACAAATGCCCAAAACAACAGCCTAATAAGAAACTTTAACGTTAGCCCATCTAAAAACAGAATGGCAAGCCCCCCTTTAGCAATTTCATACAAGTATCATCATCAATATATCATAGAAAGGACTCCCCTGCCTTTTCGTAAACCCCCAAAGGCTGAGGAGTCCCTTCTATAACCGTATATAATTTGACACATTACACCAAATGGGAAATCCATTCTTCGCGTTCACCCGGCAAAAGGTCTATAACCGGAATTTCTATCATCGTGTAACAACCCGGTTGTTGACGCATAGAAGCACGCGCCACACACACCAATACCTGAGCCGTAAGTGCAGGATTATTGATATGCATATTGAACTCAAACAACTGATTCTGCGTTTTACCTGAAACGCCTTTGCGCGTAAGATTCACGCCATGCCCCATATCCAGCAAAGCATCTACGCTGGCAACTTGTTGCACATGAGTCTCATCGTTAACGAAATAAGGATCCGCCTTAATGGCCGCAGCCACTTTATCGAATTCATACCCCTCTTCCAACTCTATATACACCATCCGACGGTGAATACCCGTCCCCGTGGGGATAGTCATGGAAAGAGCCGCTTTTACTCCATCAATAGCCTTAACCGCTACCGTATGCCCCATACTCATGCCTGGCCCGAAATTGGTATATGTAATACCTTTGGGGGCTATGGCCTCCAACAAAGTACGTACAACGGAATCACTTCCCGGATCCCAACCTGCCGAAATAATAGAGACCGTATTATGAGCCTTGGCTTCTGCGTTCAAAGTACGCCGCAAATCGGCAATGCCGGTATGGATATCAAAACTATCCACCGTGCGAATACCCAAGGCCAAAATCTCTTTCGCATATTTTTCCACGCTACGGGTAGGCGTACATAAGATGGCGACATCCACACCCTCCAGTTCCTTGATATCTTTCACTACCGGATAAGCATTAAGTTCTTCCGGACGATTTTCTGCACCGGCACGGCGTACCACACCTGCAATTTCAAAATCGGGAGCTGCCTGCAGTGCCTGAAGCACATAATGCCCGATATTTCCATAGCCAACAATGGCTGCTCTAACTTTTTTCATACTTTTATTAGATATATTTGTCAGTTTTCCATAAATTCGGGGCAAAAGTAATCATTTCTCCATAAGAAATTGGAACTACGCTTCGTTTTTTTCACAGAAATATCAGCTTTTTCACTATATTAGCCGCCGAAAACCATAAAAAGAGCATTTATGATTGAATATGTAAAAGGGGAAATAGCCGAACTCGGCCCTGCAAACGCTGTAATTGATTGCAATGGGGTGGGATACATCCTCAATATTTCATTGAATACTTACTCAGCCATCCAAGGCAAGAAAGAGTGTAAGCTTTTCGTCTATGAAGCAATACGCGAAGATGCTTACACTCTTTACGGGTTTGCCGACAAACAAGAAAGGGGGTTGTTCCTGCTTTTGATATCCGTTTCCGGCATTGGCGGGAATACTGCACGCATGATTCTTTCGGCCTTGTCACCCAATGAACTTATCAATGCCATCAGTTCAGGAAACGCCAATCTGCTTAAAGCTGTAAAAGGAATCGGATTAAAAACCGCCCAACGTATTATCGTAGATTTGAAAGATAAAATCAATACAGAAGGCACTTCCGCCGGCATGAACAGTAACATCGGCATCGCCCCATCAGCCAATATTGAAATCCAGGAAGAAGCCATTGCGGCCCTTACCATGTTAGGATTTGCGCAGGCTGCCTCACAAAAGGTTGTCACGGCCATTTTGAAAGAAGAACCTGCCGCAACGGTAGAACAAGTTATCAAACTTGCCTTGAAAAGACTATAATCATCAGGACTATCCGCAAAGTAGATTTATCACCAACAGACAAACATTATGAAGAAAAAAATACTTTTCATCGACCGCGATGGCACCCTCGTCATAGAACCTCCGGTAGACTACCAGCTCGATTCATTGGACAAATTGGAATTTTACCCGAAAATGATTCGGAACCTGTCTTTCATCAGGAGCAAATTGGATTTTGAACTTGTAATGGTATCCAACCAAGATGGTCTGGGGACACCGTCGTTTCCGGAAGAAACATTCTGGCCGGCGCACAACCTGCTACTAAAGACACTGGAAGGCGAAGGAGTTACATTTGACACGATTTACATAGACCGCTCCATGCCGCAAGACAACGCCCCTACACGGAAACCACGGACAGGGATGCTAACCCGATACCTAAATAATGATGAATATAATCTCTCCGGGAGCTTCGTGATTGGCGACCGCGCTACCGACGTAGAGCTTGCCCTCAACCTGGGATGCCGTGCCATACTCCTACAACCGGACACTCGCCTTTTAGAAGATTCGCCCCGGCATGGCGAACTGCTCAAGACCTGTGCCCTCGTCACGGACGATTGGGATAAAGTCTCAGAATACCTTTTTGCGGGGGAACGCCGTGCCGAAGTCCGGCGGACGACCCATGAAACGGACATTTACATTTCCGTTGACTTGGACGGGCACGGGCATTGCGACATATCCACCGGGCTCGGCTTCTTCGACCACATGCTGGAACAGATAGGCAAACATAGCGGCTTCGACCTGACCATCCACACCAAAGGCGACCTGCATGTAGACGAACACCACACCATTGAAGACACGGCACTGGCACTGGGCGACTGCCTGTACCGGGCGTTGGGCGACAAACGGGGCATAGAACGCTACGGATTTGCCCTCCCCATGGACGACTGCCTGTGCCAGGTATGCCTGGACTTTGGCGGGCGGCCATGGCTGGTATGGGACGTCACCTTCCGCCGTGAGCGCATCGGGGACGTGCCCACCGAGATGTTCTACCACTTCTTCAAGTCGCTGAGCGATGCCGCCCGCATGAATCTGAACATACAAGCACAAGGGCAAAACGAGCATCACAAAGCCGAAGGCATCTTCAAGGCACTGGCACGCGCCCTGAAGATGGCGGTACGCAGGGACATCTACCACTACGAGCTCCCTACCTCAAAAGGCATGCTTTAACGCCCTGCGTTAGGGCGGACACCGTCCGCTAACGAACAACACCACTGTCCGTTTCCGGACATATTCCTGCGGAAAGGGAGGGGAAAAGCGGTTGGCATGGTCTTTGCGCACGGGTAAGGCAGTAAAACCTACAACACGCATTATGAAAAAGAAACTGTTGTCCATAAGCTGCCTGCTCCTACTGTTGCAGGTGCCTGCCATCGGCCAAGACACCACGCACTACGAGCGCAACATCACCTTGACCGAAGCCATTGCCCTGGCGCGTGCCCAATCGGTAGACGCCGCCGTGGCTTTGAACGAACTGAAAACAGCCTACTGGGAGTACCGCACCTTCCGCGCAGACCTGCTGCCCGAGGTCAACTTCACCGGGACGCTGCCCAACTACAACAAGTCGTACAGCACGTACCAGAACTCCGACGGGTCGTACACCTTTGTGCGTAACAACACCTTGGGGTTGTCCGGGGAACTGTCCATCAACCAGAACATCTGGTTCACCGGGGGTACGCTTTCGCTGACCTCCTCGCTCGACTACGTGCAGCAGCTGGGCAAGCGGGGCAACCGGCAGTTCATGTCCGTGCCGATAGGCCTCGAACTGACCCAGCCCATCTTCGGGGTGAACAACCTGAAGTGGAACCGGCGGATAGAGCCCGTGCGCTACGCCGAGGCCAAGGCCGAGTTCATCTCCGCCACCGAAGAGGTGACCATGACCACCATTACCTACTTCTTCAACCTGCTGCTGGCCAAAGAGACGCTGGGCACCGCCCGGCAGAACAAGGCCAACGCCGACCGCCTGTACGAAGTGGCCATAGCCAAGCGCAAGATGGGGCAGATATCGGAGAACGACCTGCTGCAACTTAGGCTCAACGCCCTGCAAGGGCAGGCGGACGTGACCGAGGCCGAGAGCAACCTCAACGCCCAGATGTTCCAGCTGCGCTCGTTCCTCGGCATATCGGAGCAGGAAAGCCTGAACCCCGTGCTTCCCGCCACCGTGCCCCACATCCGCATGCAGTACCAGGACGTGCTGGACAAAGCCTTGGAGCGGAACTCCTTCGCCCACAACATCCGGCGCCGCCAGCTGGAAGCCGACTACCAGGTGGCAACGGCGCGCGGCAACCTGCGCAGCATCGACCTCTTCGCCAGCATCGGCTACACGGGGCAGAACAAGGACTTCAACAGCGCCTACCACCACCTGCTGGACAACCAGATTGTAGAGGTGGGCGTATCCATCCCCCTGCTGGACTGGGGCAAACGCCGCGGACAGGTGAAGGTGGCCAAGAGCAACCGCGACGTCGTCCTCTCGCAGATACGGCAGGAGCAGATGAACTTCAACCAGAACATCTTCCTGCTTGTGGAGAACTTCAACAACCAGGCCCAGCAACTCAACATCGCCCAAGAGGCCGACGACATCGCCGAGCGGCGCTACAACACCAGCGTGGAAACCTTCATGATAGGCAAGATAAGCACCCTGGACCTGAACGACGCCCAGAACTCGAAGGACGAAGCCCGGCAGACCCACATACAGGAACTCTATTCCTACTGGTACTACTACTACCAGCTGCGCAGCCTCACGCTGTGGGACTTCGAGCAGGACGCCCCCTTGGAAGCCGACTTCGAGGCCGTGGTGAGGCAGTAAAACGAGTGTTAAGGACTCGCCGCAACGAGTGTTAAGCACCCGCGAAGAACGCCCCTTTCCCGAAAAAATGCGGGTGGAGGACACACCTTCCCCGCAAAACCGCTACTTTTGCAAGCAGATAACCCGTAACCCCTAAAGAACACCTCCCGATATGATACTCATAATAGACGACGACAGCGCCATCCGCTCCTCGCTGAGCTTCATGCTGAAACGCGCAGGCTACACCGTGCAGGCCGTGCCCGGGCCGCGCGAAGCCATCGAGACCGTCCGCCTCCAGGCACCCGACCTGATACTGATGGACATGAACTTCACCCTCTCCACCACCGGCGAAGAGGGGCTCACCCTGCTGCGGCAGGTCAAGGTGTTCCGCCCCGAAGTGCCCGTCATCCTCATGACCGCCTGGGGCAGCATCCAGCTCGCCGTGCAAGGCATGCAGGCCGGCGCCTTCGACTTCGTCACCAAGCCCTGGAACAACGCCGCCCTGCTGCAACGCATCGAGACCGCCCTCGCCCTCACCTCCCCCGCCCCGGCGGACGAACCGTCGGCCGACACGCTGGACCGCAGTCGCATCATCGGCAAGTCCCGGGGACTCACCGACGTGCTCGACACCGTGGCCCGCATCGCCCGCACCAACGCCTCCGTGCTCATCACCGGCGAGAGCGGCACCGGCAAAGAACTGATAGCCGAAGCCATCCACCGCAACAGCCGCCGCGCGGGACAACCCTTCGTCAAGGTCAACCTGGGCGGCATCTCGCAAAGCCTGTTTGAAAGCGAAATGTTCGGCCACAAGAAAGGCGCCTTCACCGACGCCACTTCCGACCGCATCGGGCGCTTCGAGCTGGCCGACCGGGGCACCATCTTCCTGGACGAGATAGGCGACCTCGACCTCTCCTGCCAGGTGAAGCTGCTGCGCGTGCTTCAGGACCAGACCTTCGAGGTGCTGGGCGACAGCCGCCCCCGCAAGGTGGACGTGCGCATCATCTCCGCCACCAACGCCGACCTGCGCCAGATGGTGGCCGAACACACCTTCCGCGAAGACCTGTTCTACCGCATCAACCTGATTACCGTCAAGCTGCCCCCCTTGCGCGAGCGCCGGGAAGACATCCCCCTGCTGGCACGCCACTTCGCCGACCGCCAGGCAGAGGCCAACGGGCTGCCGCGCACCGACTTCTCGGCAGATGCCCTCAACTTCCTCTCGCGCCTGCCCTACCCCGGCAACATCCGCGAACTGAAGAACCTGGTGGAGCGCACCATCCTGGTCAACGCCAAGCCCGTGCTCGACGCCTCCGACTTCGATGCCCAATACCTGCGCCCCAACGAACCGGACAACACCACCGCCAAGACCTCCCTGGCAGGCATGACTCTGGACGAGATAGAGCGGCAGACCATCCTGCAAACCCTGGAGCAACACAAAGGGAACCTCAGCCGGGCGGCAGCATCCCTCGGCATCAGCCGGGCGGCCCTGTACCGGCGGCTGGAGAAGTACGGCATCAGCCTGTGACCCCTCCCTGCATTGAAACAACCGATAACCATAAAGCAGCATGCGCATCAAATTCCTTTTCTACCTGTTGGCATTGTTCCTCATCGCATTGGGGGTATGGCTCGCGGTATATTTCCGCCGGGCGGAAGATACGCACATACAGGCTTACATCATGGAGGGGGCCATTGCTTTCATCCTCATCTACCTGGTAGTGTTCTACCGCCGGATAGTACGCCCCATGAACACCATCAGCAGCGGCATGGAACTGCTGCGCGAACAAGACTTCAGCAGCCGCCTCAGCCCGGTGGGACAATACGAATCGGACCGCATGGTGAACATCTTCAACCGGATGATGGACCAGCTGAAGAACGAACGCCTGCGGCTGCGCGAACAAAACCAGTTCCTGGACCTGCTGATACAAGCATCCCCCATGGGCGTCATCATCACGACCTTAGACAACGAGGTATCACAGCTCAACCCCGTGGCACTGAAAATGCTGGGCATCCGCCCCGAAGAAATCCTGGGGAAACGATTGGGCGGAATAGATTCCCCCTTGGCAAAAGAGCTGGCATCCCTGTCCAAGGAACAAACCACGGTTGTCCGGCTCAACGACGCCAACATCTACAAATGCACCCATTCTTACTTCATAGACACCGGCTTCAAACACCCGTTTTTCCTGATAGAACGCATGACGGAAGAAGTAATGCGCGCCGAGAAACGGGCATACGAAAAAGTCATCCGGATGATTTCACACGAAGTAAACAACACCACGGCAGGCATCACCTCGACCCTCGACACCGTCGGGCAGGCCTTGGCCAACGAACAAAGCATGGAAGACATCTGCGAGATGATGCACGTATGCACCGAGCGTTGCTTCTCCATGAGCCGTTTCATCACCCGCTTTGCCGACGTCGTAAAAATCCCGGAACCGGTCCTGCATGCCATCTCCCTGAACGAGCTGGTTTCCGGATGCGCACGTTTCATGGAAGGCCTTTGTTCCGACCGGTCCATAAGCCTGCATCTGGATTTGAGCCCGAACGCAGGTTCGGTCAACATAGATGCCTCGCTTTTTGAACAAGTACTGGTCAACATCCTGAAAAATGCCGCAGAGAGCATTGCCAGCATTCCTCCCGCCAGCCGCGAGGCACAAGGACAAATCACGGTCAAGACCTTTACCCCCGCCGGCATTGAAATAACGGACAACGGCCCGGGCATCAGCCAAGAGACGGAAGCCAAACTATTCACCCCGTTCTTCTCGACCAAACCGCACGGCCAGGGCATCGGACTGGTATTCATCCGCGAAGTCCTGACACGGCACAACTGCACATTCTCCCTGCGTACCGGTTCGGACGGATTGACCCGTTTCCGCATCCTATTCAATGCCTAATTCGTTCCGTTTTATACCAAAAACAGGGCATTACATTCAAAAAACTCCACGAAATGCATTTTATTCCAAAGGAAAGATGTACCTTTGCCAAAATTTTTAAAAAACATCATGGGAAAAGAGACATCTACCCGAATACAGACATCCATTCTGAACGAAGCAGAGAAAAAAGCCTTGGTATGGCTGGCACAGCGACAACCCAAGTGGATAACCTCCGATTTTCTCACTTACACGGGAGTAATAGGCGCAGTGGTGTGCGCGCTCGGTTTCATCTTGGCCAATGTTAATGTCTACTACTTATGGCTGTCATCATTAGGACTGGTAATCAATTGGTATGGAGATAGTTTGGACGGGACATTGGCGCGTGTGCGGAATACCCAGCGCCCCATTTACGGTTTCTTTATCGACCATAGCCTGGATGCCATTACCATTTGCATCATGTGCATCGGGGCAGGACTTTCGCCCATGTTCAAACTGGATGTTGCCTTAGTGGTATTGGCCGGTTACCTGGTGCTTTCCATTTACACTTATGTCTGCACCATCCTGAAAGACGAATTCCGCTTGACTTATAGCAGCTTTGGCCCCACAGAATTCCGGCTGGTCATCATCATCATCAATACATTGTATATGTACACGTCGTGGCGCGACATACAATTCTCGATAGACTGGTATACATTCGGCGTATATGACATCGGGGGCATGGCCATCGGCGTATTCCTGTTCTCAGCATGGCTGATGCAGTTTATAAAAGACCGCCGGGTGCTCTCCAAACGCGACCCGTTAAAGCCATACAATCCTTCCAACCACAACAACTAATCCCTGCAACGGCCGTGCGTACTTATCTGGAGTTTTTGGTAACCCGCTTGTTCGGTACAGGCGTAGACACCTTGGTGTTGTGGATATGTTCCACATTCTTGTTCACATCCTACTGGGGTTCCTACGTGCTATCGCCCATCATTTCATTTGAATTTGCAGTGATGAGCAACTACCTGTGGTCATACTGTTGGATATGGCGCAAGCGTATCTGCAACAAAAGCAAGGCCGACTTCTGGAAACGGTTCTTCATCTTCAACCTCTCGTGTGTAGTAGGGTTCTTGGTCAAAATGCTGTTCTTGCTCATTTTCGAGAAGATTTTCGAATGGGACGTGGTATATTGCAACTGGGCAGCACTTATCATCTCCGGCCTTTTCAATTACTTCCTGGCAGACTGCGTAGTGTTCAACAAACGGACACTCGCTCCGCGTAAGGCCGCCGATACGGCAACTGAGGGAATGAGAGAGTCGGCCTAAACATTTCCTTGCCGCCATGAAAGCAGCTTCACCCATATATCCAATAGCATGGCTGCAGGCCAACCGCCGGAAGAATCCGGTGACTACCGATGCCTGGTATATAGCTTTCGCCAACCAATTGGTTGCCCCGTTACAGGCATCCGGCTTATTTGCCGGAAAGGCAGAGGACGACACCAGGCACGCAGCCCTTGCCCTTGCCCTTTACCTGCATGACGCTGTAGCCCAAAACGGAGGATGGAAAGTATTCACATCCAGACATACTTCTCTCTACAATAAGCCTTTACCATTTTATAGTACCACAGGAAGCGACTATGTAGCTGATGAAATCAACCGGTCTGACGTAACATTCGTCTTGTGGACATGCCTCGCCCTGCCCGCCCGCCAAAGGCCTGACGACTACACGCTGTCCGACCCTTATGCCCCGGCCTTGCAGGTTCTGGCAGACGAGATTTACACCTTCATGGATAAAGCTTTCGAAGAAGCCCCTATTGACACAACAACTCCATCGCCCCATTGGATGCGAGGCACAGCCTCACTTGGAATCCCGGCACGTCCGCTACCCGAACAGCCTTCCAACCCGGCAAACGTCACAGACGCTAATGCACGCCGTTGCCTGGAATACTCAGGCGGGCATCCACTGCTTTACTTTGCCGATTATGACTTGTTGCGTCACTTCTTTATAGATGTACTGAGGTGGGCCGACCGGCCAAGTAACCTGCTGCCTAATCTGGCACGGGAACGCGAGTTTGTCATCTACGCCAACGCCCGCGGCATGCTGCTCGCCCACAGTGTGGCAGCCTGTTTCCGGGACCCGCACAACCCACTCTACAACCCCTCCCGCGCCAAGGCTGACGGCTACCGCCTGTTCTGCCAACCCGGCCTTTGCCCATTCGACTTGCTGAAATTAGGCATCACCGCCGGACTTCTGCCCGATGCACAGTTCCCTTTCACCAACGGGCAGAAGACCCTGCAAGAAAACGCAGATTTCCTGGCACGTTACTACTTAGGCGAATATTATGAGGCCGACTGACGCCCCCTCTAAAACCGGCTTGCCAGCATTGAAGTGCTACCAAATTAGCGCCGAAGCGCTACCGCGGTAGCACCGCATCACTACCGCGGTGGGAATAGGACGCCACCTGACGGGCAACAACATGCAGAAAATACATACAAACAATCCCCGTGCACAGGATGCACAGGGATTGCTTTTGAATGATACAGAATGTGCATGAAAGGAATCACAGTTCCACAATCTCTTCGGGGCACTGCGTCAGTTTCTCCACGCCGTCTTGCGTAACCGCCCAGGAGTTCTCAATGCCCACGGGACCCACACCGGGCAACACCATCTTAGGTTCGAGGGCGAAGACCATACCCGGCTCCAGTTCCTGCCGGATGCGCGGTGCGATGACTGGCGATTCGTTGATTTCCAATCCGATGCCATGCCCGATAAATTTGGCTTTCTGCCCGACACCCATGAAATAGCCGGCAAGTCCCGCTTTCTGCACCACATCCATAGCCAGATTGTACAAATCCTCACACGCTACTCCCGGACGAGCTGCCTGCGCTACTGCATCCTGCACATCGAGACAAACACGGTGAGCATCATACGCCGCCTGCGGCAGCCGCCCCACGGAATAGACACGGCTCATGTCGCACATATATCCGCAAAAGTTTCCGCCCATATCCACCATAAAGCTCTGCCCTGCCTGCAAAAGGGTTCCGTTGACCCCGCCAGGCAAAGACGGGTCGATGCCTTCACCGCCAAGAGCAAAATCATAAGGGCTGGGCACAGCAGCATTGTCCCCCGCCAACAGGCTTCCCATAAAGATTTCCATACTGCGGCCAAAGACACGGAAGATGCCCAGACAACCCTGCAAACGCATCAGACGCTCTATTTCGATAGAAAGCTGGCGGTCGGTCATGCCGGGGCGATAAACGGAAGGTATCTCACTGTAAGCTTCCGCATGGGCGGAAGCACTGCGGCGGAACATACTGATTTCCACCTCTGTCTTAACACTCCGTGCTTGCCGGATAAGCGTTGTGCCACAAGGCACTACATCCGCTTCCGGGAAACATGCGGCCAGCCGGTTATATTCATTAAAGGGCAGTTCATCACCTTCCAGCATCAAGCGCGCAGGCATAGGCAAGCCCAAAGCCTTTATCAGTTCAGGCAGTTGCTCGGGTTTACGGATAGGATGAATGTGCTCTCCTTCAAGGTCATTGGGACGTTTTACAAAAACATGCGCCACATCGTGAAGCGGAAGGTAAAGATACCCACTCACCACACGGCCAAAAGTGTAAATGAGATTCACATTGCAAGTAATCAAAGCAGCGTCAACAGACTGTTGCGCCATAAGGACGCGAATCTTGTCGCGCCGTTGTTTCAGTTCGGGTTGTAACATAATACTCAGTTTCTGTTTACGTGATGTGGGTGCAAATGTAGCAAATAGGAACGGAATCATGCCCCCTGCAAGTATTAACATTGGCAAACGGAAGGCACAAAGACGGAAAAATACCTATAAGCAGGTAGAAAAAACACAGCCTGTACCTTCACAGGCACAGGCTGCAGCAACCATAAATACAAATACAACTAAACAAAGTTTATCAGATAACACCCTGCCCCATCATGGCATGGGCTACTTTCATGAAACCGGCTATATTGGCACCTTTCACGTAATTCACATAACCGTCAGGCTCGGTACCATATTTCACGCATTGGGCATGGATGGCATGCATGATGCCATGCAAACGTTGGTCTACTTCATCGGCGCTCCAGCTAAGGTGCATGGCGTTCTGACTCATCTCCAACCCGCTGGTGGCAACCCCTCCGGCATTAACCGCCTTACCCGGCGCATACATCATCTTATGCTCGATAAAGAGGTCGATGGCCTCGGGCGTACAGCCCATATTGGAAATCTCGCCAATACAAAGCACATGGTTATCTATCAGGTGTCTGGCGTCTTCGCCATTCAACTCGTTTTGGGTGGCACACGGCAAGGCGATATCCACCTTTACCTCCCATGGACGCTTGCCTGGGACAAAAGTCGAACCGGGGAATTTGTCGGCATAGGGCGCCACCACATCGTTACCCGATGCACGAAGCTCCAGCATGTAATCTATCTTTTCCCCGCTTATGCCATCAGGGTCATAGATATAGCCATCAGGACCGGAAATGGTCACGACCTTTGCGCCCAATTGGGTTGCCTTGGTTGCCGCTCCCCATGCCACATTGCCAAAACCGGAAATCGCCACCGTTTTCCCCTTGATGTCGAAACCTTTGGCCTGAAGCATCTGGTTAACGAAATACAGTCCGCCAAAACCTGTTGCCTCGGGACGGATAAGAGAACCGCCAAACTCCAAGCCCTTACCGGTAAAAGTACCTGTGAACTCACGCGTCAACTTCTTGTACATGCCATACATATATCCCACTTCACGGCCACCTACGCCGATATCGCCCGCAGGAACATCCATATCCGGTCCTACATGGCGCCACAGTTCGAGCATGAATGCCTGGCAAAAACGCATGATTTCAGCATTGCTCTTACCGCGGGGCGAGAAGTCAGAACCGCCTTTGGCACCGCCCATCGGCAAAGTAGTCAAGGCATTCTTAAATGTTTGTTCAAAACCTAAGAATTTTAAGATGGACAGATTTACCGAAGCATGGAAGCGGATGCCTCCTTTGTAAGGACCGATGGCATTATTGAATTGCACACGATAACCCAAGTTAGTCTGGACTTCGCCTTTGTCATCTACCCATGTAACGCGGAAAGTAAAAATACGGTCAGGCTCCACCAGACGTTCGATAATCTTGGCTTTCTCAAACTCCGGATGTTGATTGTAAACTTCTTCAATAGAAAGAAGCACTTCCCTAACAGCTTGCAAGTATTCCGACTCACCGGGATGCTTGGCCTCCAATGAGGACATTATACGTTCGATATTCATACCATTTATTATTTATAGGTTAGTATTAGAATAATCACAGCTCCGTTTTAGACAATATGTCATTTAACACCTATGCAAAGATAGAAAATTTTTGGAATAATCATCAGCACAACCACTATATTTAGATTAATTAATAATAAAAAGACACTTCTACATTTGTTTCATTAAAGTTCCCGACAAGAACCAGCCCCCCGAAGAAAGGTTTAAAATACGTCAGCAAAGGTTTAGAAATTGTCATTTCACGCAAATACAGAACATTTATAACAGATATCAAACCTCAGATTGGGAAATAATCGCTAACCTTGCCCACAAAATTACAAAGTAATGCAAACGGCCATGAAAACAAGTTACCTGCTATTTGCCCTGCTCATCGGAAGTGGTGGCACGACAATTGCATACGGACAAAACAAACTGGCACAAGACAAAGTGCTGGAGCAGCAACTGTATGCAAGTGGTTTAGTACACAGTCCTCTTCCCGTGGACACCTCACGCTCGTACGAAACTTATATCAAACAAAAGAAGGTCATAAAAAGCAACCCTTTGGTAAAGGGTACAGGTCCCGAAGGATGGAGCCATAAAGGAGAGGGTTCCTTATCATTCTGTCCCCAACACACCACCTCAGGAAAAGGAAGCATCCGATTGCAGTATGCCACCTTTACAGGAAAGCGGGCTACCGGTCCTGCCGATGACCCAGACTATGCCACTTATGGGAACTGCCAAGCCATTTACCATCTGGAAGGAGAAAATTTAGAGGCATACAACCAATTGGCTTTTGACATCTATCCGGATTGCGATGGGGCACAAGTCGTCAACATGAGCCTATCGTTTACCAATGCCGATACCCCGAGCAAAGAAGGATATAATCGGCCGTCGGGTTCACATTTCATTCCTTTAATAAATAAACAATGGAATCATTGCGTACTGGAAATCGACGAGTACCAACGGGACAAAGTCACCTCCATCGGCTTCAGTACAACCCTGCGGGGAAAAGATCGTACAACAGGTGACACCGCGACATATTATATAGACAATATCGTGCTGCAAACCGTAGAGAATCCGGACCCGGTCAGCGGATGGCAGCCAGCCCAAGGACGCATCATCTACTCTACTACAGGCTATTTCACAAAAGGTTCCAAAACGGCCATCATGTCCTCGGCAAGCAAAGGCAAATGCCGGACCTTCCGTTTGCTGGACGCTTCCACCGGCAAAGTAGTTTATGAAAATGCCGTACAAGCCATAACTACCAGCATAGGGGAATACCTCGTGTTGGATTTCAGTGCTTTCACCTCTGACGGAGAATATCAGTTACAAACCTCCGACGGGACAACCACTCCCATGTTCCGGATAGGAGATCGCATTTGGGAAGACTCACAATGGAAGGTGCTGAATTTCATCTTCTGCCAACGATGTGGATATGCCGTACCCGGAGTACATGGCTCCTGCCACGCCGACTTGGTGTCCAAGCATGATGGACGCAGCATCAGTTACAACGGAGGTTGGCATGACGCGGGGGACTTGTCTCAACAGACATTGCAGACCGCCGATGTGATGTACGCCCTGCTGGAAGCCAGCAACGCCTGCCGCGATACGAACCCCGCCTTGTCGGCACGCCTGCGCGAAGAAGCCGAATGGGGACTGGAATTTGTACTGAAAAACCGTTATGGAAACGGTTGGCACGCCAGCAGCATGGGACTGCTGATATGGCAAGACGGAGTGGAAGGCACGCTGGATGACATCAGCAGTGTACGAACCCAGTGTTTTGCTTTCGACAACTTCCTCTACGCCGCATACGAAGCATACGCATCCATGGCCCTCACAGAAGACCCCATGATGCAAGAACACCTGCGCCGCATTGCAGAAGAAGACTTTGCATACGCTTTGCAAAAATGGGAACGCGAAGGTTACGACCGTTTTGTACAACCTTATGAACACACATACGGAACCTCACGAAGCCAATACCATGCAACCATTTCATGGGCAGCAAGCTTACTATACCGATTGACCGGCAAAAAAGAATATGCCCGCCTGGCTGTAAAGAATATCCGCTACGTATTGCAATGCCAACGTACCGAACCCGTAGGCAAAGGCAAAAAAGCATTACGTGGTTTCTTCTACCGCGATACGGAAAAACTCTCCATTGTACACAACATCCATCAATCACGTGAACAGGTCTATATGCAGGCACTCACAGAATTATGCCGCACACAACCCGAGCATGCCGACTTCCCCCGCTGGGAAGAAGCAATCCGCCTATATGCAGGCTACCTGAAAGGCCTGATGCCATACACGGCCCCCTACGGCATGCTGCCCAGCGGAGTGTACCACGCAGAAGAGTATAAAGATACTGCAAACTTCTATGCCCTACACCTGTTCCCGCCTACCAATGCCCAAGAACTGTACACCGAACAACTCAAACAAGGCGAACCCTTGGATAAGGAGCATTATGTGAAACGCTTCCCGGTATGGTTCAACATCTTCAACGGAAACACCGCTATCCACCTGTCCATGGGAAAAGCGGCAGCATTATGCGGAAAGTTCTTAAACGACAACGAACTGTTGGAGATAGGCCGCGAACAATTATATTGGACGGTTGGGAAGAACCCGTTCGGACAGTCACTCATCTATGGCGAAGGATACCGGTATCCACAGCTTAACAACTTTTCTACAGGCCAGACCACAGGAGCCATCCCCGTAGGCATACGCACGTTAGGAAACACTGATATGCCCTATTGGCCACAAACCAACAATGCCTGCTACAAAGAAGTATGGGTCACCTCGGCAGGCAAATGGTTGTCATTATTAGCTGAATATTAATACGCATTAACTTGTAAACAGAACATATTATATCATTGCAACTATAATACTAAGACAAACTTATGAGAACTTTTACCCTAATCCTGCTGACGATGCTCCTCGCGGGTACCGTCCATGCCCAAGACCCGGAAGGTTATCCGGCCAACTACGCCAAAGCGCCACGCTTCAAAGCATTGGTCTACTACACCCAAAATGCAGAAGAAGCCCACTATGAATTTTCCCTCCAAGCAGTGGAATTCTTTAAAAAGCTGAACTACGGTGACGGATTTATCCTCGACTTCACTACCGATATCGACTCTTACGACACCTACGACAAATTGAAAGACTACTCCATCGTTGTCATGCTCGATGGCTATCCAGGCAAACCCGCCGCCCGCCAGGCATTCCAGCAATACATGGAACAAGGTGGCGGCTGGATGGGATTCCATGTAGCAGCTTACAACGACAAAAATACAAATTGGCCTTGGTTTGTTGACTTTCTTGGAGGCGGGGTGTTCTACTGTAACAACTGGCCCCCCCAACCTGTATTGGTTGAAGTTGATACGACGGAACACCCTGTAACCAAGAATCTCCCCAAGGAGTTTGTCGTACCCGCCAGCGAATGGTACCAGTGGACCCCCAGCCCACGCCAGAACCCGGACGTTGAAGTGCTACTCACCCTTTCCCCCAAGAATTACCCCTTGGGCATCAAAGATGTGGTAAACTTTGGTGACTTCCCTATTGTATGGACCAACACCAAGTACCGCATGATATACCTCAACACTGGCCATGGTACAGAATGCTTCATTGATGCTGCACAGAATCTATTATTTACCAACGCTTTCCGCTGGGTAGTAAGCACCGACCCCCACGGAAATCCGTTTGAAAAGTAAAAACAAACCAGACCAACATTACAGTTGAATAAAAATATTTGTGTGCCGGAACAAACGGCACACAAAATTGTTATACACTTACCCAACACTTTTATTAATCATTATGAACAAAAAACAATGTATGTTGCGCAAGCCTGCATCATGGCTTGCGCGAACGGCAGTATTCCTGTTGCTATTGACAGCAAACTGCCTGAGCATGAATGCTCAAATCAGTCAACGAGTGCATGGTACCGTAACTTCTGCAACCGATGGAATGCCACTCATCGGTGTGAATGTAGTAGAGAAAGGCACCACCAATGGAGCCATTACCGACATTGACGGTAACTATTCTCTAAACGTATCTGTAGGTTCGGAATTGGAGTTCAGCTACATCGGCTTTATTTCCCAAACCGTAAAAATCACTACAGGCAACACAACCTACAACATTATCCTTAACGAAGACACTGAAACATTGGACGAAGTCGTAGTAGTAGGTTACGGCGTACAAAAGAAAAGCGTGGTAACTGCAGCCATGAGTAAAGTCAGTGCCGACGAATTGAATGTAGGAACCCCTACCAGCGTATCAGACGTACTGAAAGGCAAAATATCCGGCGTAGCCATTACTGCAGAATCCGGACAGCCGGGTACCAGTTCAAAAATACGTATCCGTGGAACAGGTACGGTAAACGATTCCGACCCGTTGTACATCATCGACGGCATGCCTTCAAACAATGGCATCGATTACCTTAACCCCTCAGACATCGAGTCCATCGAAGTATTGAAAGATGCTGCTTCGGCTGCCATCTACGGTGCCCGTGGTGCCAATGGCGTTGTACTGGTTACCACCAAGAAAGGCTCTTTCCAACAAAAGACCACCGTCAATTACGAGTTTACCTACGGCATTCAGAATCCATCCAAGAAGATTGACCTGATGAACACGGAACAATACGTAATGATGATGAACGAAATGGCAGAAAACTCCGGCCTTGACCCCTACTTTACTTCTGTACCGAACGTAAACACGGACTGGCAAGATGCGCTGACTTATAACAATGCGCCCATCATCAACCACAAGCTGTCTGTCAGCGGAGGTGGTGAGCACAGCACGCACTATGCCTCATTCGGCTACATCAAGCAACGCGGTATCTTCGCCAAGGGACACTCCGACTACGAACGCTACAACGGACGTCTGAACTACTCCAACACGTTGTTCGACATCAAGAGCCGCAACTTCCTGAACAAAGTGACTTTCACTACCAATGCCAGCTATTCGCGGGTAAACCGCACGGGTAACACCATCGACAACAGCGAAGCCAGCGGTCTGATTGCCTCCATCAACCACCTGCCGCCTACCGAATCCATCTATCAAGACGATCCCGATAAGATAGCCGAATATCAGGCAATGTACCCGAACTATGTCACTGCCCCCAATGGCCGTGTGTACAACATCATCGACTTGCGCGAAATCAACAACCCGCTTGCTTCCATGCAGGTAAACAACAACCAACGCAAGGTGGAACAAATATTCAATGCCAACTTCAACTTGGACATCGACATCCTGCCCGGACTGAAGTACCGCACCTCTGCCAATTTGGAATGGGCATTCGTATCGACCAAAAACGTGATACCGGCTTACGATCTCAATACCACTACCTACAATAGCACTTCTTACATAGAAGACGAAAAAAGCGATGCGTACTCCTGGCAATGGGAAAACGTATTCTCTTACGACAAGACATTCGGCAAACACAGCATCGGTGCCTTGTTCGGTACCACCCTGGCTTCCTACAGTGATGCCAACCTGAAAGGCACGGACTATGACCTGCTGGTCGTAGACCCCGACAAGGCCTTCATCGACATTGCAACCGGCGACCGCACCTTGGAACGTGTGGAAGGCAAAGGCAACGACCACAAGCTGGCTTCCATCTTTGCCCGTATCAATTACAACTATGACGAGAAATACTTGTTTGAAGCCGTAGTACGCCGCGACGGTTCTTCCAACTTTGGCCCGGAACACCGTTATGCTGTTTTCCCCTCTGTATCTGCCGGATGGGTCATCACCCGTGAAAACTTCATGGAAGGCAGACCCGAGTGGTTGTCATTCCTGAAACTGCGTGCCAGCTGGGGACAGAACGGTAACGAGTCCATCGACCCCTTCGGCTACACCAGCATGATGAGCATGGGCAACAATGCCGTCATCAACGGCTCCGTAACAACAGGTGCCCTTCCTTCGGGCTATGTCAATTCCGACTTGAAGTGGGAAACTTCCGAACAGCTGGACTTGGGTCTTGACCTGCGCCTGCTGAACAACTCCCTGTCGTTCACCTTCGACTACTTCAAGAAAAAGACCAAAGACATGTTGATGGACGTAGCCCTTCCCGAATATACCGGTTACCGTACCATGCGTACCAACATCGGAACCGTTGAGAACGAAGGCATCGAAATGGAAGCCTCCTACCGCTTCAACATCGGCAAGGTCAACTTCGACCTCAGCGCCAATGCCTCATACATCACGAACGAAGTCACCAAACTGGGTACCGACCGCACTACCCTCCAACAATTGGGTGGTGGTTTGGGCGGCGCGGTTTCTGTGATGGAGACCGGTTATCCATACGGCTACTTCTGGGGCTACAAGACGGATGGCATCTTCCAGAATTGGGATGAAGTGAACAGCTATGTCAACGAGAAAGGTGACCTCATCATGCCCGAAGCCGAACCGGGCGATGTACGCTACGTGGATTTCAACCACGACGGTACCATTTCCGATGCAGACCGCACCATGATTGGCGACCCGAACCCGAACTGGACCTACGGTTTTTCACTCGGTGTGAATTGGAAAGACTTCGACATGAGCGCCTTCTTCCAAGGAGCTGCCGGCAACCAGATATATAAATTCTATCGCCGCGCCAACATCACCCAAGCCAACTGGGAAACCGAATGGTTGGGCCGCTGGCACGGGGAAGGTACCTCCAACCACCTGCCCAAAGTAGTGGCCGGTGACCCTCACCACAATACGACATGGACGAACGACCTCTTTGTGGAAGACGGCAACTACCTGCGCCTGAAAGTCCTGCAAATCGGTTACAGCCTGCCGCGCAACCTGACGCAGAAACTACTCCTGCAAAAACTGCGCATCTTCGTGCAAGGCGAAAACCTGTTTACCGCCACCAAATATTCGGGCTACGACCCCGAAGTCGGAACACGTAACGGTTTCGATGGAGGTACCTACCCGCAGGCACGCACTTTCACCTTTGGAGCGAACATTGTATTCTAATCCTTCACTAATTCAAACAATTGCAATTCAATATGAAAAAGATATTAATTTCCACACTCGCACTGGGGCTTTGCATGGCCTCGTGCAGCGACTTCCTGGAAACGAACCCGCGCACACAGGTATCGGAAGAAGAATTTTATAAGACAGAGACCGAGGTCAACATGGGTATGACGGCCATCATCAACGATATACAAACCCGTCTGTTGGAAGTATTCAGCTACGCATCGCTCATGTCCGACGAATCGGAAACCGGCGGCGGATTGGGCGAAGGTGTCTACAAGACTAAGTATGACACCTTTACGTTCGACCCGAGCAATTCGCCTTCCTGGTGGAACGAGTGGGACTACGGCCTGTTCAACGGCGTGACCGATGCCAACACGCTTATCGACAAGCTCGAGCATAGCAGCCTTGACCCAGCTTTCATAAGTTCCTCACTGGCCGAAGCCAAATTCTACAGAGCACTGTTCTATGCCTATATCTTCATGGGATATGAGCAGGCTCCCCTCATCAAGGAACGCTTGCAGACATCCGAGATTTTCAACGTGCAGAAAGGCACCCGCGACGAGATTTTTGAGTTCATGATGGAAGACCTGTCCGACGAAAACATTGCCGCCTTGCCGGACAAGAACAGTTTCGTCCACGGGCGCACCAATCAGGACGCCGCACGCATGTTGCGCACGAAGCTCATCCTGTTCCACCGCGCCGAGTCGCTCTACCCCCAAGCCTTGGCAGACATGAGGGCCATCATGAACAACGGCTACGAACTGATGAAGGATTATGGGCAAATCTGGCTGAAAGCCGGCGAATTCTGTTCTGAATCCATTTATGAAATCGAGTTCGCCAGCGATAACCAAGGCGAAGGAAACACGGTACTGTGCCGTTCGCTCAGCGGACGCGGCATTGTAGACCCCCGCTCAGGAGATCAAGGTGGTCTGACCGGCGGTTACGGACAGAACACCATGCCGAGCACCATCTACAACATGTTTAAGGAAGGCGACACCCGCCGCGAAGGAACCGTCATCGTCTACGCGGAAGAAGCCCGCAAAGTGCAAGAGATGGTGGCAAACGGTGAATTGCCCGCAGGCAGCGAATTCATTGTCAGCGACCAACAGGAGAACTTCGAAGGACTGGGCCACTACAAGTACCACGGCCGTCTGGAAGACACCAACGAAATCAACCCCGATGACAACTGCGGCAACAACTTCCGCTTCTACCGCTATGCCGACGTGTTGCTTCTGGCCACCGAATTGCAGGTACGCATCAACGGCACGGTAGACGCAGAGGGACAAGGCTGGTTCGACCAAATCAGGGATCGTGCCTTCCAAGACGAAGACCACCGCATCAACCTCATCGGGCTTAGCAAAGAGGAAGCTTTGGACATCATCTTCGAAGAACGCGGTTATGAATTCATCGACGAAATGCAACGCTGGTTCGACATCATGCGCTTCGACAAAGGAGAAGAAATCCTGGCTTCCAAAGGATGGACGGAACGCTACCGCTACTTCCCCATCTCGTCGAATGAAATCAATGCTTCCAACGGGGCATTGACGCAAAATCCGGGTTGGCTCAACTAAAAAGCGTTGAAGCCTCAGAAATACTCTTATCTTTTAAATAAAAAGGGGCGCAAATAGCACAGAATCTACAAGATTATGCGTAATTTGCGCCCTATATTTATAACCCGACCAAGCGCTTCAACCCCAGCAAGGTAGCGTTACAACGCCAGCGCGGTAGCGCCCTAACGCTGATACGGTAGCACTTCAACGCTAAGAAAGCGTTGTTTATCAATGCTGTCCGCGTGATGATATGAACGGATTATATAAACTTAATTTATACATTATTGCCTATGAACAAACTGATTTTTACACTCATGCTGCTGTGCCTCGGCACTACCGTGTCGGCACAGTTCACCCGTACCGCCCACCAGGAAGGCTGGGAAGATACACCGCCGGAGGCCGTGCGCAAAGGTTTCTACCTGCAAAAGACCATACTGGCTGACATGGACGCCCAACCCGGCATGGAAGAAGTGCTGGTCTTCGGCCACGACAACGGACATTACCCGACTTTCGACCTCTTCAAAGTGTACTACGCCATCGTGGACCACTACTCGAAAGAAGTGAAGTACATGTCGGACGTTTATGTAAACGACACGTACTACGTGAAGGTGGAAGACCGTAACGCCGACGGTTTGTCCGAACTCTACATCTCCTATTTCAAAGACGGGAAATTCAGCGTAGACGAACGGGGCTACAACCTGCAGACCGTCCGCTGCTACGACCGTATAGAATGTACTCCCCAACCAACCACCCATAAATGACAACGCTTATGAGACGATATCTATCCACACTTCTGCTGCTGGCATGCACTACGCTGCTATCTTCCGCACTCTATGCCGCCCAACCCATCAAAACCCTGCTCATCACCGGACAAGACGGCAGCCATTATTGGAAAGGAGCCAGCCAGGGCATTGAAAAAATACTGGAAAACAGCGGGCTTTTTGAGGTTGACATGCTGATAACACCCGATTTCGGAGAAGACATCAACCGCTTCGAACCCAATTTCAAAGGCTATAACCTGGTAATCATCAACTATGGGGGAGCCACTTGGAAAGAGTCCGTGCGCAAAGCCTTCGAAAAGTATGTTTCCGACGGGGGCGGCGTAGTAGTGCTCCACTCCTCCATCATTCCTATGGAAGACTGGCCTGCCTACAACGAGATGACCGGACTGGGCGCCTGGAACGGACGCGACGAGCGTTGGGGGCCGTTCGTCTACTGGAAAGACGGGCAATACGTCTACGACTACTCCCCCGGATATGCAGGCTACCACGGGCTGCAGCACGAGACCATCATTGATACCCGCGCACCTGGACATCCCATCATGCAAGGCCTTCCGCCGCGCTGGAAACACTTCAAGGACGAAATCTACACCAAACTGCGCGGTCCGGGACGCAACATGGAAATCCTTGCCACCATCGAAGAGAACGGTCGCCACGAGCCAATAATGTGGACAGTACGTTATGGCAAGGGACGTGTATTCGTTGACGTGCTGGGCCATTGCGGCAACGACCCGGAAATGATTTACTCCATCCTGTGCACCGGCTTCCAGGTAACCTTGCTGCGTGGCGCCGAATGGGCTGCCACCGGGAACGTCACCCAACCGGCACCCAAGGACTTCCCGCTGGAGGACACCTACACCCTGCGGCCGGAGTTTAAGGCGCCATTCCATGCTTATTAAGTCCACAATCCGATATCAAAACCAAAGGAGGGTGTGTCGAAATAAATATAGTATGGATTCCCCTCCTCCCAGGAGGAGGGGTGGCACGAAGTGACGGGGTGGTAGGTGATTATAAAACCTTATTTCCAGTAAGTTATATTTTGCCTACCACCTCCCCCTTCGGGTACTCCTCCTCCCAGGAGGAGGAGAATTAAGTTACCACTGCATTTTGATACAGCCTCTTTGGTCTGCCTTAATCCATTTGCTATGTCTTATCAGCCGGATAAACCACTCCGAGCTGCCGGCGCACTTCATCCATCAACTCCATCGTCATCAACGAGCAGCAGTGGGTATTGACAGCCGATTCCCGCCTACCGGACAGCACCAGGTCGATAAACTCGGCCACCTCGTAATAATAACGGTCTTTATCGGTCGGCTGCGACCAGTCCTCGGCTTCGGGCTGTTCGCCATTTCCCCTCACAGCCTGGGGCATGCGCGGGATAAAGGTCACCTGTTTCAACCTGCTGATGTGGTTCATCACAATAGTCCCCTCCTCGCCCTGTATCTCAGATGGCAAATGCGAATCGGCTATCTTGGAGTAAATCACATTAGCCTCCATGCCGTCGTAGCGGAAGGTGACAGAACCCTGCCCGTCCGTACCAGAAGAGAGCAAAGTGCCCGAGGCAAACACTTCCTGCGGCCTGCCGAACAAAACGACCATAGGGTAAATGGTATAGACGCCGATGTCCATCAACGCCCCGTTGGAGCAAGCAGGATTGAAAGCATTGGGCAGTTCACCCGCTTTAAGCCGGTCATAACGCGACGAATATTGACAGTAGGACGAAAAATAGCGGCGCACCTTCCCTACCCTTTCCACATTGCGCATCATCATGAGGAAATTGGGATTCAGCGTCGACTTCATCGCCTCCATCAAAGTTACGTTGTACTTCGCAGACGCGGCTATCATCTGCCTCGCTTCAGCGGCATTGGATGCCAGAGGCTTCTCACACAACACATGTTTGCCGTGACTCATGCAAAGGATGCTCTGCTCGGCATGCTTAAAGTTTGGCGAAGCAATATACACCGCGTCGACAACGGGACTGCTCGCCATCTCTTCCAGCGACGTAAACTTGTAGGGAATTCCGTACTTGGCGGCAAATTCTTCTGCCCTCTCCCGGCTTCTCGAGCAAACCGCTGCCAATTCAAAACGAGGGTCTTGGCTGGCACCGGCTATGACCCAGTCGGTAATAAAGTTTGTACCGACTACTCCGAAACGAACTTTCTCCATCATAGGCTGTTATATTTTCACATACATTTCTACACAAAGATAGTGCTTTTACCGGTCCAAGCAAAATGACATGCCTCGCATTACCACAAAAAAAACTTGTACCCCACCATCTTTAAGCAGCGCAGGTACAAGCTGAAAAAACAATTACCTATTGATATTACCCTGTTATCCTATTCCTTTACATTCCCAACGTCCAACGAATGGCATTGCGGAACATGGTGGTGAAAGCCTCTACATCATAAAGTGCACCGCTATGCCCCATCTGGAAATAAACATTACGGGCAGCTTTCGCCTCGTTGACCCAAACTACGGGATGATCACCCATTTTGATGTCTGAATCGGGAGTATAAGTAGACTCATCTACACTGGCCAACACATGTACATTAGGACGGGGACTCTTATCGTACGTGTACCATTCATCCCCGGGAATCACAAACGATGCCGGCACGCCTTGCATGACGGGATGCTGGGCATCATCTACATTAACGGTGCCATCGGCAAGGGCTGCAATGTAATTCTGATAACGGATGCCTCCCATGAAGTCAGAAAACCATTGCCACATAGGATATCCGTCGAACTCACCTAACAACGTAGCATGATGGAAGCCTATCCAACCCCCTTGACCACCCTTATCGATGTATTCTATAAAAGCATCCTCTGCTTCCTTGGGCCAAGTATAAGGAGGAAAATCGAGTTGGATAATAAGACTGAATGCCTTAAGGAACTCTTTCGTGATAGGTTGTGCATTGTTGATCTCGGTAATGCTGAAGCCCATCTGCTTGCCTTCATTCTTCAACCAGGCAAGACCGGCATCGGTAAACGAGCCATGCTGTCCGCCACGTTCGGTAAGCACAAGGACTTTTTTCTGATGAGGTTTACCCAACAAGGCATTGGCCACTACACCACACAGGTTGTCTGCCCCAGTGCCACCTTCATACTCCCAATACATGCCACCCAACAAATCGTTGTCCAAGATATATTGGCACTTGGCGGAGATGGAACGGGGATTCTCGTAAGCATAGACAAATTGCCCGGCCTCATCCAGCAAATAAGGGAACTGACCGACGTTGTCCCAATGCTCTTCATACCGTTGTTGTACCAAACCACGTGCCACCGAATCGGCATAAGCATAATAGCCTTCCTTACCTTTGCCATAGAAAGGCATGCCCATGACGAGTTTCGAGGGAGGTACACCCGCACGGATATGGGCCTGTACAGCTTCATGCGAAGTCATCGAACCGCTATGTTCCGAGGGGTAAAGCGAAGCATGATGCCCGTCCTGTCCGCCCATATCATAAGCCATGATATTCACAAAGTCAATATAAGGCAAAAAAGCCTTGAAATCCATATACTGTGCCGAACATACGGTAGCCAGCGTAAGCGTCTTATTTGCCCCAAGTGCCTGACGAAGGTCGCGCATCAGCAAGGTAAAGTTTTCCGTATCACGCGGTGAGGAAGAGATGCCGGCACTGTTTTGCGTAGGATATTCCCAGTCGATGTCAATACCGTCCAATCCGAACTCCTTCACTACACGGGCGCAATCGGCAGCAAAGGCCAAACGGTTTGCCTCATCATCCGCCATCTCACTGAAGCGTCCGCTGCCCCAGCCGCCTACGGAAAGCATCACCTGCAGCGAAGGTTTTTGCTTCTTCAATGCCACAATGGCGCGCAAACGTTCTTCATTGTCCACACGCACGCCATTGAATGTGTCGTTGACATGGCCAAAAGCATAATTAATGTGCGTCATGTACGACGGATCAGGCATTACGTCTGTCCACGAAGTCACATAAGCCACTACGACCTTAGTAGCCAAAGGATCTGCTTGCTCCATAGCCGGCTTACTGCTGCACGATGTCCATAAGAATGCTATGGCAAGCGTCAACATACAATAAATCTTTCTAAACATACTATTATTGGTTTTTATTAAGTGAAAAAAATGAGTTAACACCTTGAATATCATTTTACGTATCTCCGTACAATGGCTATGCCACCTTGTCACATTCACGCACTCGCGAACCGACCAAAGCATAATAAAGCATAAACAACTCGCCTATAATGACAAGACACCACGACCAGCGCCATCCGCCTAACACATCGGCAAGTACCCCTTGCAATAGGGGGAAGACCGCACCACCTACAACGCCTATCATAAATACGCCCGAGGCTACTGAAGTGTATTTGCCCAAATGGGCTACGGACAAAGTGAAGATAGCTCCCCACATGATGGAATGGAACAGGCCTACGGCCGTAAGCAACCACGGATTATCAAACGTGATAGCCAACAATGTCAGGATAGCCGCAAACGACGTGGTAACTGTAAGTTGGGTACGAGGCGATATTTTGCTCAAAGAACTACCGACCAGACGTCCAATCAACATACCACCCCAGTAAAGCGTAGCCAATAGAGCCGGAGAAGCATAATCCATCTCAATTGCATACAGGTTGATATTTCCACCGATGCAGACCTCCACGCCCACGTAAAAGAATATAGCGACTACTCCCAATGCAAGATGACGGAATGACCATACACTACGCTCCAAACGCTCACCAGCCTCAGCCTTGGTACCTTGCACATCAGGCAAAGAGAATCTCATCAAAAGGACTACGATCAATACAATAACCACCATCAAAGCAAAGAAAGGAGCCATCAGTTGGTCTATACGGATTTCGGACATGGACAGCCCTCCAAATACGACACCAGTCACAAAATAAGGCGCCAATGTTGTGCCGACAGAGTTTGCCGAACCGCCAATGGCAAGTCTTTGAATAGGTTGTGTACCACGCACATAGCATGCCGTCAGATAAGGATTAATCACGACCTGCAAAATAGTGGCAGATGCTCCTACTACAAACGAGCCGAGCAGGAAAATAAAGAATCCCCCTGGTATCACACTTTCTCCCACTTGCCAACATGCTTCAGGAAAACGAACCGTAAACCAAGAAGACAAGAAAAACAGTCCCAGTCCTACAAACATGACAACCAATCCACGAATCAGCGTACCCTTATAACCATGTTTGCCAATCCAAGAAGACCCCACACCTCCGCACAAAGGATATGCCAAGAACCAAGAAAAAGTAATAAGAGTGGCAAACGTATTTTTCAACCCGCCTACCTCGGAAAGGAATGTTTCTTTTAAAGGTCCTTGGAATTGGGTATTGGCAGTGGTAAGAAATCCTACGATGAAGAACAAAAAAACCATCGTAATAAAGGGACCTACATAATTTACTTGCTTTGTTTGTTGTTCCATGATATTTATGTTTCGTTAAGATTATTCAATTTGCGAATCAAAAAGTCAACCCGGCGGAGGCTTCCGCATCCAACAAGAACTCACAATCTGGGTGCAATTGCAAGATGGAAGCAGGCACATCGGGTGTAACCGGACCTTGCAACATGCGGTGTACGATCTCAGTCTTATTGCGGCCTTTTGCCACAAGTACAATACGACGTGCCTGCATAATATCCTTGAGACCTAATGTAGCGCCACCCAATGGTACATCCGGTGGAGTATTCGTTTCCCTACGGATACGTTCTTCCAACTCCACATTCATACGGGTGACCCACGCTTCTCCACCCAAAGGAGAACCCGGTTGGTTAAAGCCTAAATGCCCGTTCTCACCCAAGCCCAACATCAACAAGTCAATACCTCCACGGCGGGCTATTTCCTGACGGAAATCAGCACAAGCACGGGAAAAATCATCGCATTGGGTAGGCAACATCAAAAAGTGGTCGTCATCTACGCCGAGGGCATCAATAAGTTCCGTCTTCAACATCGTATAACATGCACCGCTATAATAGCGTGACACACCGGTTACTTCATCCAACCCGAAAAAGGTTGTTTTTCCTACCGGAAAAGGATACTGTTTGTGTATCTCGGCAATAAGCCGATGCATATTTCCAGTTGTCCGCCCTGTCGAAAGCCCGATAACAGAAGCTGGACGCGCCAACATTTGTCCAATGACACGCCATGCGGCAGTACAATCAAACTCACGCTCACTATTTGCAATGGTAATTTTCATATATACTTCGTTAAGTTAATAAGATGGTACTTTTGTCTTTAGCGGTTCATTGCCACAGCTCCGGCACCCAATAATCCGATAAAACCGGGATTCAGTTTAGTAATAACAACACCGTTGGTTACAAAACGCATAGTGATAGGCTGCAATTTCTCCAAAATCTTCTCATGCATATAACCATCAGCCACAATACCGCCCCCCAGAACTACAGTATCCGGATCGGTCATGCGTACAAGGTTCATAATAAGGTTTGCCAAAGCCTCAGCCGCTATATCCACCAAAGCCACACACAATGGGTCGCCTTTCTGACTTAAGGCATAGACCTCGCTCACCAATACTCGCTCTCCTTTCTCGGCAGGAATATGCAGATTGGTTTCATAACGGTCACGCAACAAACGGGCACAATTATCAAAACCTATACCAGCCGCTATAGCTTCCACACAATCCATACGGCCGCAAGCACATTTCACACCGACATGTACCCCCACGCGCAAATGACCTACTTCGCCCGCGTTGAAATGGCTGCCGCGTACTTGCTTGCCATCAATCACCGTACCAACGGCAATGCCGGTGCCGACGTTGAGGTATACAAAATTCTTCGATATTTGCCCGAATCCCCAAATACACTCGGCCCGCGTGGCACTTTTCACATCATTATCTATATAGCAAGGTATGCCGTATGCTTCCGTCAGTTCTTTGGCTAATGCGATAGGATGCGTACGGCTGGGGTCTATCTGCAACCAGATTCCGTCATTGGAGTCTACTCGTCCAATCAATCCCACACCCATGGCAACGGGCTTTTTATCGTACCAACCCACCGTCTTTATATAATCATCCAGCGATGCCTTTATGATTTGCAGGGCAGCTTCCTGATTAAAATAACCGGAATCGTACTTTTTATACTTGAGAATATTCCCGCGGCTGTCCATTTCCCCTATCAGCAATTTGGTACCGCCTAAATCAAGACCTAAATATGTTTCCATTCTATCTATAATTAATATTATTTTCAACAAATCTTCCGCTTCTTCAAAGGGAAGCGACACCTTCCTTTTGCCAAGCAATCTTGCCAATACACGGACAAGACTGGCATATTCTATTATTGAATTTTATGCAATATTACGCACTAATGAGAAAAAACAGGTTCAAATCCTAACAAAAAAGGTTTGAAAACAGTCCACACACCGCGAAGTTTTTCAAATTTTACTGGGGCTGACACCAAATTGTTTCTTGAAACAGGTACTGAAATATTTCGGGTCAGAAAATCCTACCAAAGCTGAAACCTCCCCAATGGTATGCCTTCGGCTTTCCAACAATTCCTTAGCTTTGTTCAGGCGCATGATGCGGATAAGATCTTGCGGACCTTGTCCCGTCAAAGATTTCAATTTGTTATAAATGGACGTGCGGCTCATCCCTACCATCCTGCAAAAATCATTGACACTGAAATCCATATTAGACATTTCTTGGTTGATGATGCCCATTACCTTTTCCAGGAATTCCTTGTCCAACTGGTTGCTGTAATCTATTTCTTCCGCTTTCTCCCCCATGGAAAGGACCTCCAGACGAAACCGCTGACGATGCTGAAGTACATTGCGTAACCGGGCTTTCAATACAGAAAGGTCGAAAGGTTTGATAATATAATCGGTGGCACCCGCTTCAAGACCATAGACTATATCTTCACGTTCGCTCAAAGCAGTCAACAAGATCACCGGTATATGGCTGGTTTCAACCGATGATTTCAAGAGGCGGCATAATTCGTCCCCTTTTAATATCGGCATCACAATGTCCGAAATAATAATGTCAGGATTAATTTTTCTGGCTTTTTCCAATGCCTTTTCACCATCGGACACGCTTACAACCTTATACTCGGCAGACAACGCATTTTCCAGATAATCACGCATGTCAACGTCATCTTCCGCCAATAGAAGAACGTTTTTATCCGTATCGTCGGATAACAGTTGAGGATGACCAAGGGCATCCGATTCCTCATCTGGAGGATTGGAAGCCGTTTTATCTTCCACAATTACGCCCTTAGGCTTCAAGGGGAAAACTGCAACAAACGTGGTACCTTCCCCTTCTGTACTACTGAAAGTTATCGTTCCCTGATGTTGCTCTACCAGACGCTGGGTCAACAACAAACCAATTCCATTACCCGGCACATCTCCCAATTCCGAGACATTATGGGCACGATAGTATTTCTTAAAAATATGGGATTGTTCTTCCGCAGGGATGCCAATGCCCGTATCGCTTATTTGAAGAATCCACTTTCCATCCTCTGCTTTCCCCCGAAGGCCAATGGTGCCCTCATTGGTATATTTCAACGCATTCCCCAACAAATTATCAATGATATGGTCCATTTTGTCCCTGTCTATCCATACCTTAGGCACATTTGCCGGCACTTCAACCTGTAATGCCAACCCCTTACGGGATGCAGAAGCCTGGAAATCGTTGCGTTTCTCCTCCAAATACGAAGCAAGGTCACAGGATGTTATCTTCAATGGAGAAACATAAAACTCCGACTTTTGCCAATCCAACAACTGGGCAGTCAAAGACAACAATTTATCAGCATTCCTCAATGCAACATCCAAATTATGCTTGCTTTCTTCCGAAAGATTCCCTTTGGCCTCCAACTCACCCAAAGAGACTTTCAATAAAGAAGCCGGAGTACGGATATCATGCACCCAGTCCACAATGGCACGCATCTTCCATTCAAAATTATCTTCTGCGCGCCGATACCTGAGGTACAAGACAAGTAATGCCACACATCCTATAAGGAAGAACAACAGAAGGCTATATAATATATATGGTGTAATCATCATAAACATTCAAGTGACATGTAATGAAAACGAGAAAACATTCCATTCCCGCTTTCAGTCTGCAATATTACGGATAAATCTAAAAAAAGTGGTTGAAAAACTATCCAAAAAGGTTTGAATTCTATTACTTTTGCTTCCCGATAACTAACCTATCCATAAAAACATGCTCAGCAAGTTCAAACTTAACCAACTTTACTTCAAGGATACCCAGTTTGCCAACCTCATGACGAGGCGCATTTTCAACGTCCTGCTGATAGCCAACCCGTATGACGCCTTCATGCTGGAAGACGATGGCCGCATCGATGAAAAGATTTTCAACGAATATACCTCGCTGTCCTTGCGTTACCCGCCCCGTTTTACCCAGGTATCCACTTATGAAGAAGCATTGGAGCATTTAAGCAACATGTCTTATGACCTCATCATCTGCATGCCCGGCACAGGAGACAATGAAGGTTTTGACGTGGCTCGCAACATCAAAGGGTTATATCCCAACATTCCCATGGTAATATTAACCCCATTCAGCCACGGCATCACCGCCCGCATTGCCAATGAAGACCTGACCCCCTTCGAATACGTCTTCTGCTGGTTGGGGAACACAGACCTGTTGGTATCCATCATCAAACTGATTGAAGACAAGATGAACTTGGAGCACGATGTCAACGAGGTAGGCGTACAACTCATCTTGCTGGTAGAAGACAGCATCCGTTTCTACTCATCTACACTGCCCAACCTGTACAAGTTCGTATTAAAGCAAAGCCAGGAATTCTCTACCGAAGCCTTGAACGCCCACCAACGGACATTGCGCATGAGGGGACGCCCCAAAATCGTGCTGGCACGCAATTACCAGGAAGCAACCTATATCTATGAAAAGTACAAGAACAACATCCTTGGCGTCATCACCGATGTCCGTTTCCCATTGGTCGAAAAAGGAGAAAAAGACGGATTGGCCGGCATAAAGCTATGTGCAGCCATCCGCAAAGAGGACCCTTTCGTCCCTCTCATCATTCAGTCGAGCGAAACCGAAAACGCTGCCTATGCCGCCAAGTACGGAGCCGCCTTTATCGACAAGAATTCAAAGAAGATGGATGTCGACCTCCGGCGCATCGTATCGGACAACTTCGGATTCGGCGATTTCATCTTCCGGAACCCCGAGACCGGTGAAGAGATTGCCAAGGTGAAGAACCTGAAAGAATTGCAGAACATCCTTTTTGCCGTACCTGCCGAATCATTCCTATACCACATCAGCCACAACCACGTCAGCCGATGGCTATATTCGCGGGCCATGTTTCCGGTAGCAGAATTCTTGAAACCTATCACATGGGACAGCCTGCAAGACGTAGACGCCCACCGCAAGCTCATATTTGAAGCCATCGTGAAATACCGCAAAATGAAAAACCAAGGAGTAGTGGCGGTATTCAAGCGCGACAGGTTCGACAGTTACTCCAACTTTGCCCGGATAGGCGAAGGCTCACTGGGTGGGAAAGGCCGTGGCCTGGCGTTTATAGACAACTTGGTAAAGCGGCATCCCGAATTTGAAGAGTTTGAGAACGCCCGGGTCGCCATCCCCAAAACGGTGGTGCTATGCACCGACGTGTTCGATGAGTTCATGGAAACGAACGGATTGTACCAAGTCGCCCTGTCGGAAGCCGATGATGCCACCATATTGCGCTGCTTCCTCAAAGCAAAGCTGCCCGACCGGCTGGTAGGCGACTTCTTCACGTTCTTCGACGTTGTGAAGGCCCCTATTGCCGTACGCTCCTCCTCATTGCTGGAAGATTCACATTACCAACCCTTTGCCGGAATCTACAGCACGTATATGATTCCATACATGGATGACAAGTATGAAATGCTGCGCATGCTTAGCGATGCCATCAAAGGCGTATATGCCTCGGTATTCTTCCGCGACTCGAAAGCATACATGCAGGCCACAAGCAACGTCATCGACCAAGAGAAGATGGCGGTCATCCTGCAACAGGTGGTGGGCAACCAGTACGGCGACCGCTACTACCCCAGCATGTCCGGCGTAGCACGCTCGCTGAATTATTACCCCTTGGGCGACGAGCAGGCCGAAGAAGGCATCGTCAACCTGGCACTCGGACTGGGGAAATACATTGTAGACGGAGGCCTGACCCTCAGGTTCTCCCCCTATCACCCAACCAAGGTGCTCCAGACCAGCGAACTGGAGATTGCCTTGCGCGAGACGCAGACACGCTTCTACGCCCTCGACCTGCATGCGGCCAAAAACTTCTCGCAAGACGACGGGTTCAACCTGCTGAAACTGCATGTCAAGGAGGCTGAAAAAGACGGAGCCCTGAACTACATAGCCTCTACCTACGACCCCTATGACCAGGTCATCCGGGACGGCCTCTACCCGGGCGGAAGAAAGGTCATCACCTTTGCCAACATCCTGCAACACGATGTCTTCCCCCTGCCCCGGCTGTTGCAAATCGCCCTGAAGTACGGACAACAGGAAATGCGCCGCCCCGTGGAGATAGAGTTTGCCGCCAACCTGAGCCGGGAAAAAGACAAGACCGGGACGTTCTACCTCTTGCAGATACGCCCCATCGTAGACAGCAAGGAGATGCTGGACGAAGACCTTACCGCCATCCCCGACCAAGACCTGTTGCTGCGGAGCAACAACTCGCTGGGGCACGGCATCATGGACGACCTGTACGACGTGGTCTACGTCAAGACGGAGGGATACAGCGCCTCGAACAACCCCGAAATAGCCCGGGAGATTGAACGAATAAACCAACGCTTCCTCGAGCAAGGACGCAACTACATCCTGATAGGACCGGGACGCTGGGGAAGCAGCGACCCCTGGCTGGGCATCCCCGTGAAGTGGCCGCACATATCGGCCGCACGCATCATCGTGGAAGCCGGACTGACCAACTACCGCGTTGACCCCAGCCAAGGGACGCACTTCTTCCAGAACCTCACCTCGTTCGGCGTCGGCTACTTCACCATCAACGCCTACATGAACGACGGTGTGTACAACCAGGCATTCCTCGATGCCCAGCCGGCTATGGAAGAGACAAAACACATCCGCCACCTGCACTTCGACCGCCCGCTCGTAGCCAAGATGGACGGCAAAAGAAAACAAGGCATCGTCATGCTGCCCACCCGGGCCGGGGAGCCATGAGGAGGCACAAAGATACCCCATGCATGAGGTACCTTCACACCCCATGCATGGGGTACCTTCACATCCCACGCGTGACCGACAGAAACGTTTATAACATAACTGAATCACTACAATATGGACATCCAACGAAACTCAGCCACAGCATGGCTGCTCGCCGCACGCCCCAAGACACTGACGGCAGCCATCATACCCGTCATCGCAGGCACAGCACTGGCCCTGCACGACCATGCCCTGCAACCCGCATCCGCCCTGCTATGCCTGCTCTTTGCAGGAATGATGCAGATAGCGGCAAACTTTATCAACGACCTGTACGACTTCCGCAAAGGAAGCGACCGCGAAGACCGCCTGGGTCCCGAACGTGCCTGCGCACAAGGATGGATAACGCCCCGGGCAATGGCCACAGGCATCGGCATCACCCTCATCGCCTCCTGCCTCATCGGGCTGGGCGCCCTGCTGTCCGGCATCAGTCGGATGACATACGGCGGATGGGAGCTGGTGTGCACGGGCATCGTGTGCGTGGCGTTCGCCTTCCTGTACACCACCCGCCTCTCCTACCTGGGCTGGGGAGATGTGCTGGTTGTCGTGTTCTTCGGCTTCATCCCCGTGGGAGGTACCTACTATCTCCAAACCGGCACCCTGACGTGGGACGTATGCATGGCGTCACTATCGTGCGGACTGCTGATTGACACGCTGCTGATGGTGAACAACTTCCGCGACCGCGAGCAGGATTGCGCCAGCGGCAAACGCACGCTCGTGGTACGCCTGGGGGAAAGATTCGGCAAATATGCCTACCTGGCACTTGGCATCCTGTCCACCGCCTTTGCCTTGTGGTTTGCCAACGGATGGGACGTAGCCCTGCCCTTGCTCTACCTGGCGCTACACATCCACACCTGGCAACGAATGGTGGCCATAGGCCATGGGAAAAAGCTGAACAGCATACTGGGCGAAACCTCGCGCAATATGCTGTTCATGGGCATCATGCTTTGTGCAACCATCTTGTTGCCTTAGCAGAAACGGACGTCATCAACGGTGGCCGTACATCCGCTCGTAATAATGCTGGTAGTCCCCGCTGGTCACCTGCTCCACCCAGTCCTGATGGTCCAGATACCACTCGATGGTCTTCACTATACCCACCTCGAAAGAGGTTTCCGGGTACCATCCCAGCGCGCGGGTTATCTTTGAGGGGTCGATGGCATAACGCTGGTCGTGCCCCAAGCGGTCTTTCACGAACGTAATCAAGTCATTGTTTATCCAACTGATGTCTATCGAGCCGTCAGAAGCTTCTACTTTGTACTTCAGCACTTCCCGATAGCGGGGCTGCTCCTCCATCAGCCTGCGGATGGTGGCTATGGTGAGCCGCACAATCTCGAGGTTGGTCTTCTCATTATGGCCGCCCACATTGTACACCTCGCCTTCCTTGCCTTCCCTTACCACCAGGTCGATAGCCTTGCAATGGTCTTCCACATAAAGCCAGTCGCGCACATTGCTGCCGTCCCCATAGACCGGAAGCTTCTTCCCCTCCAGGATGTTCTTGATGATGAGCGGGATGAGTTTTTCCGGGAAGTGGTAGGGCCCATAGTTGTTGGAGCACCGGGTAATGCTCACCGGCATGTGGTAGGTGTCATGATAGGCCATCACCACAAGGTCGGCACTCGTCTTCGAAGCGCTATAAGGGCTGTGCGGACACAAGGGGGTCTGCTCGGTAAAATAGCCTTCAGCCCCCAGCGAACCATACACCTCGTCGGTCGATACCTGATGATAGCGCACACCTTTGCGCCATAAGGGATAACCCTGCTCATCTTTGCCTGTCACCCATGCGCGGCGGGCAGCATCGAGCAGGTTCTGCGTGCCCAATATATTGGTGATGAGAAACAATTGCGGATTCTCTATGCTACGGTCCACATGGCTCTCGGCCGCAAAGTTCACCACATAATCAAACTTATAGGTAGCAAACAACTCATCGGCCAGCTTGCGGTCGCAGATGTCCCCCTTGACAAAAAAGCAACGCTCGTTGTCAATATCCCCGGCAATGGTTCCCAGGTTGCCTGCATAAGTCAAGGCATCGAGCACCACTACACGGATATCATCATGCTTTTTCAATATATACTTGATATAGTTGGCACCGATAAAGCCTGCGGCACCTGTCACAAGATAAGTCTTCATGTATAAGTGAGTTATAAACGGTTTATGAAATAGGATATGCAAAGTTATTTGTGGGAAGAAGCCAGTTCCATGAGGTAGCGCCCGTATTCGGTTTTCCCCATACGCTCGCCCAGATGCTTCAATTGGTCGATGCCAATCCAGCCTTTGCGCCAAGCTATCTCTTCGATGCAGCTTACCCGGAAGCCTTGGCGGTTTTGTATAGTGGCCACAAAGTTGGACGCCTCAAGCAAGCTATCACAATTGCCCGTGTCAAGCCAGGCAAAGCCCCGCCCGAAGAGTTCTACTTTCAACGTGCCTTCTTCCAGATACAAGCGGTTGAGGTCGGTAATTTCGTACTCTCCGCGTGCCGAAGGCCGCAAAGATGCAGCTTTCTCTGTAACGGTGCTATCGTAGAAATAAAGGCCGGGCACTGCATAATTGCTCTTGGGCTTTTCAGGCTTCTCTTCCAGCGATGTGACGCGCCCTTCGGCATCAAAACCCACTACACCGTACGCGCGGGGGTCTTTCACATAATACCCGAAAATACAGGCACCTTTCTGTATAGAGGCTGCCCTACGCAACATGGACGAAAAGCCTTGCCCATAAAACAGGTTATCGCCCAAAATAAGGCAACCCGGCTCCCCTTGAAGGAAATCGGCACCCAACACAAAGGCTTGCGCCAGCCCGTTGGGTTTATCCTGCACCTGATAATCGAAGCGCATGCCCAAATCCTGCCCGGTGCCCAACAGGTCGCGGAACATAGGCAAGTCCCGCGGGGTGGAAATAATGAGCACCTCGCGGATGCCGGCCAGCATCAACGTAGAGAGAGGATAGTAAATCATGGGCTTGTCGTAGACGGGCATTATCTGCTTGGAGATGGCCTTCGACAACGGGTAGAGGCGGGTGGCGCTGCCACCGGCAAGAATAATTCCTTTCATACTTCAGTCTTTTTATTAAGAGGAAAACTTAATGGAGAATAAAATAAGAAGGAGGACGACGCCCCACGGCTCTCGTTGCTATTCTGATGCGCAAAGATGGGGAAAAATGCCGACATAGCCAAACATATGGATAAGAAAAGACTCCACCTACGCCTTCAACCTGCCAGTTCAATAACCTCCAAGTCACTGAACGAACCTTGGTCGACAGCAAAGCGCACCAGCGTACGCACTTTGTGAAAACCGCTGATGCCTGCTGCTCCCGGATTAATATGGAGCATGCGCAAGGTCTTGTCGTACTGCACCTTGAGGATATGTGAATGACCACTTATAAAAAGCTGGGGCGGTTTTACCAACAGGCTTCCGCGTATGGAAGGGTCGTAATGCCCGGGATAGCCGCCAATGTGTTTCATCAAGACTTCGGCTCCTTCTACCATAAACCTCAAGGTCTGGGGATACAAACGACGAACCTCTTGCCCGTCAATATTACCATACACGGCACGTAGGGGACGGAAATCCGCCAAGCGCATGGCCAAATCAAGCGAGCCAATGTCGCCCGCATGCCAAATCTCATCACACGGCTCAAAATAATGCAGGTACTTGTCATCCCAGTACCCGTGTGTATCCGAAAGCAATCCTATTTTCTTCATGCCACAAGGTTGTTTTTCTCTGCAAAGATAGTATATTTGCGGAGAAAACCTTATCCTCATACACATCGAAAGCTATGGATTACCAATACTTCAAGCGGGACATCAGCTGGCTATCATTCAACTACCGGGTACTGCTCGAGGCCGATGACGACACCCTTCCCGTGGGCGAAAGGCTGAACTTCATCTCCATCTATTCATCCAACCTGGAGGAATTCTACAAAGTGCGCGTAGCCGACCATAAGGCCGTAGCTACCGGGAAAATTCCTGCCGATGGCCCTGAATCGGTACAAGAGGCCATAGAATTGGTGGAGGAGATTAACCAAGAAGTGAACCGCCAGTTGGAAGAACGCGTGCGCATCTTCGAACAAAAACTATTACCCGCCCTAAGACGCGCTCACGTGATATTCTTTCAAAGCCGACAAGAGGTACAAGCTCCCGAGCACCAAGCCTTTGTACGCACCTTTTTCCGCGAAGAAGTACTGCCCTATCTCGCTCCGGTACCCGTAGGCAGGGACAAGGTGGTTTCCTTCTTACGCAATGACAGGCTTTACCTCTCTGTACAGGTCAAACCCAAGCAAAGGGAAGACCTCGAATACTTTGTCATGAAGTTGCCTTATAGCAAAGCCCCACGCTTCGTGGAACTTCCGCGTCTAAAAAATACCTATTACATAATGTACTTGGAAGATATCATCAAGGCCAACCTTGATGTCATTTTCCCCGGCTATGAAGTAGAATCGGCTTATTGCATCAAGATTTCTCGCGATGCGGATATCGTAATTGATGAAGGAATAGCCAATGCCCCCCAACTTATTGAGCAGGTACTCGAGAAGGTAAAACGCAGGAAGACAGGTGTTATCTGCCGCTTTGTTTATGACAGGGCCATGCCAGCCGACTATTTAGCCTTCCTCATGGATGCTTACCATATAGACAGACGCGAACTGGTGCCCGGCGACAAACACCTCAACTTGGAAGACCTCCGCCGCCTGCCCCTACCCAGTACCTTGAAACAGTTGCCCGGAAAGCCCCAACCCATGGTGATAGCCGAACTCGACTCCATCTTCCGCCGTGTGGAACAGAAAGACCTTCTACTACACTATCCCTACCACTCGTTCGGACACTTCCTGCAATTCCTCCATGAGGCAGCCACCGATCCCTTCACCCACGAAATCATGCTCACCCAATACCGCGTGGCAGACAACTCGGCCGTCATCAACACCCTGATAGCTGCCGCAAGAAACGGGAAACGGGTCACCGTATTCGTTGAACTCAAAGCGCGTTTCGATGAAGAGCACAACTTGGCCACCGCCCAATTGATGGAAGCTTCGGGCATACGCATCTTATATAGCCTTCCGGGATTAAAGGTACATGCCAAAGTAGCCCTCGTGTTGAGGCGCGATCCTTCCACAAGGCATAAAATGCCCGGATATGCCTATATCAGCACAGGCAATTTCAATGAAAAGACTGCCACGCTCTATGCCGATTGCGGCCTGTTCACCGCCAACCGCGTACTGGTGAATGACCTGCACACCCTGTTCCGCACTCTTAGAGGCAAAGAAGAAACACCCGTCTTCCACCGCCTGCTCGTGGCACGATTCAACCTCATACCCATACTCAGACAGCTCATCTACAATGAAATGAACTTCGCAAAAAACACAGGGGGAGGGCGTATTATTCTCAAGATGAACGCCTTGCAAGATCCGGCCATGATAGACCTCCTTTACGAAGCCTCGGAAGCGGGAGTACAGATTGACCTCATTGTACGTGGCATCTGTTGTTTAGTACCGGGACAGGAGTATAGCCGCAACATACGAGTGACACGCCTTGTGGACACATTCCTTGAACATGCCCGCGTATGGTACTTCGGCGGAGGAGGGAAACCTAAACTCTTCATAGGATCGCCCGACTGGATGAAACGCAACCTGTACAGGCGCATCGAAGCCGTAACCCCCGTACTCGACCCTGATTTGAAGAAAGAACTGACCGACATGCTTACTATCCAACTGGCCGACAAACGTAAGGCCTGCTTCGTGGACAGTCATTTACACAACCTGTGGAAATCACCCCATCCCAAACAAGAAAAAAACAGGGCGCAATACGCTTTTTACGACTACTTGAAGGAAAAAATCCATAGTTATCTACCCCACTCCGAATAAAACAACACTTTGGCATCGGCGATAAAGCCCCGTTTTGTAACACGATTGTAACATGTATGACATTCCCTTGCAACACACTTTCCGTTCTTTTGCACGCGGAAAAAACAACATTTTTATACATATATTTACATGGAAACAATCTATCTATGCATCGTCATTTTCCTCGGAGTGCTCGCCGTATTCGACCTGATAGTGGGAGTGAGCAACGATGCGGTAAACTTCCTCAACTCGTCCGTCGGTTCAAGGGCGGCCAAGTTCAAAACCATGCTCATCATCGCCAGCATAGGCGTGTTCGTAGGAGCAGCTCTCAGTAATGGCATGATGGATATTGCCAGACATGGTATCTACCAGCCTCAATACTTTTACTTCGAAGAAGTGATGTGCATCCTACTGGCCGTGATGCTGACGGACGTGGTGCTGCTTGACGTATTCAATACCATGGGCTTGCCCACCTCGACCACAGTATCAATGGTATTCGAACTACTGGGTGGCACGTTCGCCCTAGCACTCATCAAGACATTGGGCGATGACAGTGTGAACATGGGCCAACTCATTAATACGGACAAGGCTTTGACGGTTATCATGGCCATTTTCGTCTCAGTGGCCATTGCTTTCTTCTTCGGTATGCTGGTACAATGGATTACGCGCGCCATCTTCACCTACAACTTCAAGAAGCACCTCAAGTACAGCATCGCCATCTTCGGAGGCATTGCCGCCACGAGTATAGTGTACTTCATGCTCATCAAGGGGTTGAAGGACAGTTCGTTCATGACTCCCGAACTGAATGCCTGGATTCACGACAACACCGGATTCCTCGTCATCGGCATGCTGGTATTCTTCACCATCTTGATGCAGATACTCCACTGGTGTCGCGTCAACGTGCTGAAGATTGTAGTCATGATGGGTACCTTCGCCTTGGCTCTGGCCTTTGCAGGCAACGACCTGGTAAACTTCATCGGTGTGCCTTTGGCCGGCTACTCCGCTTACCAAGACTACATGGCCAACGGGCTTGACGCAGGCCCCGGAGGTTTCCTGATGACCTCACTGCTTGACTCGGCCAAGACGCCGTGGTACTTCCTCTTCGGCGCAGGCGCTGTGATGGTATACGCTTTGTGGACATCGAAGAAAGCACACAACGTCATTCAGACCGAAGTATCCCTCGCCCGCCAGGACGAAGGCGAAGAAGGCTTCGGAAGTACCCCCATCGCCCGTAAACTGGTGCGTTTCAGCCTTACTCTGTCGAACGCCATCAACAAGATGCTGCCCGAGCGCACCAAGGCATGGATTGACTCCCGCTTCCGCAAAGAAGAATTGACACTGGAAGACGGTGCCGCTTTCGACTTGGTACGTGCCTCGGTTAACCTCGTACTCTCGGGTCTGCTTATCGCGCTGGGCACATCGTTAAAATTACCTCTATCCACCACCTATGTCACTTTCATGGTTTCGATGGGTACCTCCCTTGCCGACCGTGCCTGGGGACGTGACTCGGCCGTGTACCGCATCACAGGCGTACTGAGCGTCATAGGCGGATGGTTCATCACAGCCGGAGCAGCATTCACCATCTGTTTCTTCGTGGCATTAATCATCCACTTCGGAGGCACCGTAGCCATCCTGGTACTAATAGCCGTAGCCGTCTACGCCCTTTTCCACAGCCAGGTGATGTTCAAAAAACGCAAGCAGAAAGAGAAGGCCAGCGATAAAGTGCGCCAAATGATGCAAAGTACTGACAACGCCGAAGTGCTCAACCTCCTGCGCGAGCACACCCGGGAAGAGCTTGTGAAAGTGCTTGCCTTCGCCAAAGAGAATTTCGAACGCACCGTCACCTCTTTCCTGCACGAAAACCTGCGCGGGCTGCGCCGCTCCATGGGCTCGGTGAAATTCGAGAAGCAACTCATCAAACAGATGAAACGCACCGGAACCCTGGCCATGAGCCGCCTGGATAACAACACCGTACTTGAGAAAGGCCTCTATTACTACCAAGGCAACGACTTTGCCAGCGAACTGGTATATAGCATCGGGCGCCTGTGCGAGCCTTGTCTGGAGCATATCGACAACAACTTCAAGCCGCTGAACGCCATACAAAAAGGCGAATTTGCCGACATCACGGAAGACATCACCTACCTGCTCCAAAATTGCCAACAGACGCTGGAAAGCAATGACTACGCTCATTTGGACGAGGAAATCCGGAAGAGCAATGACCTCAACGGACAACTTTCGCATCTGAAACGCGAGGAACTGCAACGCATCCAAGGTCAAAAAGGAAGCATCAAAGTAAGCATGGTGTACCTCACCATGATACAAGAAGCACAAAACGTGGTAACTTATGCCACCAACCTGATGAAAGTGAGCCGCAAGTTCCAAGCGGAAAAATAAAAAGAGAGAAACACACACTTCACTCATCACCATTCTAAACCCATCGCCCCGGAAGGAAAACAAGAAACCCTTTCGGGGCGTTTTCTATGCCCGCCCTATAAAGTTATGTACATGGAATAAACCACCGCCCGGTTGCAAATAACATTTTCACCCGAAAGCAAAGGAGAAAAGCAACAAATTAACGCATTCTTTGCAAAAAACTTTCTAATTTGTTTGCGAAGTAGAGATTTATATATACTTTTGCAACCGAAATCAAGAGATAAGCTTACCAAGAGATTAAAAAAAGAATTATTTAGGATTCATTTTAAAACCAATATCATTACTTAAAAACTACATGTTATGAATGCAGCAAAGGTATTAGAAGACTTGAAAAGACGATTCCCCGGCGAACCGGAGTATCATCAAGCGGTAGAAGAAGTACTCTCCACTATCGAAGAAGAATACAACAAGCACCCTGAGTTTGAAAAGGCCAACCTCATCGAGCGCCTCTGCATCCCCGATCGCGTATACCAATTCCGCGTCACTTGGGTAGATGACAAAGGTCAAGTACAGACCAATATGGGTTACCGCGTACAACACAACAACGCCATTGGCCCCTACAAAGGCGGTATCCGCTTCCATGCATCGGTCAACTTGGGCATCCTGAAGTTCCTTGCTTTCGAGCAGACTTTCAAGAACTCACTCACTACCCTGCCCATGGGTGGCGCAAAGGGCGGTTCTGACTTCTCACCTCGCGGCAAGAGCAACGCCGAAGTGATGCGCTTCTGCCAAGCCTTCATGCTTGAGTTGGGTCGCCACATTGGTCCCGACATTGACGTACCTGCCGGCGACATAGGCGTTGGTGGACGTGAAGTAGGCTACATGTTCGGCATGTACAAAAAATTGACGCGCGAGTTTAGCGGTGTGCTCACCGGTAAAGGTCAGGAATTCGGCGGCTCGCTCATCCGCCCCGAAGCTACCGGCTACGGCAATGTTTACTTCCTCATGGAAATGCTTAAGACCAAAGGCATGGACCTCAAAGGTAAGACTGTCCTCATTTCCGGTGCAGGTAATGTGGCTCAATACACCGCCGAAAAAGTACTCCAACTGGGCGGTAAGGTACTGACAATGAGCGACTCTGACGGTTACATCTACGATCCCGAAGGTATTGACCGCGCCAAGTTGGACTACATCATGGAACTGAAAAACCTCTACCGTGGCCGTATCCGCGAGTATGCCGAACAATATCCTGGCGTGAAATATGTTGCCGGTGCACGTCCTTGGGGCGAAAAGGCAGACATTGCACTGCCCTCGGCTACGCAAAATGAAATCGATGGCGAGGATGCTAAGAAATTGGTAGCCAACGGTGTAATTGCCGTAAGCGAAGGAGCCAACATGCCCTCCACCCCCGAAGCCATCCGCATTTTCCAAGAAGCCAAGATTCTCTACGCCCCGGGCAAGGCTGCCAATGCAGGCGGTGTGTCCGTCAGCGGTCTGGAAATGACGCAGAACTCCGAACGTCTCTCCTGGAGTGCCGAAGAGGTAGACCAAAAACTGCACTCCATCATGGAGAACATCCACGAAAACTGCGTGAAGTACGGCACCGAACCCGACGGCTACGTCAACTACGTCAAAGGAGCCAACATCGCCGGCTTCATGAAAGTGGCCAAAGCCATGATGGCGCAAGGAATCGTATAAAACAAGTTGGGAAATAGCAATTGAGCCCTCTATACCACATAAGGGTAAAATTGAAAAATCTAAAAAAAACGGTGTGGGAAACCCAAAAATTCCACACCGTTTTACTTTTAAACAAAAAGCCCCATTTCCTTCGCTTTCTGCATCATGTAGGTACGGGCGGCTTCATGCTCGTTGGGGATGATACCATCCAAAATAGCGTCTTTAATGGCACTCTTAAGTTGCCCGACCTGTGCACAAGGGGGTAAGTGGAAAGTTCTCATGATTTCCTCCCCGTCCACAGGAGGCTGGAAGTTGCGGATACGGTCGCGTTCCTCCAAGTCTTTCAGTTTCTGGCGCACCAAGCGAAAATTATCCAAGAACCGGCGCTTGCGCTCAGAATTCTTCGAGGTGATGTCCGCCTCACACAAAACCATAAGGTCATCAATGTCATCGCCTGCCTCGAAAAGCAGGCGCCGCACAGCAGAATCAGTCACTTCCTCGTCAGCTATCACGATAGGGCGCATATGCAAGCCTACGAGTTTTTGCACATACTTCATCTTCTCATTCATAGGAAGCTTCATCTTGCGGAACAAGGAAGGTATCATTTTCTCACCCACATAGTTGTGATTGTGGAAAGTCCATCCCGCACGGGGATCCCAACGTTTGGTGACCGGTTTTCCAATATCGTGCAACAGAGCTGCCCACCGCAGCCACAGGTTGTCAGAGGTGCGGGCTACGTTGTCCACAACTTCCAGCGTGTGGTAAAAATTGTCTTTGTGTGCCCGCCCGTTTTTCGTTTCCACGCCTTGCAGAGCAGCCAGCTCAGGGAAGATGAGTTCCAAAAGCCCGGAACGTTCCAAGTCGATAAATCCGCGCGAAGGCTGGGGAGAAAGCAGTATCTTATTGAGTTCGTCGGCTATGCGCTCACGTGAAATGATAGCGATACGGTCCTTCATACGACAAAGGGACTCAAAAGTATCATCATCGATATAAAATTTCAGTTGGGTAGCAAAGCGTATGGCACGCATCATGCGCAAGGGGTCATCGCTGAAAGTCACATCAGGATCAAGGGGAGTACGGATGTTTTTCTCACGCAAGTCATCCAGTCCACCGAAAGGGTCTACCAACTCGCCGTAACGCGCTTGATTCAGGCATATGGCTAAGGCATTGATGGTAAAGTCGCGACGGTTTTGGTCATCTTCCAGCGTGCCGTCTTCCACTACGGGCTTACGCGAATCATGAGTATACGACTCCCGCCTTGCACCTACAAACTCCACCTCCGTGTCACGCCACTTCAACTGCGCAGTACCAAAGTTTCTGAACACCGACACATGGGCTCCCTTTCCCAGTTTCTCCGCCAAAGCCTCGGCCATACGGATGCCGCTGCCTACCACCACTACATCAATGTCTTTTGAAGGACGTTGCAAGAAAAGGTCACGCACGTAGCCCCCTACCACATAGCACTCCAAGCCCAGTCCATCCGCCACTTGGGATATCTGCCGGAATATGGGTTTATCCAAACACTTCCTCAAATCTTCTTGGGTCAGCTCTATCATATTTTCTTTAATAAATGGCGCAAAGATACGTAAAATCTTGCTATTTTTGCGCGAAGAAAAAACGAATAAGCCCTTTTCACAACATGAAAAAGCATCTACTCCTCCCTCTGGTGGTTCTCCTTTTGGCATGTCTCATGTCGGCATGCGACAACACCGGGAAAAAAGCCGCCCAAAAACTGGAACTGGCCACGCAAGCCTTCAACCAAGGGCGATATGACGAAGCACAGGCACAGATAGACAGCATCAAGTTACTCTACCCCAAGGCATTTGAAGTCCGCAAAGCAGGAAACAGGCTGATGCGCAAGGTCGAATTGGCACGCCAACAACACACCGTTGCATACTTGGACAGCCTTCTGTCCAGCGAACAAGCCAAACTGGAGCAGATGAAACCCCGCTATGCTTTCGAAAAAGACGAAGAATACCAACAGACAGGCATCTACTTTCATCCCTCACAAGTTATCGAAAAAAATCTGCACCGCTCTTTCCTGCGCTTCCAGGTAAACGAACGGGGAACAGTCAGCATGACCTCCATCTATTGCGGACGTACGCCCATACACCACACCGCCGTACGTGTAACCGCCCCCGACGGCACCTATGCGCAAACCCCTACCTCGCCCGACAGCTACGAAACGACCGACCTTGGCGAACACATCGAGAAAGCCGACTATAAACTGGGAGCGGACGGTGATGTCATCAGTTTCGTGACCCTGCATAAAGACAAAAACCTACAAGTGGAATTCTTGGGCGACCGCACCTATAAAACTTCCCTCACCCGCAACGACCGCCAGGCAGCATCCGCCATCCAAGAGCTGGGGCAAGTACTTACCTCCATCGCCCAAATCCAAAGCAAGCTTGAGGAATGCCACGTAAAAATACGGTTCTTGGAAGAACGCATGAAAAAAGATTCATTGGAAACAAACGGCAATTAACCACCCCAAAAAGAAAAATGATTTTCCGCGGACACATAGCCTGTTTCTTAAGCCTCATCTGCCTATGGATGCTGGTAGTGCCCGTTATTCCCCACCATCACCATGCCGACGGAATGCTTTGCATGAAGAATGACATCGCCTCCGCATGTTGCCCCACGCACACCAGCGAAGGGAAAGATACAGAACATTGCTGTTGCAACACCGGATGCATCACCACCCACTTCTTCCAACAAGCCCCCTCACCTGCAGACGACACCTGGTCGCATCCCGCCGTATTCTCCCTACTCTCAGACGGACGCACACACTCCAGCTTCTCCGCACCTGACACCAACAACCTCCACGCGGAAGAAGAATACCCCACATCGTGTCCCCTCTACGACAAGTACAGAAGGCACGCCTTGGGCATGCGTGCCCCTCCCACTCTTGCATAAATACCCGCATTTCTCCGGGAAAAGAGTGTACACCGGATAATTGCAACCCGGTTGCATGCCTCTATCCCCTACTTTTGCAAACGGATTTACTAACGCAAGAACAATCATAACCACATATCAGAATGAAAAAACTTCTTTTTACCAGTGCCGTGGGCATCGCCCTGCTGGCATCTTGCCACAATGTATCAGAAAGGCACGAACATTCCGTGGAGGAGCCACACGCTTCCCATGCAGGAACCAACGAGATTGTACTTCACCCCGAACAGGCACAAGCCGCCGGCGTGGAAGTAAGTACCATCCAACCCCAAACCTTCCGTCAAGTCATTCCCACCAGCGGACAGATACTCGCTGCCCAAGGTGACGAACGGATGGCCGTAGCCCCCGTATCAGGCGTAGTATCCTTCCGTGGAAGAGTAACCGAAGGCATGACGGTTTCTGCCAGAAGCCCCCTGCTTACCCTATCATCCCGCCACATGGCAGAAGGCGACCCCGTACAAAAGGCACGCGTCAATTATGAAACGGCCAAACAAGAATACGAACGCATGAAAGCACTGGTGGAAAGCCGCATCGTGTCCGAAAAAGCTTTCGCCCAAGCCCGGCAAACCTATGAAAACGCACGCATCAGCTACGAAGCTGTGGCACGCAACCATACCTCTGAAGGACAAACGGTCAGCGCCCCCATCGGAGGATACGTGAAAAGCCTGCTGGTAAAAGAAGGAGACTTCGTACAAATGGGGCAACCTTTGGTCAGCATCACACAAAACCGCAAGCTCTTCCTGCGTGCCGATATCTCTGAAAGATATTATGCCGACCTCCCCCACATCACCTCCGCCCACTTCGGCACCCCCTACAACGACCAAGTGTATAGCCTTGATGACTTGAACGGACGTTTCCTGTCGTATGGCAAAGCCACAGGAGGCGACAACGGTTATTACATACCCGTCACCTTTGAGTTTGACAATCGGGACGATGTGATACCGGGGTCATTCGTAGAAGTCTACCTCCTTTCCCAACCTATCGAAGATGCCATCGCCCTGCCCCATAGTGCACTTACCGAAGAACAAGGAAGCTTCTTTGTCTACCGTCAACTGGACGAAGAATGCTACGAAAAACAACTCGTAGAACTCGGTGCGGACAATGGCAAACAAGTATTGATACACTCAGGCGTAAAAGCAGGCGACCGCATCGTGACCCGCGGAGCCTACCAGGTAAAATTGGCAGGAGCCACCAGCGCCATCCCCCCACATACGCATGAACATTAACACATCACCCTAACGATTAGCGGATAATGCCCGGCAATTAACCGCCAGGCACTGACTGCTAAACACTCAAGTAAAAATTATGCTCGACAAAATCATACATTTTTCCCTGCACAACCGCATCCTGGTGCTCGTAGCATCAATGCTCTTGCTGGTAGGCGGCACCTACACTGCCCTACATACCGAAGTCGATGTATTCCCCGACCTTACCGCCCCCACCGTGGTCGTCATGACTGAAGCCGGAGGAATGGCGGCAGAAGAAGTGGAACAACTCGTCACCTTTCCCATCGAGACTGCCGTCAACGGAGCCACCCACGTGCGCCGCGTACGCTCCTCCTCTACTACGGGCTTCTCTGTAGTGTGGGTAGAGTTCGATTGGGATACCGATATCTACCTTGCCCGGCAAATCGTGAGCGAAAAGCTGAACGAAGCCGCCGATGACCTTCCCCAAGGCGTGGGCAAACCTACACTGGGTCCACAATCATCCATCCTGGGCGAAATGCTCATCGTGGGACTCACGGCCGACTCCACCTCCATGCTCGACCTGCGCACACTTGCCGACTGGACCATCCGCCCACGGCTGCTGTCCACCGGAGGCGTGGCACAAGTGGCCGTACTGGGTGGAGATGTAAAAGAATATCAGATTCAGATTGACCCCGAACGCATGCGCCACAACGGAGTAACCTTGAGTGAAGTACTCGAAGCCACCCGGGGCATGAACCTCAATGCCAACGGAGGCGTGATTTACGAATACGGCAACGAATACATCGTACGGGGGCTTACTGCCACCACCCGGACTGAAGAGCTGGGGAAAGCCGTAGTAAAACAACTCGCCGGCCATCCCGTCTTGCTGGAAGACATCGCCCACGTACGCATCGGGGCGCAAACGCCCAAACTGGGCACCGCCTCCGAACGGGGAAAACCCGCCGTGTTGCTTACCGTGACCAAGCAACCGGCCACCAGCACCCTCGAACTGACCAAACACTTGGAAACCGCCTTGGATGACCTGCGGAAAAACCTCCCGGCAGACGTACATGTGTCCACCGACATTTTCCGCCAAAGCCGCTTCATAGAAAGTTCCATCGGCAATGTCAAGAAGTCATTGGTAGAAGGCGGCATCTTTGTGGTCATCGTTCTGTTTCTCTTCCTTGCCAACGTGCGCACCACCCTGATTTCGCTCGTCACCCTCCCGCTCTCGCTCGTCATGTCCCTGTTAGTGCTGCACTACATGGGACTCACCATCAACACCATGAGCCTCGGAGGTATGGCCATCGCCATCGGTTCGCTGGTAGATGACGCCATCGTCGACGTGGAAAACGTCTACCGCCGCCTGCACGAAAACCGCCTGCTCCCGCCCGAACAGCGCCTGCCCATCAAGGAACTGGTATTCCAAGCCTCACGCGAAGTGCGCATGCCTATCCTCAACTCCACACTCATCATCATCGTATGTTTCATGCCCCTGTTCTTCCTCAGCGGCATGGAAGGACGCATGCTGGTACCCTTGGGCATTGCCTTCATCACAGCCTTGGCAGCATCCACGCTGGTAGCACTGACCTTGACGCCTGTGCTCTGTTCCTACCTGTTGAAAGGCAAAAACGACAAGAAAGTTCTCCCGTCCGGAAACGCCTCCGGGTCCGAGTCAAAAATAGCCCGATACCTGAAACAAGTGTACGAAGTGGCATTAATGAAAGCGTTGCGGCACGGAAGGGCAATGGTCATCGGCACCGTGGCCCTGTTCATCGTGGCATTAGGACTTTTCTTTACCCTTGGACGCTCGTTCCTGCCCCCGTTCAACGAAGGGTCGTTCACCATCAATGTGTCTACCCTGCCCGGCATTTCGCTCGAAGAGAGTGACCGCATCGGGCAGCGTGCCGAAGAATTGCTGATGTCCATCCCTGAAATACAGACCGTGGCGCGCAAGACAGGACGCGCCGAACTGGACGAGCATGCCTTGGGCGTGAACGTCAGCGAACTGGAAGCCCCCTTTGAATTGAAAGGCCGAAGCCGGAGCGAACTCACCGCCGAAGTGCGCGAGAAGCTGAACGGTATCACCGGTGCCATCATCGAGATAGGACAACCCATCAGCCACCGCATCGACGCCATGCTGAGCGGTACACAGGCCAACATTGCCATCAAGCTCTTCGGCGATGACCTCAATCGCATGTTCCGCCTGGGAGGCGAAATACGTGATGCCATCCGCGACGTTCCCGGCGTGGCCGACCTCAACGTAGAGCAACAGATAGAACGCCCACAGCTGGTCATCGAACCGCGCCGCCAGATGCTGGCACGCTATGGCATTACCCTTCCCCAGTTCGCCGAATATGTCCGCGTATGCCTGGCAGGGGAAGCCGTATCGCAAGTGTACGAACAAGGAAAGACATTCAATCTCACCGTCCGTGTGGACGATGCCGAACGCAACAAGGCAGAACGCATCCGCGACCTGATGATTGACACCGGTGATGGCAAACAAGTGCCCCTCAGCTATGTAGCGGACATCCGCTCGGCCATGGGACCCAACACCATCAGCCGGGAAAACGTGAAACGGAAAATCGTAATCTCCGCCAATGTGCAAGACCGCGATTTGCGAAGCACTGTAGCCGACATACAGGAACGCATTGCCCAACGCATCCACTTGCCCGAAGGCTACCATGTGGAATACGGAGGACAATTCGAGAGCGAGCAGGCTGCAAGCCGCACGTTGGCCCTCACCTCCGCCATGGCCATCGTCATCATCTTCCTGCTGCTCTACCACCAGTTCCGCAGCCTGAAAGAAAGCGCCGTTATCCTCATCAACCTGCCCTTGGCATTGATAGGAGGCGTATTTGCCCTGCTCATCACCACCGGCGAGGTCAGCATTCCCGCCATCATCGGGTTCATTTCGTTGTTTGGCATCGCCACCCGCAACGGCATGTTGCTCGTAAGCCACTACAACCACCTCCAGCAGGAAGAGGGCTACCCGGTGTACGACAGTGTGATACGCGGTTCACTGGACCGTCTCAATCCTATCCTGATGACGGCCCTGTGCAGCGCGCTGGCACTTATCCCGCTGGCCGTAGGGGGCGACCTGCCCGGCAACGAGATACAAAGCCCCATGGCAAAAGTCATATTGGGCGGATTGCTCACCTCAACTTTCCTCAACGGGTTTATCATTCCCATCGTTTACCTATCATTACACCATAAAAAAGCATGAAAACCAAAAGAATACTGATACTCGCCCTGTTCACCCTGGCGTCCCTGCCGGGGGCATGGGCACAAGCAGGAATCGATGCCATACTGCATAGCATCGAGGCCAACAATCCCCTGCTTCAGGCCAATGCGCACGATGCTTCCTCACAAAAGTTGGAGGCGCGCGCAAGCAACAACCTCGCCAATCCCTCCCTGTCCTACTCCCACCTGTGGGACTCGGACGACAAAAACATTACCGTAGGCGAGCTGGTCATCTCGCAAGGATTCGACTTCCCTTCCCTCTACGCCACCCGGGGGAAAGTGAACCGCCTGCGAGCCAATGCCCTTGACGCCCAGGTTTCCGACCTGCGCCAACAAGTGCTGCTCCAAGCCAAGGAACTGTGTCTGGACATCATCTGCCTGCACAAGCAACAAGCTTTGCTCGATGAACGCCTCCGGAATGCCGAAGACCTGGCTTCACTCTACAACCAACGTCTGGAAACGGGCGATGCCAACGCGGTGGAAACCAACAAAATCAATCTCGAACTGCTCAACGTCCGTACCGAATCGCGCGCCAACCGCATTGCCCTCGAAAACGCCCTCAGCCAACTCACGACCCTGAACGGAGGCATCCCCTTGGCACCCGACCCTACGAAAGATTGGTGGAACGCCATGGGACTGACGGAATATACCCCTGTCCCCCTGCCCCAGGACTTCGTTCCCCTGTGCGACGAACTCCTGGCCAGCGACCCGTCCCTACAAGCCCTCCAGGAAGAAAGCCTGGCGGCAGACAAGCAAATCTCGGTAAGCAAGCAAGGCTGGCTTCCCAAGCTGGAGTTGGGATACCGGCGCAACACAGAAACCCGCCACCCGCTCAACGGCATCGTCGTGGGCTTTTCTTTCCCCTTGTTTGAAAACCGCGGCAAGGTAAAACTTGCCAAAGCCCAATCGCTCAGCGCAAACTACCGGAAAGAAGACGCAAGGCTGAAGGCCGTAGCCAACCTCCGCCAATGCTACGATGAAGCCCGAAGCCTGCATGCCTCGATGGAAGAATACAGCCGCACCCTTTCCCGCCAACAAGACCTGGCTTTACTGCGCCAAGCCTTGGAGGGAGGGGAAATCAGCATGATAGAGTACTTCGTGGAAGTATCCGTCGTCTACCAAAGCAAGGGCAACCTGCTCCAATTGGAAAACCAGTACCACAAAGCCATGGCGCGGCTGTACAAAAGCCGGCTATAAGACGCCCTCAAAATACACGCCAGTTGGCGAAGCAAAACTGTAGAGATGCCATTGCCGGTCACTTCATCCCGGCAATGGCATCTCATTATTTTGTCCGCTATTTTTCCTTTCCATAGCGAGGACGGACAAAAGGAGCAGATAAGGAGAGGGTAAGGAGAAGGTAAGGAGCGGATAGGTAGATGGTTTGTTAAACAAAATTACCAAATGTCAACTATCAGTTCTCAATGCCTTCCGGATTCTCCACTCCTGTGGATAAAGGTTGTTGGCACGGTTGCCGATGTTCTTCAGGAAACCCAAGGGGAAATCATGATAAGTAGCCAGGACAAAGCCGGAGGGGGTGCCAGACGGAAGTTGGACGGCCTCCCGTTGCAGGTAAGCAATGGCCTGCCGGTAGTCAAACTCACAACAAGGGAACGCCCGGCGGCACAAGACCGTCGACAAGGCCAGGGCATGGCACGGCACCAGGTCTTTTCCTTTGAGGCGGGCAAGCGGGACTCCGGCATGAAGGACGTGCAAAGAGGAGCGCAGGGCGTCGAGCAACGGCTCCCATGCCTGGGGGAAAGCAAAGGCAGTGTCATCCTGCACCTGCACAGCGTAACCATCAGGCAAGTCGCACCAGCCTTGCACCAGCCGCAATTGCTCCTTGGAAAAAGCAGGGGCATTTTTCACGCCTTTCCGCTTGTCTGCCCCAACCTTTTTTCCCCGACGGAAAGAAAACATACGGCCGTCCTCTCCGGCATCAGGCTTACGCAGGACTGCCAGGAAGAATCCTTCACCCGGCGTACGGTGAGGGAAAAAGCGATAGACCGGGAAATTTTCCTCCGGAAGCAGGTTGCCGGTTATCCCCCAATCGGACGGCACCTGCAACGGCAAGACTTCCGCCCCCCATTCATTCCTTATCCAACGGACATTTTCCTCGTTTTCCTTGCTGTTGTAGGTACAGGTACTGTAGAGCAAGAGACCTCCCGGTTTAAGGCATCCCCAGATGTCGGACAAAATGCGGCGTTGCCTCTGCCAGCAGACCTCGACATTCGCCGGGCTCCATTCGTCCACGCTGGCCGGGTCTTTGCGGAACATGCCTTCACCGGAACAAGGCACGTCGGCCAGTATGGCGTCGAAACATCCTGCCAGTGGGGCGAAATCCGACGGGTCGTTGTGGGTAACCACCACGTCCGGATGCCCCCACTTCACCAGATTTTCCACCAATATCTGGGCACGGGAACGCACCACTTCGTTGGCCACCAACAGGCTGCCCCCGGGCAACAGGCTGCGCAACAGGGTGGACTTGCCCCCCGGTGCGGCACAAAGGTCGAGCACCGCTACGGAGCTATCCGAAGGCAAGTATGCACGCACCGCCTGCCCGACAAACATGGAGGAGGCTTCCTGCACGTAGTACGCACCGGCATGCAAAAGGGGGTCGAAAGTAAAAGACGGGCGTTGCCCGAGGTAATAACCGGTATCACACCAGGGGACACGACGCAGCGGGGACATGTCCGCCGGCACTTCCCGACACTTGGCGGCATTCAGGCGTATGCTGGTAAGGGGGGCGCCTTGCAAGGTCTGGGCCAGTCTACCGGCTTCTTCATGCCCCAACAAGGCGGTGATTTGTTCGATAAAAGACAGAGGCAAATCCATAAATTCCTATATATTTCCGGGCAAAGGTATGAAAAAACAAAGAAAACCCTACCTTTGCGAAGTTATGAACCGAATTGACCGAGAAAAGAAAACAGCCGGACAAATGATACGCCTGTATTGCCGGAAGAAGGAAGGTAACCGGGAACTATGTCCCCAATGCCAGGAACTGCTGGCATACGTGGATGGACGCCTATCGCACTGCCCTTTTGGAGAAAGGAAAAATACCTGCCGCCACTGCACTGTGCATTGCTACAAGCCGGAGATGCGCCGCCGGATACAGGCCGTGATGCGCTACGCCGGCCCGCGCATGCTGCTCTACCACCCGCTAAGCGCCATCAGGCACCTTTGGCAAGATTTGTCACGTAGCCCGCTACGTAACGAATAACCGCAGAAGAATATCCTCGGAAACAATCCTCAAAATGTAACTACGCAAAAATTAAACAGGCTCTAAAAAACTTTCCTGCTGTAGGCATTTCCGGGATTATTGTTATCTTTGCAGACATGTTGAAACTGACAACATACCGCCAGGGAAACCGGATTCCCGAATTGCCGGGGACTGATACTTTCCACTCCACCGAATTGTTCCACACGTATGAAGTCACTCCGGGTTATACTCCCTTGCTTATTGTGGCATCCGTGGACGGACGGGTCGTGGCAAAACTATTGGCCACTTTGCGCAAGAGCCACAGGCTTACCCCACCGGGCCTCATCAAGATTGGCGTGGTTTTCGGTACCGGCGAATATTTCGACCCGGGCATTCCGCCGGAAGACATCTTTGCCGAAATGCTCCAACGGCTTACCGAAGAAGCCTCTCGTGAATCTTTCCTTTTGGAGTTCAGAAATTTGTCCGATTCCCGCTTCGGTTACAAAGCATTCCGTCAGAACCGCTACTTCCCCATCGCCTGGGCAAGGGTACGCAACTCCCTACACAGCGTGGACAAGGCGGAAGAATGGTTCAGCGCTTCACGCATACGCCAGATAAAAAAGGGACTGAAGAACGGTGCCCGCGTGCAGGAAGCCCATACACAGGAAGAAATCAAGGCTTTCTCCCGCATGCTTCGGCACGTGTACTCTTGGAAAATAAGACGCCACTTCCCCAACCAAGAGTTTTTCCAACAGCTGGAGAAGCACATGATTCAGGGACAGTACTGCAAAATATTCGTGGTGACCTACAAGAACCGCGTCATCGGGGGGAGCGCGTGCACCTATTCCAAAGACAGCGCCTACCTATGGTTCTCGGGCGGCATGCGCAAGACGTATGCCCGGCAATACCCGGGCATCCTTGCCGTATGGAAAGCCTTGGACGATGCCAAGGAGCGGGGCTACCGGCACATGGAATTCATGGACGTGGGATTGCCTTTCCGGAGGCACGGCTACCGCGACTTTATCCTTCGCTTCGGCGGCAAGCAGACCAGCACACGGCGCTGGTTCAGGTTCCGCTGGCGCTGGCTGAACGCCCTGCTCAGCTGGTTCTACCGGTAAAGGCGGGAAGCATCAACCGTTGTTGCGGTACTCCAGCGGGCTCATCCCCACACAACGCTTGAAATATTTCCCGAAAAAAGACATGTTGGCAAAATTCAACGAGTCGGCAATGTCCTGCACCGAAAGATGGGTGGACTTCAACTGCGACTTCGCATCCATAATCACCATAGCGGAAATAATCTCACCGCAGGTCCTTCCCGTTACCTGTTTGACCGTTGTGCTCAAGTAGGCATGCGTAATGCCCAACTGCTCCGCATACCATGCCACATTCCGCGTACGGTTATAATGCTGCAGCACCAATTGGGTGAAGTTCCGGCAAAGCAATTCACTCTTGGACATGGTCAGTTTTTCCGCACTCCGGCTTCTGTACACGATGGAGATGCCTTTATGAAGGTCGGCATACAAGTTTGGAGAAATCTCCCGGCGGACTTTTTCCGGGAAATACTCATACATGCGGATAAGGAACTGCATGTAAGACTCCAGCATACGCGCGCCTTCGGACTTTAGGGCAATGACCGGCCTTCCCAAAGTAAACAGAACGGCTTCGAGCATGGAATGGGCCTGGTCCGAGTGCTCCACATACTGTGACGAAAAGCCCAAGAAATAAATTTTCAGGTTGCCTTCTACCTTATGAATCTGGAAAATAGTGCCCGGCATCAACGTGATTACGTCATTACCCCTAACCGAAATGTGATTCAGGTTGACGGATGCCTCCACTTCCCCATCCATGCACAACACAAATATCTCGCACTTCAGCCGCACAGGATAGTTGGTGTACAGCGACAACAACTCTTTGCTGATGTCCGTCCCTATCACCCAATCTTCGGGCAAATCGATTTTAGGTAATTCTTTTTCCGGCATAATCGCACATTTTTCAGGTTAGTGATTACAAAAATAGGAATTTTTCTTAACACAGGCAAGAATTGGCAAGGATATAATATAAAAAAATAACACTGATTTCCACAGAAAAATAAGCCAAATACCCACTTAACAACAAAAGAAGTCAAGAAAAAGTTAAAAGATGGAACAGAAAAAAGAAAAATTGACCTTGTGGGATTCAGTAAATTAAACCACCTTTGCAGCCGGAAAAAACAACCTATACACAATAAACTTTATGAATATGAAAAAGTATGCATGGGCATTCGCTTCAGCGTTGACACTCATGCACCTATGCGGATGCAGCAATGAACAGGGGACAGATGTTGCCGGACAAGGAGGTACCATCATGATCAACCTGGCTGCCGACTTGTCTTATACCCGCGCCATCGATGAATCGACTTATTCCGACGTAAACAACTACCGGGTATCGCTGTACAAAGGCGAAACCGCCATCTTCCAGAACCAGCTTTACAGCGACCTGGAGCTGACACAGGAGGTGGACTTTGGAGAAACATACACGCTGACCGCCTTTTATGGCGAAGACGTGGCTGCCGGCTACGACAAACTGTATGTAAAGGGCAGCGAGACCTTTTCCGTGGCCCAAGGAGATACCCGAATGATAACACTGGTGTGCCGCCCTGCCAATGCCAAGTTCCGCGTGGCCTACGAAGGGGCCGATACCAACGACAGCTTTGAGGACTACTTCCAGGACTGTGCCGTAAGCATCCAAACGGCGTTCATGGACGCACCTGTCACCCTGACCAAGGCAGACAAGGGCAAGGAATTGTACCTGAAAACCGGAGATACCGGTACCACTGCCAACCTGACCCTTGCCCTGACAGACAGGGACGGAGATCTGGTACAGGTGAGCGGTTTTGAAACCGAAAAAAGCATCAAGCTCAAACCCGGTGTGGCCTACACCCTGACCATCAAGCCCCACAAAGTGGATGTGGAAGGCGGACAGTTTGACTTGGAGATAACCGTAGACGACGGCGTAACCGAAGAAGACATCACCGTCACCATTCCCGGCGACTACATTTAACGGACTAAAAAACGAATGCACATGAAAAAGATAAACTATGCCATCGCATTGTGCCTCCTCTTGGCAACAAGCTTTTCCTCTTGCGAAATGAAGGACGAAATCTTAGGGAAACATGACGGCGGGGCAAATGCCGGACAGTTGGAACTGGAATTATCGTCCCTCTACGAGACTCCGCTCATCAGCCGCGCGGACGACGGGATGACAGACAACGGGGAAATAAACGGGAATTTCGACCGGGCAGAGCTGGACGTCAACAACTATACGCTGATTGTCACCGATGCCGACACCCAGGAAGAAGTGAAACGCGGCCTCATCAGCGACTTGAAGAACTCGAAAGGGAAAGTGGTCCTCGCCCTGGAAGCCGGGACGTACGAAGTCACGGCTTATAACTACGACGGCGCGGATGTGACGGTTTCCGAACGCCCTTATTTCGAAGGCAAGCAGACGCTGACCATACAGACCGGCATATCGACCACCACCCTAGTGGTGTGCAAGCTGGCTTGCATCGAAGTATCCGTCAACCCCACCACCTCGTTTACCAATGCGTTTGAAAACGACTACTCCGTCACCGTCAGCAACGGGGAAGGAGCCAACCAGACATTTACCAAGGAAAACGCGGGGAAAAAGTATTACTTCAAAACGCCCGTCCAACAAAACAAGCTGACGGTATCGATAAAAGCGACCTCCAAAGAGGGCAACTTCATCACCAACACCTACCGCGTACAGAAACCTGAAGACGCGGAGGGAGGCAGCGCCAACCTGACTAACGGGGATTCTTTCCTCATCAACCTGACGGAAGACGGTGCCACCGGTTCTTACCTTTCCATCGGCATCACCGTTGACCTTACCTTTACCGAAGACGGGGAAACGATAGAGATACCGGTAGAAAACATCATCTTCTCCGGACAGGATGAGCCTGCCGGGCCGGATGACCCTGCCGAACAGACCATCAGCTTCACCGGGCTTCCCGTCACTTACAACTGTACCTACGGAGACGAAACTATTGACGGGTTGCAGAATGTGACCATCCGGACAGAGCATGGCATCAAGAATTTGCAGGTTACCATATCTGGAGCGATTGAAGCACTGCTGGGCACGGTCGGCCTACCCGCTTCATTCGACATTTGCCACTTGGAAGACGACCTGAAAGGAGCCTTAATAAACTTAGGGTTAATCAACGAAGAAAGCTACGCCCAATTGAACGCAGGAAGCTACACCGATTTCACCTTTGACCTCAGCCAGTTGCTCGTTCTTGTGCCCAGAGTCGCTCCAGGAACCAGTACATTCAACCTGACGGTAAGCGACGGGGTCAGCACCAACGGGGGCGACATCACAGTGGTTGTGCAACCTAAAGAATAAACAGAAGCATGAATATCAAACATATACTTACCGGCATCCTTACCGTAACGGCAGGCGCATTGACTTCCTGCCAGCCGGAAGCAGACGAGAAAGGCTACGGTTACCTCCAACTGGCTTCGGTAGAAGTCAACAAGACCGTGGACACCCGTGCCGACATCACCGCACAGGAGGCCATTGCCGTAGACATCACCAACGAAAGCGGCACCCTGATAGAACATGCCGACGACTGGAACGAGTTGAAAACAACCAACGTGCCCCTGCGGGTAGGCACATACGCCATAAAGGCTTACTCGTTCGGCAAGCAGGCAGACGCACAGGGCTTTGACGCAGAACCTTATTACGCAGGACAGGAAGAAGTCGTGCTGGAAGCCAACAAAGCCAAGACAGTCAGCATAGTCTGCAAGTTGGCGCAGAGCATGGTGTCCGTCAGCACGACGGACAACTTCAAGACAGCATTTCCGGGCTATACTTGTGCCTTGCGAGGAAACGCCGCCTTGGACATTCCCTTTGCCGCCAACGAGACACGAGCCGCCTACGTGAAAGCCGGACAACCACTGACCATATCCTTGGACTTGGGAAACGGAAACACGTTCAAGCAACAGATTGTAGCCGAAGCACTGGCAGCCTACCACTACAACATCACCTTGGACATTACCGAGGGCAACTCGGAGTTCGACATCAGCGTGGACGAAACCATCCACCAGTACGACGTGACCTTTAAAGTGCCCACCAAGCAGGAAAGCAAGGACATGGTGACCACGGACATCGGCCAGGACATCTCCAAGGTGTGGGGACAATTTGCCTACCTGGAAGGGCAATGTAACGTGGAGGGTAATACCAACCCGGTACAGTTCCGGTACAAGAAGAAAGCGGACACCCAATGGACCACGGTAACCGCCACCCAAGAAGGCGCCCCCAACAACTATACCGCCCGGATTGCCCCGTTGGACTTCGGCACGGAGTACGAATACTACATCGTATGCGGGGACAAGACCGGAGAAACCCTGAGCTTCTTCACCGAAAGCTTTAAAGAGATACCAAACTTGAATTTTGACACTTGGACGCAAAACGGTAAGAACTGGTACCCGAATGCCGATAAGGCGAACAGTTTCTGGGCGACCGGAAACGAGGGGGCAACCATAATGTCCTCATCCAATACGACGGGAGTCAACGATGCAGTTTCGGGAACTGCCGCAAGGATGGAAACCATTGATGCCAAGGTAACCATCGCCGCAGGTAATCTTTTCATTGGATACTATGCTACCAATTACTTTAACCCGGCATCAAGCGTTACTTTCGGCAGGCTCTACTCCGGCGCACGCCCTGTAAAACTGACAGGACATTACAAATACCAGCCCAGTACAAACATGAACGGAGGCTCCATCCCTTCAGACCGCACATTGACCATAGACGAATGTGAGATTTACATCAAACTGTGGAATGCAGAGGAGGTCATCGGCGAAGGACATTTTGTCAGCAACCAAACGGTAAGCGACTATACGCCTTTTGAAATAGACATAGAGTATGCCGACCCGACGAAACGCCCCGACAAGATTACCATTGTGGCCACCTCCAGCCGTTACGGCGGTGAGTTCGAAGGACTGAAAGTTATCGGCCAGGTTGCCGTAGGCAGCATCCTTTGGGTGGATGAGTTTGAGTTGAAGTTTTATTAGTGATTAGCTTATTAGTGATTAGTGATTAATCCTACTGATTTTGCATGAATAAATATTTTGTCCTGTTATTGACGGCTTTCCTGTGCGTGGCAAACGCCCACGCACGGAAAGGCTACGACCGCGATATAAAAACATCCCTGTTTGTGCCCAAAGGCTCGTGGATGGGAGGCGTTTCGTTCTCGTACATGGAACTGGCGGGGGATAACTACGAGTTCCTTATCCTGGACAACATGAACGGGGAAGGCTACACGTTCAAGGTCAGCCCCTACGCCGGGTATTTTTTCAAAGACAACATGGCGGCAGGCATGCGCCTGAACTACAACCGCACCTATGCCGACTTGGGGAACATAGACATCAACCTGGGCGATGACCTGAACTTCGACATCTCCTCCTACAAATATCTGGAACACGAATATACCATTGCCGGATTCCTGCGCACCTACATGGGGCTGGGCAACAGCAAAGTGTTCGGTTTCTTCAACGAGGTGCGCCTGACGTATGGTTACGGGCAAGGCAAAACCTTGTCGGGCACAACCCCCGACGTGAAAGGCATTTACCAGACCTCGCACCGGCTGCAAATAGGAGCGGCGCCGGGACTGACCGCCTTCGTCACCAACAACATGGCGGTAGAGGTAGCCATCAACATCGTGGGGCTTGACTTCAAGTGGGCTGACCAGGTAACCAACCAGGTGGAGCACGGCTCTTACCGCAAGAGTTCGGCCAACTTCAAAATCAACATTTTCTCCATTAGTTTAGGCATCTGCACGTATTTCTAAGAGGCAATGAGCATGAAGACATTAAAATATGGAATAACAGCGCTACTTGCATGTTCCCTTTCCGCATGCATCGAAAACGATATCCCCTACCCTTATATCGAGGGAGTCATCCAGGAAATCCAACTGGCAGACATGCAGGGAGATGCCGTATTCAACAACCAGACGCGCACTATTGAAATGACGGTAGGCGAAGACGTGTTCATAGACAGTGTGCCCGTAACACGCCTGATTACCAACGAAGAAGCACAGATTTACCCGGATGCCGAAGCTTGCGTCAAGGCTTCGGGTTTCCCCAACTTCAGCTTCTCATCGTCCCAGGAGTTGCCTGCCAATGCCAATACGGCCATCGACTTTACGAAACCCGTACAATTCTTGCTCCAGACCTACCAAGACTATGTATGGACCGTGACCGTAAACCAGGAGATAGAACGTGCCATCGAGGTGGAACACCAAGCAGGACAAGCCCCATTGTTCGACTTCCAGACGCACATTGTCATCATCTACGTGACCGAAGAGGCCGACTACCGGAACATCAAAATCAACAAGCTGAACCTGGAAGGCACCAAGACCACCTTGGAACCGCCGTTTGAAACCGTGACCGACTTCACCCGCCCGCGGGTGTTCAAGGCTTACCGCAACGGCAAATACGTATGCGACTGGACGGTAGACATCCAGAAATCATCGGTCATCAGCGTAGTGGAAAGCATCGACGCCTGGGCCACCAAAGCCTACATCAGCGGAAGCCGACTGCCCGGAGGCAACCTCGCCGTGGAATACCGGAAGCAAGGCGCGGAAGAATGGACGGAAGTCGATGCGACCAACGTGACATCCGACGGAAGCACCTCCTTTACCGCCACACTGACCGGACTGGAAGACGGGACCGGCTACGAAGTACGTGCCTTGGTAGGAGGCGAAGCCGGAGAAGCCGCTTCGTTCCAAACGGAAACCATAGTTGCCCTGCCCAACATGAACCTGGACACTTGGACCGTAAGCACCGACGGGAAAGAAACCTGGTACCCCAATCCGGTGGCAGACAACTTAGACAATCCGCAAGCCTACTGGGCTACCGGCAACGAAGGAGTAACCCTGTACAAATCGTCCAGCACCGTGCCGGTGGAAGGGAGCGAGGCGTACAAAGGCAAAGCCGCCAAGATGTTCACCTACGGAAACATCGCACTGGTAGGCGCAGCCGCCGGGAATCTGTTCATCGGGAAGTACAAGACCAATGCCATGGCGCCTGCCACCAGTCCCTCTTTCGGACGGCCTTACGACGGCGCACGCCCTACCAAACTGAGCGGCTATTACAAGTACAGCCCGAAACCTATTACCTACCAAGGACACGGCGGCATCAGCATCCCGGGAAACCTGACTACCGACCAATGCCATATCTACATGTACCTGTGGGATGCCGCCGGAGCAGAGATTGCATACGGCGAATTTGTAGGCAGCGAGGAAGTGACCGAATACACCCGCTTCGAGCTCGAACTGGTTTACAAAAACACCAAAGCCAAGCCGACAGAGATTGCCATTGTAGCGACTTCCAGCAAGTATGGGGGCGAATTTGACGGCATGTATGTCGTAGGCCAGGTAGGCGACGGAAGCACCTTGTGGGTAGACGAATTTGAATTGAGTTATGACTAAAACGCGGAGACACCAGCTATGAGATATTTTTACGGATTGATTTGCCTGATGGGCATACTGTTAGCCTCTGCCTGTAGCCGGGAGGAAAACATAGGCCACAACGAAGACACCGGTTTCCGGATAGCCTTGACCGACGGGACAACAACCCTGACCACGCGCAAGGCTCCTGCCGAATTGGAGGAACCGCTTGTCGGACAGTTCCACTTGAGGATAACGGACTCCGATACGCACAAGACCGCCTACGACGGAGCTTGTGCCGCAGCCGTACCGGTAAAAGAAGGCGTGTACGACCTGCATGTGACCTACGGCGATGAATCGGCCGTGGCCTTGGACGCGCCATGCTACACGGGGAGCGCCGAAAGGAAAGAAGTGGTTCTTCATCAGCAGACACCGGTTTCCATCCTTTGCAAGGTGGCCAATTCCTTGCTGTCGGTAGTGTATGACGAGACATCGGGAAGGCTGTTTTCCGATGCTTTCGAGACCTATCACGTCACGGTGACGGCAGGCGAACAATCGGCAAGCATCGAACAGGGAAGCGATGCCAGCGTCTACTTCCCGGCAGGCTCTTCCATCCGGGTTACTTTCCACGCCACGCTGCTGGGAACAGGCAAAGAGATAGCCTACGAACTTACAGGAGAAGACAGCTTTGCAAACATTGCAGCCGGAAAGCACCTGAAACTCCACCTTGCCCTGGATGCCGTGGAAACCGGCATGGCAGTAACCCTTGAAAAGGTGGAAGTGGAAACGGTGACCCTTAACGAAACGATCCCCTTGGAATGGTTGCCCGCCCCCAAACTGTCGGAGGAAGGATTTACCCACAAGACACTGGACGTTTATGAAACCCTTGCGCCGGAAGCGACCATCCGGTTTGCAGTAAGCGAAGTGACGGGGTTGGAAGACATCAGCTTTACCACCGAGTTCAACGATGCCACGTTCAGCGGACTGAACGGAACCTACCTTCTGTCCGACATGACTCCGGAAGATATTGTGCGCTTCAAAGAAGCGGGCATCATCCTGCCCCTTGTCGGGGAAAAGACGCCTGCCATAGAGTTCTCGTCCGACTTTACCGGCAAGCTGCAAGCGGCAAACAACGGGACGGTAAAAAACACGTTCACCCTCAACTATGTACAGGCCAACAACCGGAAGAATAAGGAAGGGCAACCCGTGGCATACACCATCAACGTACACAAGCCGGAGTTCAACATTCAGGTACAACCGGGCAACGTATGGTCGAAAGAGTTTACCATAGACCCCGTTGAAGTAGCCGAAGGAAAAGGAGATGCCGCTATCATTGCGGCTAACTTAACCTATCAATACCAGGATGAAAACGGGGACTGGCAGGCATGCAACGATGCCAACCGGCAAGTATTTGCCTCCCATCCCGACAAGAAGACCTACAAAGTAAGGGCTTTGTACAGGGGCGTTATCACCTCCAATGAGACAGAGGTTGAATTGGAAATGCCGACGCAATTGCCTAATTCGAATATGGAAGACTGGCACGAAGAAAACCCAAGTGACCATAAAAATCTATGGTTTCCCTATTTGGCAGATGCTGCCAGTCCGCAATGGACAACAAACAACATGGAAACGACACACTCAAGTTCTGATGCATGGGATTCCCCATCTGCCGTAAAACGAACGACAGTTTCAAATTCAGGGAATTATGCTGCTTGGATTAGAACTGTAGGACATGGAAATACAAATACAAATGTAGGTTCGTTTTTAGGGATGAATGGCTCTATTACAGGAACTAAAACAATAGGCGTATTGTCTTATAATGATGTTTTTACAGTTCGCCCTACGACCTTGTCTTTCTATTACCGATATATTCAGAAAGGAGATGATGCCGGAGTCATCGGATTAAAAATTGAAAATAGGGAACTCAATGTAGTCCTTTTTGAAACAGAACTGACTGTAACCAATTCGGGATATGTACAAAAAAGCATACACATAGAATATTCTATACAAAATGTTTGCGCCACACACTTGACTTTGACTTTCAAATCGGGGTCTAAACATACTGAGGTCGTAATAGCAAAAGTCCGTGAAAACAATGTAGACGGAACGGAAGCTGACGAGCACTACGGCAGCGAACTTTATATCGACGACCTTTCCTTAGATTACAACAAATAAAGACCGTTTTCACATGAAAAAGAACTACATACTGGCTTTGCTCCTTGGGACGATATTCCTGACAGGATGCCAAGATATGCTTACCGACAGCGATACGGGTTACCTTTACTTGTCCGACGTAACGGTACAAATAGAGGACAAAGAGCTGCTGCCCACCCGCGGACTGATGGAAGACCTGTCGCTGACCCTCGAACTGTGGCAAGGAGAAACCTTGCAAAAGACGTTGACGGAAGAAGACTTGCAGAACAAACTCAAGATTTCGACCGGCGCTTATACCTTGAAGGCATACAGCAGCAACTACCTGACATACGGGGACTGGACCAATGCCGACAAAGGGGAACCCGTGTACTACACCGAAGTGCCCTTTGTCATCGAAGCGGACAAGACCAACGTGGTAAAGGTTGAACTGGGCATGATAACCTTCGGCGTCCGGCTGGAGTTGCCCGAAGGGTTTTCCGACTACTTCCCCCAACATGCTTTTACGGCGACCGTAGGCAGCCGGACGGTTGCCCTGGACCAAGGCGAAACGGCTTACTTCCCCTACACGGAAGATGCCCTTATCGAATACACGCTGGAAGCCACCAACACCGACGGGGAAGAAATGTCCGCAAAGAAAAGCTATTCGGCCGGCCTCAAGCCCAATACCCTTTACATCGTCACCTACGACTTCGGCACGAAAAGCGTAGTAAGCTTAAGCACCTTGTAGAATCAACCTGAATACAAGGTAAAATCAACTTGATTACAACCGGGAATCAACTTGATTGGGGGACGTAATCAACCTGATTCCCAACCGGCATACCCAAGCCCATATCACTCCGCAGGTTACGGCGCAAAAAAGAAAGGGAATCCGGGCGTTCTCCCGAAGCTTTCCGCTTCAGGCCACCCGAATTCCCTTTCCAGATAAGGTTTATCGATAAACCGTTTTATTCCGATACTTTCAAGTCTTTTACTCGGCAGCCTCAGAGGCTTCTTCACCTGTTTCAGAGGCAGCATCCTCAAAGTCCGTCAGGCCGTTTGCCACCAGCAGGTTATACCACGAAATGAGTTTCTTGATGTCCGACACATGGACACGGTCCCTGTCAAAGTTCGGCAGAATAGCGGCCATGTATTCGCGGAGCTCTTCCGGAGAAGCTTTCTTGATATCCAACGCCACGGCAGCCCCGTTTTCCTTCTTTTGGATGGATGCCAGGATTTCGCGCAAAGGCACGTCGTCGGCATCGGTGTACATGGCAATATCGCCCAACGACACGATTTTCTCCTTGCCATAGGCAGGGATGCGTTTCTTATCGGCCAGCGATTCCACAATCAACATGTTTTTCCCTTGGGAAATGAGCTTGTACAAGCCTGGTTTCCCGGATATAGACAAAATAGTCTTCAACATACGTATTATTCTGTTTTAAGGATTGATATTACTTTTTCCAGCGCGCAAAGGTAAGGGAATATTTTCAGATAGGGAAGCAATCAGCCTTAAAACCTGCGGGATTAGCGGGGTTTCACCGTCGTTCAGAATCACGAAATCGGCCTGCCTGCGTTTTTCTTCATCGTCCATCTGGCTGCGGATGCGCTGCTCTATCTGCCCGCGCGAGGCCAGGTCTCTCTCCGCCGCACGGCGGATGCGCACTTCAAGAGGGGCGTAGACCATGACAACGCAGTCCACCTCCGACCTGAAATCTGCCTCCAGCAAGATGGCCGACTCCATGCCCACCAAAGGGAAAGAGGCATGTGCCTGCACCCAGCGGCGGAAATCATCGCGCACACGCGGGTGCACAATGGCGTTTACCCGGGCCGCCTGCTGTTCGTTTCCAAAAAGGTAAGAAGCCAGCAAAGGCTTGTTCAGCTGACCGCCGTCATACACGGCTTCGCCCAACAAGCCGACCAGCCCCCGACGGATTTGCGCATCGGAGACCATCAGTCGCTTGGTCTCTGCATCGGAGATATAAACCGGCACGCCCAGCAAGCCCAACAGGCGGGACACCACGCTTTTCCCGCTTCCGATGCCTCCTGTAATGCCTAAACGTAACATAGTGATTAGTGGTTAGTGATTAGTGATTAGTGGTTAGTGATTAGTGGTTAATAAATTAGAGATTTAATAAGTCTATGATTAAGACTATGAGAAAGTAATTAATCACTAATCACTAAACACTAATCAACTATTCTCAATTATTAAAATAATACAGGAACACGGCCACGCCTTCCAAGGCCTTTTTCTTTTCGCCTTCAATCTCGATGGCGAACTTGATTTCGGCTTTGGCAACACCACGCAGATTGGCCAGCGACTGCAGGTATGCCACCAGGCGGATGCTCTGCCCCGACAATACGGCTTGCCCGAACTTCATCTTCTCCATGCCGTAGTTAATCATCATCTTCAGGTTGTTCACCTCAATGATTTGCCCCCACAAGTAGGGCAGCATGGAAAGAGTGAGGTAGCCATGCACAATGGTGCTCTTGAACGGGCTTTCCACCTTGGCGCGCTCCACGTCCACATGAATCCACTGGTGGTCGAGGGTGGCATCGGCAAACAGGTTGATGCGTTCCTGGGGAATCGGCACATACTCCGACACCCCAATCTGTTTGCCTACCCATTTTTCAAAATCTTCATACGAGTTGATTACTACTTTTTCCATATTGTTTTTTCTCAGTTTTATTGAACACGAATTCTACTTTCATGCGGTTTTCCCGTGCCACACGGCACAAAAAGAGGAAACAAATATACTCCTTATTCCGCAAAATGCAAAAGGTTCGCTATCTTTGGGTCGAAATCTGAAAGAAATAACGCTATATGGACAATAGGACAAACCGGAAACGAATCGTTATCATCGGAGCCACTTCGGGCATCGGAAAGGAAACCGCCTTGCTTTTTGCCCGGAAAGGCTGGCGTGTGGGCATAGCCGGGCGCAGGGAAGAACGCTTGCGGGAATTGCAGGAAGCAATGCCGGAAGCATTCGTTGCCCGGCCGTTGGACGTAACCCGGGAAGATGCCCCCGGACAGCTTGCCGCGCTCATCCGGGAACTGGGAGGCATGGACGTATTCCTGCTCAGTGCCGGCATCGGCACACAAAACCCGGCGTTGCTGCCCGAACCGGAACTGAATACCGCCCGGACCAACGTAGACGGCTTTATCCGCATGGTGACAGCCGCCTTCCATTATTTCAAGGAACAAGGCGGGGGGCATCTGGCGGTCATCAGTTCCATTGCCGGCACCAAAGGACTGGGAGTGGCGCCCGCCTACTCTGCCACCAAACGCTTCCAGAACACCTACATCGAAGCGCTTGCCCAGCTGGCACACCTGCAACGGCTGCCCATCCGCTTCACCGACATCCGCCCGGGCTTTGCCGACACCGACCTGCTGAAAAACAAGCACTACCCCATGACCATGCCCGCGGTCCGCGTAGCGCGCAAGCTGGTAAAAGCCATTGAAAAACGGAAAAGGGTGACGGTCATCGATTGTCGCTACCGGATATTGGTAGGCCTGTGGAAGTGCATCCCCCGGTGGCTGTGGGAAAGGCTGCCGGTAAAATGATTTAAAGGTTGTTGCATTTCCCCTGCAAACCTTAAATACCCCTCCTGTCGCACCGGTATTTTAACCGGACATCCAAGAAAAAACGTACCTTTGCAAGTATCAAAAACGGACTGTATGAAACATTGGCTTTTACTTCTTTTCATAGGGATATCCTTGGCAACGGCGCAGGCGCAAAACGAGATACCCGCAGACACCCTGCCCGACCGCACGCCGGCAATGCCCGAAGGCGTAAAGGACTTCGGAGGCTTCCTGCTGGACATGGACGGACTGATGAAAACCGCCCCTACCCTTCCCCGCTTTACGCTGGAGGTACCCGATGCAAGCAAAGACTACAGCTTCTTGCTCCGCCCCAATAACGATGTCATCTACACGCAAGGTTTGTCCGACCGGTTCTCGCCTGCCGGCTCCATGTTCTACACCCTCTCGCCTTTCGGGCTGTATGGTTTCGGGAGCGCGACGGACAACTTGCAGATGGGCAGCTTCCGGCTGAAAAACGGCTGGCGGCTCAACACCTATGGAGAATATGACAAAGACGGGAACAAAGTGTATAACCCCTCCGCCCTGCCGTGGGAAAAAAACAACTTTAAGGGCGCTTTCGAAATGAAGTCGCAGGACGGCTCGTTCGGCATACGGGTGGAAGTACAGCGGGGACGGAAAACTCCGTTTTAAGTCCACAGCGCTTCAATGCCACCGCGGTAGCGCCATAGTGCTACCACGGTAGCGATACGACGCTACCGGGACAGCACCGTATCGCTACCAAAAGGATATTATAACACTGATACAGAGGATATAAAAAGCCTGTCAGAAGCCCCGCTACCGGTAACGGCGCACCATGTCCAAAAGAATCTTGCCGTATTTTTCCACCCCTTTCTTGCCCATGTAAGGAATACGCAAAAGGGTGTCCTCGTCTGCGGGCAACAGGTTGCTGATGCCCAAGATGGCATTCTGGCGAAGTATGGTATAGGCGGGCAGTCCCTGCCGGACAGCCTCGGCATTACGCCATTGCACCAATTCCTTGTACAAATCCGGATGGAGGATGTCTGTCGGGACTTCGATGGATTCCGCCCGTTTCTTCCGCTCAGGCCTGGAAACGTCTTTCCCATGGGGAGCTTCGCTGATGGAGAGTATGGCTTTGCGCTTCAGGTAATCTGTCACCAGGAAGCCTTGCCCGTGGACAAACTCCAGCAAGCCCGCTTTCAGGTTCAGGTGCCGGAACAACTCATCCCTGGCATCGTTCAACTTCTTTTTCACCTCCTTATTGTCCGTAGTCAAGGCATGCTGCATAACTGCCATCAAAGGCTTGAGCTGCTCACGGAAGTAAGCCGCCGCCTGATGGATGCGTTCTTGCAGATGGGCGTCCGCAACATAATCCGGGGAAGCCTCCACCAGACGTTGGTATTGCCCCTCAAACTTCTGCGCCACTTTGACCACTTGCTCATGAAAACGCCCGGCTTCTTCTTTATAAGCCGACAGTTGCTTGGGGTAAAGGCGGTACAGGTGTTCATCGACCAGACGGACATAACGCAGGAAAATCTGCTCCAAGCGAAGGAAACCGAACAGACCGGATAACAACTCCAGAAAGTAAGCACGCTCCAGCGCCTGGAGGCGTTGGCTGTCCGGCCGGCGGGAGCGCGCCTCTGCGGTAAAACGGTCTACCTGGCTGTCGCTGATAATGGCCCTGGCCGACAAGGGGGCATCGAGCACCAGCCCTTCCAGCGTCTTGCACCGGCTGAGTGCCACATACGTCTGTCCGTGGGCAAACGAACCGCTGGCATCGATAATGGCGTGTTCAAAAGTCAGTCCCTGGCTCTTGTGGATGGTGATAGCCCAAGCCGTCTTTACGGGATATTGCGTGAAAGTACCTTCCACTTCTTCCTTGATTTCTTTCGAGGACTCGTCGAGCACGTACTTCGCATTGGCCCATACCTCTTCCTGCAAAGGTATAGGCTTGCCGCCGTCGTGCGGGCGGACCACCACGCCCCGGGCGGACACCTCCGTGACCTCGCCCAACAATCCATTGTAATACCGGTGATTGCCCGACGAGTCATTCTTGACAAACATGACCTGGGCGCCGGCCTTCAACTCCAATGCCTCATCGGTGGGATAAGCGTATTCGGGAAACTTCCCGTCTATCTTGGCGCGGAAGGTAAACGGACGCCCCGGCAATTGCTGCAACTCACGCTCGTTGATACGTTGTGCCTGGTGGTTGTGCGTCACCAACCGGATGTACCCGTCCTCGCGCCGGGGACGGAAACCAGGGACATAACGGCTGTTCAGCATTGACAAGGCACGGTCGTCACACCGGTTTTCACGCACTTGGTTCAACAAGTCCAGGAATGCGGAATCCTGCTGGCGATACACCGTTTTCAGTTCGATGGTACAATAGTCGGTTTCCCTCAAGGCACGGCTGGAAAAGAAGTAAGGAGTGTCGTAATAGGGATCCAACAGTTGCCACTCCTCGTCCCTCACCACGGGAGCCAACTGTTGCAAATCGCCTATCATCAGCAACTGTACGCCGCCGAAAGGCTTTGAGCGGTCGCGGTAACGGCGAAGCACCTGGTCGACGGCATCGAGCAAATCGGCACGCACCATGCTTATCTCGTCAATCACCAGCAGGTCTATGCTACGGATAATGTTGATTTTCTCCCGGCTGAAGCGGTAACGGTAAGCGGCTTTCCCGTCCGTGGAAAAAGATGCATCCGGAACATGGGGAGCAAAGGGTAACTGGAAGAAAGAATGTATCGTGACACCCCCGGCGTTAATCGCCGCAATGCCGGTAGGCGCAAGCACGACCATGCGCTTGGGAGATTCGGCCTTCAACTGCCGCAAGAAAGTAGTCTTGCCCGTACCGGCTTTGCCGGTCAGGAACAAATGGGTGCCCGTAGTTTCAATGAATTGCCAAGCCAAAGCGAGTTCAGGATTCTGTTCCATAAAGAAATACTGTGTTAAGAAAGGCAAAGGTATTAATTTTGAAGGAACAATCCTAACCATGCACCGGTAACAAAACGATAGGGGGAATCCCACCGGTTGGTAGGATTCCCCCTATCACGATATAAAGTGAGGGCATTACTTTCAAAACCTACTTCAAACTTCCGCCAATAATGTCGAGCAATTCATTGGTAATGGCTTGCTGACGACCCTTGTTGTATTGCTTGGTCAGGTCTTGAATCAGGTCGTTGGCATTATCTGTTGCCGTCTGCATGGCAAGCATCCGCGCGGCATGTTCGGAAGCGCTGGAGTCAAGAAGCACGGTATAAATCATCTGGCACAACACTTTGGGCAAGAGTTCGGCAACCAACCGGTCTGCCGCAGGCTCCACGATGTAATCGCTGTTATAAGAAGCCGCAACGGCTTCTCCTTCCGATGCAGCCGCCTGTTGCAAATCTATCGGCAAAAAATTCTCTTTCAATAAGATTTGTGTACCTGTAGACTTAAAATGGTGATACACCAGCACGATACGGTCGGTCTGGCCTTGCACAAAAGCATCCATCAATTCCTCCGCAAGCTTACGGGCTTCTTCATAAGAAGGCTTCTCCGCCATCGACTGGAAAGACCCTTTGGGCGTATAGCCCATCTTCTTCACGGCTTCTTCTATCTTCTTGCCAACCGGATATATGGCTATGTTTTCCTTACCCAGCGAATGATATCCCGCAACTACTTCCTCAAGCATTTTGGCCACGTTCATATTGTAGGCGCCACACAAGGAACTATTGGATGAAAAAGCCACAACCGTCACTTTTTCCACAGGTCTTGCCGACGTATAAGCCGACTCAATGGTAGTATCCGTACTCAAGAAATTGGTCAATATGCGGTTCAGTTGATGCTGGTAAGGCAACATGTTCTCAATTCGCCCTTGCGCTTTATGCAACTTGGCAGAAGCTACCATTTTCATGGCAGAAGTTATCTGGCGCGTACTTCTGACGGATGCGATTCTATTCTTTATTTCCCTTAACGATGCCATATTTCCTCCTTGACGTTATCACGCGAATTGCTTGGTCACCATAGCGGCTATCTCTTCCAGTTTCTTGCCTATTTCATCATTGATATTGCCTTTCTTCAGTTCGGCCAACACATCTTCCGCATGGTCCCGTTCCAAAGTGCTAAGGAAACTGTTTTCAAAAGCCTTGACTTTATCCAACGGAATATCTTTGAGCAGGCCGTGCGTACCGCAATAAAGGATGGCAATCTGTTTTTCGACAGGCATGGGAGAATATTGGGGCTGTACCAACAGGCGGGTATTTTTCTGTCCCTTGTCAATGGCGAGCGCCGTGACCGGGTCCATATCGCCGCTGAACTTGGAGAATGCCTCCAATTCACGGTACTGCGCTTGGTCTATTTTCAAGGTTCCCGCCACTTTCTTCATCGACTTGATTTGCGCATTACCGCCCACACGGCTCACAGAAATACCGACATCAATGGCCGGACGGTTTCCTTGATTAAAGAGATTGGTATCGAGAAATATCTGTCCGTCGGTAATGGAGATAACATTCGTAGGGATATAAGCCGAAACATCACCCGCCTGCGTTTCAATAATAGGCAATGCGGTCAAAGAACCTCCGCCTTTTACCTTGCCTTTCAAACTTTCGGGCAAATCGTTCATCTGACGTGCGACTTCTTCCTGATTGATGATCTTTGCCGCCCGCTCCAACAGACGGGAATGCAAATAGAAGATATCGCCCGGATAAGCCTCACGCCCCGAAGGACGGCGCAAAATCAGAGACACCTCACGATAAGCCACGGCTTGCTTGGACAAGTCGTCATAAACCACCAACGCATGCCTGCCGGTATCGCGGAAATATTCCCCGATTGCAGCTCCTGCAAACGGTGCGTAATACTGCAAAGCCGCCGGATCGCCAGCCGTAGCCGCAACTACCACCGTATAATCCATAGCCCCGTACTGACGCAAGGTATTGACTACACTTGCCACCGTAGAGCCCTTTTGGCCGATTGCCACATAAATGCAATACACGGGGTCGCCAGCCTCATAATTGGAACGTTGGTTGATAATCGTGTCTATGGCGATGGCTGTTTTACCGGTCTGACGGTCACCGATAATCAATTCGCGCTGTCCGCGCCCGATGGGAATCATGGCATCCACTGCTTTCAACCCGGTTTGCAAAGGCTGGTTTACCGGCTGGCGGAAAATAACGCCGGGCGCTTTACGGTCCAAAGGCATTTCGCACAATTCACCGTCCACCACCCCCTTACCATCCAACGGAGCGCCTAACGGGTCTATAACGCGTCCCAACATCTTTTCGCCCACCATGATGGAAGCGATGCGTTTGGTACGCTTTACCGTAAACCCTTCCTTGATTTTATCGGTCGGTCCCAACAATACGGCACCTACATTGTCTTCCTCGAGGTTCATCACAATGGCCTTAATGCCGTTCTCAAACTCCAGCAATTCACCGGCTTCGGCATTGCGCAAGCCATATATGCGCACAACACCATCGCTCACCTGCAACACCGTACCAATCTCCTCCAACTGAACCCGGGTGTCAATCCCCTCCAGTTGCTTACGGAGAACTTCTGAGACTTCGCTTACTTTTATATTTCCTGTCAACATAGCCTTTATTTTTAATTGCAGGGCAGTCCAAGAGCTGCACTGCTACCCTTTATCAAACAATTCGCCTGTTCTTATCAATAAACTGCTGCTTTACCTTTCGTAACTGGGTGGCAATGCTTGCATCCAACCTATAATCGTTTATGTCAAAGATAAAGCCACCTTCAATAGAAGGATCTACCTCCGTTTGTATCTCCATGCGCGCATGCAACAATGAAGAAGATATGCCACGGATACGGTCTTCCATTTCCCGGCTCACCGGAACAGCCGTAACGAGCCGTGCCGTTCCGATATGTTTGTCACTGCGATATAAATGCAGAAAGCTCAAGCAGATATATTGCAACATATTCTCCCTCCGGTTTTTCAATAACAACCTGACAAAGCGCGAGAACTCCTCACCGACCTTACCTGCTCCGACTGCTGCCGTACATATCAACGAATATTTTTCATCGCCCGCCAAAACCGGATTTTCAAGCGCCAAACGCAAATCCGGATGCTTAGCCAAGCTTCGGGAAAGCACGCGCATATCCTGATACAGTTCATCTTCCTTACCTGTATCTTTGGCATATTTCATCAATGCCTTTGCATACCGCATCGAAACAATTCCTATATCCATGAACTACGCAGTTTAATTTTCTTTCTTTGCCAGCATCTCATCCAGCATACGGTCTATCATCTCCATCTGTTCGTGTTCTTCATTCAGGTTCTTACGGATAATTTTCTCCGCAATGTCCACGGACAAGACGGCCACCTGACGACGTATGTCGCGGATAGCTTCTTCTTTTTCCAGTTGTATCTGTCTTTTTACATTGTCCAATTCCTTTTGGGCCGCAATTTCTGCCTGCTTGCGGGCTTCGGCAATAATTTTGTCGCGTTCCTGCATTGTCTCACGCAAAATACGCCCTTGCTCCTTATTGGCGGCGGAAATCAACGCGTCACTTTCCTCCTTTATCTTGGCAAGTTTTGCATTGGCTTCGCGGGCAACCTCCATCGACTGGTCAATATAAGCCTTACGCTTCTCTACCATCCGGATGATGACCGGGAAACCGTACTTGGCAACAATAACAAATACGATGCCAAAAGAGAGAAGCATCCAGAACAACAGGCCTGTATCGGGTACTAACAATGACATAATTAATCCAATCAACAAGTTAAGCAATTTACAACCCGAAAGAGTTTTGACGTCCTCGGATTGCAAATTGCGGAGTTACATATTACATAAGGAATGTCAACAAACATACCACTACGGCCAGCAAAGCCACACCTTCGATCAACGCCGCAGCAATAATCATGTTGTTACGGATATCTCCGGAAGCTTCAGGCTGACGGGCAATGGCTTCCATAGCAGAACCACCAATCTTACCAATGCCTATACCAGCACCGATGGCTGCCAAACCAGCACCGATAGCAGCTCCCATTTTAGTAATACCCACACCTGCGGCAGCTTGTAATAATACAGATAGTAACATAACTCTTCAGTTTTTAAATTGATTATTTAATGATTTATTTAACTCACAAAAATCTTTTCCCTACTCTGTCTTTTGTTCTTGAGCCAACCCGATAAACACGGCTGACAACATGGTAAACACATAGGCCTGGATGAAGGCCACCAGCAGCTCCAATGCATTCATGAAGATGTTGAACAAAACCGAAGCCACGGTCAACGAACCATTCAACGCCGGCCCCATGCTTGCCGAGATAAAGACAAGGCAGGTAAGAATCAGCATGGCCATGTGCCCTGCCAGCATATTGGCAAAAAGACGGATCATCAGTGCAAACGGCTTCGTAAAGATGCCAAACAATTCTATGAACGGCATCATGGGCACCGGCACTTTCAGCCACCAAGGCACATCGGGCCAAAAGATGTCTTTCCAATAGTGTTTCGTCCCAAAGAGATTGATGGCGAAGAATGTACACAAGGCCAGTACGAAAGTAACGGCTATGTTCCCCGTCACATTGGCACCTCCCGGGAAGAAAGGTATCAATCCCATCAGGTTATTGATGAAAATGAAGAAGAAGGCCGTCAGCAAGTAAGGGGCAAACTTCCTATAATTAGGCCCTACGCAACTCTTGATGACATCGTCGTTAATCATCATGATAAACATCTCCATGAAACCGACAAAGCCGCCCGGCGCCGCTTCATCACACCGGGGATGCCTGCGGTACCACCTTGCCACACCCAGCACAATCAAAAGCAACAGCGCACTGTTGATAAGCAACGCAGCCACCACCTTTGTGATGGATATATCGAAAGGACGTACCTCATTGCCCTGCGCATCGTGCTCCACCAACTTGCCCTCATACTTGCTACCGGCAGGCGCGAGGGAAAGCCCTTGGTAAGTGCCCCCGTTCTCCTCCAGGCGGGAAGACATGAATACATGCCACCCTGTTGTCTGGCTATATACAATGACGGGAAGGGGAATCACAATGGGCGTATCCCCCCAATCCGTGATATGCCATTCGTAGGAATCACCTATATGCCCGAAAACGATGGACTTGACATCCACGCTTTCTTCCTGGGGTTGCGAGGCAGAAGTACCCGCCTGCTCTCCCGAAGCCATTGGCCCTTCCTGAGCGGACATTGCGGCAGGCAGCATCAAGCCCACTACCAGCAGCACTTTCACGATGATATTCTGCAACAACTTCATATTTCCTTTTTTTCCGACACCTGCCTTTTAGCCTGACGGGCAAAATAGCAGGAATCATAAACCATATAAACGATATAATTCAACATAAACGCGCACAGGAAAGCTATCGCCCCCTCTTTGCTCATAAGCAGACAACAGACCACCATAACGATGACCGACACCAGCAAACGCACGACATGCACTGCCATGAATGCCTGCACCTGCCTTTGCGGCCTGCGGGAGGAAGCCCGGTTGCCCCTCTCTGTCATCCCCGTCGTAATGATACCCATCACATAGAAGTAAACGGCTACCAACGGATATCCCGTAAAATAGCGGTCGGGCAACCCAGTTGCGAAAAGCCACGCCAGCACCCCACCCATCACAAGGGTCAGGAACGCCGTCTGTACCAGATATGTCCGCCTGCTACTTTTCATACATCATCTTTTTATCAACCAGCCGACGTCTCCACACACACGGAAACCACGTCGTTATTCATTTCCACAAAACCGCCTTGAATGTCCACCGTATGCTCCCCGTCCTCTGCCAGATAAGACAATGCGCCGGCTCCCAATGCAGAAATGATAGGCGCATGATGGGGCAATATGGAGAACGAGCCTTGCACGCCCGGCAAAGTGACCCGTTCCACCTCGCCATCAAAAATGGCATTTTCCGGAGATACGATACTTAAATGCAGTTTTTCCATGACAAACAACTTCGTTTTTCGTACAGAGAGAACCTCGTTTTATTGTTGTACTTGAGCCAGCAACTTCTTACCCTTTTCAATGGCCTCTTCGATGGTACCTACGTTCAAGAACGCCGGTTCGGGCAGATAATCCACCTCGCCGTCCAATATCATCTTGAAGCCCTTGATGGTATCTTCTATCGAAACCATCGTGCCGGGGACACCCGTAAACTGTTCGGCCACGGCAAAAGGTTGCGACAGGAACCTCTGCACGCGCCGCGCACGATTTACCAGTATGCGGTCGGCATCCGACAATTCCTCCATACCCAAGATGGAGATAATGTCCTGCAACTCCTTGTTGCGTTGCAATATCTGCTTTACACGCTGGGCCACTTCGTAATGCTCCTCTCCCACCACATGCGGGTCGAGGATGCGGGACGTGGATTCCAACGGGTCGACTGCCGGGTAGATGCCCATCGACGCAATCTTACGGTCAAGCACCGTGGTGGCATCCAAGTGCGAGAACGTAGTAGCCGGAGCGGGGTCGGTCAAGTCATCGGCAGGCACATATACGGCCTGTACGGATGTGATTGAGCCGTAGCGTGTAGAAGTGATACGCTCCTGCATGGCGCCCATCTCGGTGGCCAGCGTAGGCTGGTAGCCCACCGCCGAAGGCATACGCCCCAACAAGGCGGAAACCTCGGAACCTGCCTGGGTAAAGCGGAAAATGTTGTCAATGAAGAACAAGATGTCCCGCGGGCCGCCGCTTTCCGAGCCCATGTCCCTGAACGACTCAGCCACGGTCAGCCCGGACAAAGCCACCGACTGACGTGCTCCGGGCGGCTCGTTCATCTGGCCGAATATCAGCGAAACCTGGGATTTGGCCACTTCATCGTAATCCACCTTGGACAAATCCCAATTGCCTTCTTCCATGCTTTTCTTGAAAGCATCGCCATAGCGGATGACGCCCGATTCTATCATTTCGCGCAACAGGTCATTGCCTTCACGCGTACGCTCGCCCACACCGGCAAAGACGGAGAAACCGTGCTGCTTCTTGGCGATATTATTGATAAGTTCCTGGATTAACACGGTTTTCCCGACGCCCGCACCGCCAAACAGACCGATTTTACCGCCCTTGCTATACGGCTCCAGCAGGTCGATAACCTTGATGCCGGTGTACAGCACTTCTTGCACGGTAGTCAGGTCTTCAAACTTGGGTGGCTCGCGGTGGATGGGGTAAGCCCCCGTGCGGTCCAGCTCCTTCATGCCGTCGATAGAGTCGCCCACCACGTTCAGCAAACGGCCCTTCACCTGGTCACCCACAGGCACCGTGATAGGGCCTCCCAACAAATGGACCTTCATGCCGCGCTGCAAACCGTCCGTGCTATCCATGGCAACGGTACGCACGATGTTTTCACCGATGTGCTGCTGCACCTCCACAATAAGCCGCTTACCGTTGGAGCGTTTTATCTCCAAGGCGTCATGGATGCTTGGCAACATGGCTTCCGCATCCATGCCTTCAAAAATAACGTCTACTACAGGCCCGATGACCTGCGATATATGTCCGACGATCTGTGACATAAGCTTTTCCTATTATCTCGTGTTTCAAACTATTGCTTTCCTTTTTTCCCGAAGAGGCTTTGCTTTCACAAAACTTTGACATCGCTTCCGACCGGGAAAGGCAATGCAAAGATAAAAACATATCGCAACGATTGTTACTCCGTAAAGCATTTTTTGGCTTTAATATACGCTTTTGAACGTATTATTGCACAAACAGGCCATTACGTATAACATTGGTTAACGGGAAGCAGCATTATGTCACTCCAGCATATACTGCCTGGGCGAACAGCCCGTGGCCGCCTTGAAATATTTGCCGAAGAACGATGCATTGGGAAAGTTCAACAGGTCGCTCACCTGCTGGGCCGTGTACTGGCGGCTCCTCAGCAGGGCTTTGGCCTCGAGGATGACGTAATCCCTTATCCACTCGCCCGCATGCCGCCCGCCACATTGGCGGACAACGGTAGACAGGTATTTGGGCGTAAGGCACAGTTTGCCGGCATAGAAGGCGATGCCCCGCTCCTCCCTGTAATGCTTCTGCACCAGCCACAGGAAACGCTCGAAAACCATCTGCTGGCGGCTTTGCACCCGCCCGGCCTCCTGCTGGCGGGTGTAGCGCGACATCCATTGCCGCCCGTTGCAAAAAAGCACCTGCATATAGCCGTTCAGCGCCTCGCGCGTAAACTCGAAGTCGTGCTGCTCCACCTTGCGCCGCATGGCGCGGTAGATAGCCAGCGATTCGTCCATTTCTTCGGGCGAGATGGCCAGCACGGATTGCCTCACCAGGAACTTCATGAACAACATGGACGAAGTGGCATCTATGCCTTCCCCGTACTTGTCGCCCACGTAGGCTATCATGGCTACCTGGCAATCGCCGCTCACCTCCAGACATTCGCCTACGGTGCCGGGCAATACCACCAACACTTGGCCTGCCTCCAAGCGGCACTCCTGCAAGTTTATCCGCAAACGCATCATTCCTTGCGTACAGAACAACATCAGCGTAAAATCTATCTTGAACGGGTAAAGGGGCGCCACGAAGTCCGAGACTTCATCCATCCGCGTGGACAGGCCAAAATTGTCTGTCAGCATAAACTCGTTTTCAAACACCAGCGTATGCTCCATCACCGGCAGCATGGCCATATTCATAGGCTTGAATACAGATGTTTCTCTCATAAGATTGCTTGTTTACCTGCAAAGGTAGACATTTAGGACAATAACCTTCACGTTTTTTCATCATTTCCAGAAACAATCCGACCAAAAGAACATCTCTTCCGTCCATTAGAAAGTAACGCATCGAAGCAAAACCTTGAACTTTGTGCCCGGTGGGAACAAGGCAGAAAAAGGCTGCCAAGCAGCACCGCAGTGCTACCGCGGTAGCACCGTAACGCTATCACGGTAGAGCCACAGTGCTACCACGGTAGCGTTGGGACGCTACCAAACGAAGATTGGGACGCCCCACAGAACGCAAATAAACAATTGTATAACAAATATTTAACCATTATGAAACGAACGCATCTCATTACCCCCCTTATCTGTGCCGTGCTTGCAGGATGCAACACGCCCGGTGGCGAACAGACCGTACACAGCGTCTTGCTTACCACCCCCGTGCAGGCCCATTCGGGACAAGACGTAAACTTCTCCGGCATTGTCCGCGAAGCAGGCGAAATCAACCTGGGCTTCAAGACGGCCGGGCAAATCAGCCGCATCGCCGTGGACGAAGGCGACTTCGTGCGCCAAGGGCAACTCATCGCCACGCTGGACGATGCCGATTACCGCCTGGGCGTAGAAGCCCTGCAGGTGCAATACGACCAACTCTCGGCCGAAGTAAAGCGGCTGGAGCAGTTGTATAAAGGGAAAAGCGTATCGGCCAACGACTATGAAAAGGCTGTGGCAGGCTTGAAGCAACTGGGCGTGCAACTGCAGGTGAACAAGAACAAGCTGGACTACACCCGCCTCTGTGCCCCCGTCAGCGGCTACGTGCGCCAAGTCAATTTCGACGAAGCGGAAATGGTGAATGCCGGCACGGCGGTTATCAGCCTGCTGGACGTAGACGGGATGGAAGTGGAACTGGACGTGCCAGCCGCGGTCTACCAGCAACGGGAGAAGATAACCGGCATCGGTTGCCGCACTTCGGACACCGGGAAAGAGTTTCCCATGAAGCTTCTGAGCCTGACACCCAAAGCCGACGCCACGCAGCTCTACCGCATGCGCATCGGTTTCGCCTCTGCTCCCGACGCCTCGCTGACGGCAGGCAGGAATGTGCAGGTGCGCCTCAGCCTGGAGCAAGACGGCCCGACACCAAGCTTTGTCCTCCCCTTGGCTTCGCTTTTCCAAGAGCAAGGCGAAAGTTATGTATGGACCGTCGGCAAAGACTCCATTATAAATAAGGTGGAAGTAGTCCTGCAAGGGACGAACGCCGAAGGCCGCGCCGTCGTGTCGGGACTGGAAGGCGACGAATCCGTGGTACGCGCCGGAGTGCATGCCTTGCGCCAAGGCGAGAAAGTGCGGATAATAGACGAGACGAGTGAAACCAACGTAGGAGGGCAGTTGTAATGAAAATAACGGAATTTTTCATGCGCCGCCCCACCCTGTTCTGGTCGCTGATGGCGGGCATCATCGTGGCAGGCATCATCTGCTTCATCCAAATGCCCAAGCTGGAAGACCCCGTCGTGGCAACCAAGCAGGCCATGGTGGTTGTGGTATATCCGGGAGCCAGCGCCCATGAAGTGGAGCTGGACGTTGCCCTGAAGATGGAAGACGCCCTGCGCACCCTGCCCAACGTGAAGAAAGTAAAGACGGAATGCCACGACGGCCAAGCCATGTTTACCGTGGAATTCCTTATGACGGTTGCTTTGGACGAGCTGGAGCAGCACTTCGACCTCCTGCGCCGCAAGGTGAACGACCTCAGCTCCAGCCTGCCCCAAGGATGTTACCCACCCGTCGTGGTAGACGACATGATGGACGTGTACGGCATCTTCTACGCCTTCAAGGGAGATGGCTATACCTACCCCGAGCTCTACAAGTATGCCCGCATGATTCGCCGGGAACTCCTTGCCTTGCCGGGCGTGAAGCGGGTGAACATTTCCGGCAACCGCGACGAGGTCATCAACATCGTCCTCTCCCAGGAACAGCTGTCGCGCAACGGACTGGTGCCCGTGCAAATCATGTCCGCCCTGAATGGCGCCAGCCAGACCGTGAATGCGGGCAACTATGAGACGGCCGACGGCGAACGCCTGCGCATCCAGGTGTCGGGACTGATAACGGACGAGGCGGATATCCGCGACATCCTTATCCAGACCACCGACGGGAAGACGGTGCGCCTGGGCGACATAGCCCGTGTGGAACGCACCTACGCCGAGCCCCAGCGCAACGGCTTCTTCGTGTCCGGCAAACCGGCCCTGGCCATCTGCCTGGCTATGGAGGAAGACGCCATTGTGCCCGATGTGGGCAAGGCCGTGGACAAGCGCCTGGCGGAAGTGATGAAGCAGGTGCCCGCGGGCATGGAAACGGAGAAAATCTTCTTCCAGCCCGACAAGGTGGATGAAGCGATTACCTCCTTCATGTGGAACCTGGTGGAGTCCGTAGCCATCGTGATACTGGTGTTGATATTCAGCATGGGCTTCCGTAGCGGCGTTATCATAGGCTTCGGGCTGATATTGACCATCGCCCTGTCCTTCCCCATCCTGCTGACCCTGGGCACCACGCTGCAGCGCATTTCCCTGGGAGCCTTCATCGTGGCTATGGGGATGCTGGTGGACAATGCCATCGTCGTCATGGACGGCATCCTGATAGACAAGCAGCGGGGCTTCGGGCCGAAGACCTACCTCTACCGCATCGGGCGCAACACGGCCCTCCCCCTGCTGGGGGCGACCATCATCGCGGCGTCCACCTTCCTCTGCATCTACCTCTGCCCAGGCTCGGCGGGCGAATATGCGGGCGACTTGTTCCTGGTGCTTTGCGTCAGCCTGCTGGCCAGCTGGGTGCTGGCGTTGGTCCAAGTGCCTGTATGCGCCAAGTCGTGGCTGCCCGCACGGGTGACGGCCAGGCGGAAAGGCGAGGTGATGAACTCCCCCGTACACCGCCTGGTGTGCCGCACCGTGGCCGTGCTGATAGCCCACCGGGGCGCGACGCTCTCCGTGGCCGTGGCCGTGCTGGCGGCATGCGTCTTCGGCATGACGCGGGTAAAGAACCTCTTCTTCCCCGACTTCGACTACAAGCAATTTGTCGTGGAGTACTTCCTGCCCGCCCAAAGCAGCCCCGACCGCATAAAGCGCGACCTGCAGGAAATGACCCGCCTGCTGGAGCAGAATCCCGCCGTAGAGCGCGTGGCCGCCAGCATGGGCAGCGCGCCCGCCCACTACTGCCTGGTGCGCCCCATGACATCGGGCGGCGATTGCTATGGCGAGCTGATGGTGGATTGCAAGGACTACGCCACGGTGATGGAGCAGATACCCGGCATCCGCAGGCAGCTGCGCCAGCGATATCCCGATGCCTACATCCGCATCCGCAAATACAACTTCTCCATAGCGACCTCGCACACGGTGGAAGTGGAGTTCAGCGGGCCCGACCCCGCCGTATTGCGCCGGCTGAGCCGCCAGGCGGAGGACATCATGCGTCAGTGCCCCTACGTGGACCCCTATTCCGTAGAAAACAACTGGAAGCCCCGCGGCAAGGTCTTCACAGCCCACTATAACCGCGCCAACGCCCTGCGCGCAGGCATCGGGCGGAGCGACGTGGCCAACGCCCTGATGGCCGCCACCGACGGCATGACGGTAGGCGCGCTGGCCCAGCAGGACCGCACGACGCTGGTCAACCTGCAAGTGCGCCAGCCCGACGGAAGCCGCATCACGGACCTCCGGAACATCCCCGTGTGGAGCACCCTGAACCTGCACCTCTCCAACGAAGCCCTGCAAGGCGTGGTGACGGGCGGCAAGCAGGTGGAGGCGTTGCAAGACGAACTGTTCCGCAGCGTCCCCCTGAGCAACGTGGCGGACGGCCTGCGCCTGTCGTGGGACGAGAACGCGGTGCTCCGCGTCAACGGGCAGCGCGCCATCGAGGCGGAGTGCGACCCCAACACCGACCTCTACGACGCCACGCCCGCCAAGGTGATGGCCTCCATCCGCCCGGCCATCGACGCCATCCCCCTGCCCGACGGCTACCAGCGGAAATGGATTGGCGAAAGCGAATTGCAGGACGAGGCCATCGGCGGGCTGATGAAGTACGTGCCCATCCCGCTCTTCATCGTGCTGCTGACCCTGCTCCTGCTGTTCAACAGCTGGAAGAAAGCCATCCTCATCCTCCTGTGCTTCCCCTTCGTCTTCTGCGGCATCACCCCCGCCCTGCTCCTGTTCCGCCAGCCCTTCACCTTCATGGCCATCATCGGAGTCATGGGACTGGTGGGCATGATGGTGAAAAACGCCATCGTGCTGGTGGACGAAATCAACCGCCTCCAGACGGAAGAGCGCATGCCCGCCTACCAGTCCGTCATCGAAGCCACGGTGTCGCGCGTGCGCCCGGTGCTGATGGCGTCGCTCACCACCATCGTCGGCATGATACCCCTGTTGGGCGACCCCATGTACGGTTCCATGGCCATCACCATCATGGGAGGCCTCACCGTGGGCACCGTCATTACCCTGCTGCTGCTGCCATTCTTCTACACGGTGCTCTTTTCAAAGACCGTAAAACTGTCAACAAAGTAGAAAAATGGGCAGACTGCGCGACAACGGCATCACCGCCGGGAAACCGGCCCCACAGGTACTTCTCGCAGGGGTTTCCCGTTTGTCCCCGACGAGGGTCTCGTTTGTCCCCCACGACATCCTCGTTTGTCCCCCACGAGGCCCTCGTTTGTCCCCCACGGGAACCTCGTGGGGGACACAAGGGATGCCGATGCAAGATTTGTAAAGATATTTATTAACCCCAAAGACATCAACCAAGCAGATATGAAACGAACACTCCTCACCCTCACCCTCCTCCTGGCACTGGCCGCAGGGCACGCCCAGGAACCCCTTGCCCTCTCCCGGCAAGCCTGCCGGGACATGGCGCTCCGCCACAGCGAAGACCTCCGGCGGGCGGACAACGCCGTCCGCCAGGCCGAGCTGGACAAGCAAATCGCCTTTGCCGCCTACCTGCCCCAACTCGATGCCACCGGCACCGGGGCTTACGTGGGCGACCTGGACATGATGGGCATGCAGCTCCAAATGCGCGGCATGTACATGGCCGGAATTGCCCTGACGCAGCCCATCTACGCCGGGGGCCGCATCCGCACAGGCAACCGCCTGGCAAAGATAGGCCGGGAGAGCCGGCAGGAAAACCGCCGCATGACACGGATGCAAGTCATCGCCGACGCCGACCAAGCCTATTGGAGCTACATCGCCGTGACCTGGAAGGTGCGCATGCTCGAAGCCTACAAGGCCCAGATGGATACGCTCTTTGCCCAGGTGGAGAACAGCCTCGCCGCCGGCATGGCCACAGGCAACGACCTGCTGCGCATCCGCACCCGGCGGAGCGACATCCACTACCAGTGGCAGAAGGCCAGGAACGGCGCCAACCTGTGCCGCCTGGCCCTGTGCAACGTCCTGGGCTGCCCGCAGGAAACGCAGATAACGCCCACCGACACCACCATCAACGTGCCGCCCGCCGGCAGGCTCGACACAGACATCGCCCTGCGCCCCGAGGTACGGCTGCTTCACAAGCAGGTGCAGGCGGCCGAACAACAGGTCAAGATGGCCCGCGCCGACCTGCTGCCCACAGTGGGACTATCCGCCGGCTACATGTACTACGGCAACGTCAGGCTGAAAGGCATGACGCAGGACGCACAGGGCAATGCCCTGCCCTTCACCCAGAAGTTCAGCGACGGACTGCCTGTGGTGATGGCCTCGGTCAGCATCCCCCTGTTCCGCTGGGGTTCCGGCCTGAAGCAGATAAAAAAAGCCAAGCTGGACGTGGAAAACGCCCGCCTGGACTTGCAGAAGAACACGCGCCTGCTTCGCATCGAAGCCACGCAGGCCGCGCAAAACCTGGAAGACAGCCGCCTGCTGATAGAGACCGCCCGCTCGGGAGCCCGCGAGGCGGACGACAACCTCCGCATCCAGCACGACCGCTACCTCAACGGCATGGCCACCCTGACCGACCTGCTCAACGCCCAGGCGCAATGGCAGCAGGCGCAAAGCAACCTGATAGACGCGCAGACGCAACACAAGATGTACGAGACGGAATACCTGCGCGTCACCGGCCGGCTGGAATGAGGCGCTTGCCCCTGCCTGCTCCCCATCTGCTTACCGCTTCAGGAAGGCGGGGGCAGGCAGATGCATGCCGGCCATGAGCAGCCCGTTGTCGTGGGCATACTCCAGGATGCGCTTACGCGAAGCCCGCGAGGCCGCCTTGTCCGCATCGAACGAGGCGCAGATGTCGGGATTGGCCAGCTGCAACGCAGCCCCATGCACCAGGTCGCCTATCACCAGCAACCGGCCCAGCTGGTAGACCGTGTGCCCCGGCGTATGCCCCACGGCGTTGATGGGCAATACCCCGCAGGGCAGGACATCCCCAAACTCGAACAAGCGCAACTGCTTTTCATAGGCGCCGAAGGTCTTCACGACTTGGGCTTTCTTGTCGTCCGGCATCGACATCCAACCTTCATACTCCATGCGCGAAACGAACACCGTGGCATTGGGGAACTCCACCTTGTCGCCGTCCAACATCCCACCGATATGGTCGCCATGCAAATGGGTAAGGTACAGGTAGTCTATCTCAGAAGTACGCACGCCCAACGAATCAAGCAATGGCAGTACCCGGCCGGCCTTCCTGCCCAGCCCGGTGTCAAACAGCATCTTTACGCCATCCTTCTCCGCCAGAAAAGCGCTGATGGTAGAAGGGACACCGTCTTGAAGCCCCAAACTATCAACCAGGGCGTCGCTCGCATCGGCAAAGATGTTACGCGATTGTTTCCGGCCCACGTCTTGCAGCCAAGTAACTTTCAAGCCATCCTCCATTTGCAAAGTTTTCAACTCACCGGATTCTGTAGCCGTTCCGGTTTCTGCCACTTGCGGAGCTTTCGAAGCCTGTCCGCATCCTGCCAACGACAAAGTCATGGCCATAACAAAAAATGCACGTTTCATTGTATCTCCTATTTATAATTAAGATTTTATGTCCTTCGCAAAAGTAAGTTTTTCGGAAGAAAAACCATGCGAAAAAGGAAATAAATCCGTATGTTTGTCCCCAAATTCATTCAGAAAGCAACTTTTACCACCATGAACCGCAAAACTTACCTGCTTTTAACCATCGTATGCCTTTGCACCGCATGCGGGAACAAATCCCACAAAGCGCAAGCAGCCGACATACAGACGACACACACCGATACCATCTCCACATTTACCCTGCCGTCCATACCGGCCATGCTTACCAAACCGGAAGCACGGGCGAGCTACCTTATAGAACACTATTGGGAGCATACGAACTTTGCAGACTCCAACTACATTCACCATCCTGACATGGTAGAACAGGCTTGGGTTAACTACATCGACTTGATGAGACTCGTCCCTTATCCAACTGCCAAAGCATCCTTGGAAAACACATTCAATGACAAAGGCAAACATAAGAAATGCTACCTATATCTCATGGAACTTGCCGAGAAGTATCTGTATGACCCCAATTCACCCATGCGCAATGAAGAACTATATATCCCGGTATTAGAGAGCATACTTGCAACACAGGTATTGGATGACATGGAAAAGACCCGCTCCAAAAGCCATTTAGAGTGGGTACTTAAGAACCGGCAAGGCTCAACCGCCACCGATTTTACATACACGTTAGCCTCAGGGGTACAAGGAACCTTACACGCCTTGAAAGCGCCGTATGTCTTACTTTACATCAACAACCCCGGTTGCCATGCATGCCATGAAACTTTAAATGAATTAGAAAACAGTACGCTTATCTCGCAAATGGTAAAGGACAAGCAACTCTGCGTCCTCAGCCTTTATCCGGATGAAGACTTAACCGAATGGAAAAAATATTTAAACGATTTTCCCCGTGAATGGATTAACGCGTATGACGCCGGGCAAGTACTTACCATGAAGAAACTATATGACCTGAAGGCAATGCCTACCCTTTATCTTTTAGGTAAAAACAAGGTTGTATTGCTGAAGGATACCAACGTAACACAAATCATCCAGTTCTTATCCAATCTCTAAACATATAAACACAAAAAAAGAGATGCATAGAAAGCATCTCTTTTTAAGTATTCTATTCTTTTACAGAAATACAGGACAGGGATTGACTATCGCAGACGATCGGCTGCACGTACCATCACTTCATCCCGATAAATCGCCCTAAAAGCTAAATAGTTGAGGACAATAGATATTGCAGGTAAGCAAAGCGCCCATCCTATTTGAAACGAAGCATCTGCCAAATTTCTCTTTAATACGAAAATAAAAACCACACATGCCACGTAATATCCGACCAATAGGATACTACTGAATATGGTCATACGCACCTGCAACATACGATTGCGGAACAAGAATATTGTACAAAACGCTACTACCGCAGCCAACAACAATATACAAAACAGCCCCCAAGTAGATGTCATTGAACCATTTGCCAATGATACCCCCAAAGGCTTGAAAACCTGAGTCAAGCCATCGGCCCCAATAAACCGGCCTATAGGAAAGCACATGGCAAGAACCGACAGAACGGTTACGGCAAAAAGATAAACAGATTGAATACGTTGTATCATCTTATCCCTAAACTTATTGCAATTTATCTTTTTCCTTTGCCGGATTGCGATAATAAATTTTCCCTTCGATATACTCTTGAGTAGCGATCAACGTAGGCTTGGGCAATTTCTCATAGAAACGGGAAATCTCAATCTGCTCGCGGTTTTCAAACACTTCCTCTAAGTTATCGTTATATGAAGCGAACTCAGCCAATTTTTTGGACAGTTCATTTTTAATCTCCACACTGATTTGGTTGGCACGTTTGGCAATGATTGCTACGGTTTCATAGATGTTGCCTGTATCTTCACACAAACTCATCAAGTCACGGGTCACCGTAGTAGTTGGAGCATTTGTTTTTCTGTAATCCATAAATCTAATGTTACCTTAATCTATTTAATTATTTGTTATCACGCGTTCTCTTTCACCATATCCTTAATCCTGTAAGACTTTTTGAGCCTCATCAAATATATGGTCTGCCTCCTTAAGATATTTGCTTTCGGGGAACTCATTTTTAAAAGCATAATACTCATCAACCGCTTCACGATAACGTTCCATACGCTTATCTTCCACGCTATACACAGCAAGTTCATACTTGGCACGAAGAATCAGTATAGACAAATCTTCCCGCAAATTGGTGTACGGATAGTCGCGCAATGCATTTTGGGCAGTGATAACACAAGCCTGGTAGTTGTTACCCAGATAATTACCCAAGTTGTAATAAAGCCTGGCAGAAAGATATTCTTTCATCACCAACTTATCCTGTAAAGCAAATATCATGTTTTGGGCTTCATCTTTTCGGGTACTCTCCGGGAAATATTCCAAAAATAATTGCAACTGTTGAATTGCATTATACGTCCCCGACTGGTCAAGACGCGGTTCGGGAGTATCAAGATACAATGCCTTACCGGCATGGAAACGGGCCAATTCCGTATAAATGCCCCGCGGATATACATTATAATATTGGATAAAAGTCTGGGCTGCCGTCTGATAATCTTCTTGATTATAGTAACACATACCTAACATATAGAGCGATTCTTCTGCATTGGAAGTTCCCTTCAATATCGTAATCAACTCATTCAGCAAGGTCGCAGCACGAGTGTATTGGCCTTTCGCGAAATAGCCTTTCGCCGCTTCATACTTATATTCATAGTCAGTGCTCTTCAGCAGGTTGTTATATTCTCCACACGAGGAAACAAGCAAAGCGACAAGCACAGTTATCAGGATATTCTTTTTCATTACTTTGGCTGATTTGCACAAATAATGCGCAAAGATAGGGGTTCGCTACGAATTAAACAAAAGTGTAAGGCTTAATTTTTCAAAAACACGCGGTCTACTTCCCGAAGAAAAACTTGCCCCCTATCCTTTAAAGAGAAGGCAAATATTTCCTCGGAAAGCCAACGGCATTTCATTTACCTTGACCGGTTCTGCTTTCGTTTCCGCTTTCGCCTACAACTTATACAAATCGCTGGCTGCCAACAGGTCTATTTTCTTTTCTGTAAGCACACGAATGCAATTTTCCATATCATTGGGACGAATTATGACATTGGCCGTTTGCCCATTGGCGAAAGAGTACATATACTCAATAAAAACCCCTTCGTCTGAAAGATAGCGCAACACTTTTGCCAACGAACCGGGTATATTGGGACAACTGATGCCGACCACATCAGTCACATTTACGGCAAAATGACGCTCTTTCAAGGCCTTATAAGCTTTATCCGGTTCAGAGACTATACCCCGCAAGATACCGAAATCTGCATTCTCGGCTATACATAGGGCAGACAAGTTGATGCCTTCTTCGGCAAGCGCCTCAGTAACTTCAGTAAGACGTCCCGACTTGTTTTCCAAAAAGATTGAGAGTTGTTTTGCTACCATTTTTCTTTAAGAATATGAGTTTATACAATATTATAACTTCCGGTTATCAATCACACGCTTGGCCTTACCTACGCTGCGTTCAATGCTACGAGGTTCAACCAAACGGACATCCACACTCAAGCCCAATACACTTTGCAAACGCGCAGTAAGTTTTTTCTTCAAAGCGAGCATCTTGTTAATTTCGTCCGAATAGAAATCGGGACGTACTTCTACTTGCAACTGAATGGTATCGGTATTATTCTTACGGTCGACCAACAAAAGATAATGCGGTTCAAACTCGGGCAATTCCAGTATAACCGATTCAATCTGGGTGGGGAATACATTCACTCCGCGAATGATAAGCATATCATCACTTCTGCCTAAGATACGGTCCATGCGCACCAACGTACGCCCACACGGGCATTTGTCATAGTGCAACGCCGTAAGATCTTTAGTACGGTAACGAAGCAAAGGCATGCCCTCTTTTGTAAGGTGGGTAAACACAAGCTCACCCGTTTCACCCTCAGGCAGAGGTTCCAAAGTCTTTGGGTCGACTATTTCCGGGAAATAATGGTCTTCGTTAAGATGCGTACCATGCTGGCATTCGCATTCATATCCTACTCCCGGACCAGCTATTTCGCTCAATCCATACAAATCGTAAGCCTTGATACCTAATTTTTCCTCAATGTCACGGCGCATGTTTTCCGTCCAAGGCTCAGCGCCAAACCCGCCAGCCCTCAACTTGAATTCCTCGCGCGGCAAACCTGAATCACGGATAGCATCCGCTAAATAGAGCGCATACGAAGGCGTACAACACAATACAGTCGCGCCAAAATCATGCATCAATGTAATCTGTTTCTCGGTATTGCCGCTCGACATTGGAATGACAGAAGCCCCGATATTCTCGGCTCCGGCATGGGCACCCAATCCTCCGGTAAACAACCCATAACCATAAGAAACTTGGAAAATATCCGTATTATCAGCGCCATATGCAGTAAACGCACGAGAGATACATTCCGCCCACACCGAAAGGTCTTTACGGGTATACCCCACCACAGTAGGCTTCCCAGTAGTGCCTGATGAAGCATGTATGCGCACAATCTGACTCATCGGCACAGCACACAAACCAAAAGGATAATTGTCACGCAAATCATATTTCGTAGTGAAAGGAAGCTTAACAATGTCACTGATGTCGTTGATGTCGTCCGGCGTGATGCCCAACTCTTGCATTTTTTTCCTGTAAAAAGGAGTGCTGTGATAAACGCGCTCTACTGTTTTTTTCAAACGAATGCTTTGTATTTTCCGAAGGCTTTCCCGGTCCATGCACTCAATACTCTCATTCCAAATCATGTTTCGTCCGTGGTATTAATTTTCTGTCAATAAAAAAGTTCATTACTTGTGGAAGAATCTGGGAAACAAATTCATCCACATATTTGCAAAGTAACGTGTTTTTTTCTTTACCTCCAAATTTCAAGGAACCGTTTTTTCACCGGTTCTCTTGAGAAAGAATAAGGATGTGTTTTACCGGATGACATAACTTTTAGCCGGCAAATTTCATGTTTGTTACCGTTTTTTCATACCTTTGCAAAAAATTCCAAACAGGTAAACATCTATTCATACACACATGAGCGAAAAAGCACCTTTTATGGTATTCTCGGGCACCAACTCGAAGTACCTTGCAGAGAAAATCTGCGCAAGCCTTAATTGTCCACTGGGTAATATGAACATCACCCACTTTGCCGATGGAGAATTTGCTGTTTCTTACGAAGAATCCATCCGTGGTGCACACGTATTCCTGGTACAATCGACATTCCCGAACTCCGACAATTTAATGGAGTTGTTGCTGATGATTGATGCTGCCAAACGCGCATCGGCAAAAAGCATCGTAGCAGTCATCCCCTACTTCGGATGGGCACGCCAAGACCGCAAAGACAAGCCACGTGTTTCCATCGGCGCCAAATTGGTTGCCGACCTGCTTTCCGTAGCAGGCATCGACCGTTTAATAACCATGGACCTGCATGCAGACCAAATACAGGGCTTTTTCAATATTCCGGTCGACCACCTGTACGCTTCTACCGTGTTCCTACCCTACATCGAATCGCTCAAATTGGAAGACTTGGTCATTGCGACTCCCGACGTTGGCGGTTCAAAGCGCGCCAGCACGTTCTCCAAATACCTGGGAGTTCCTTTGGTATTATGCAACAAGACACGCGAAAGAGCCAATGTAGTAGGTTCAATGCAAATTATAGGCGATGTAAAAGATAAGAATGTAGTATTGGTAGACGATATTGTAGACACTGCGGGTACCATTACCAAAGCTGCCAACATCATGATGGAAGCAGGTGCCAAGTCAGTACGTGCCATAGCCAGCCATTGCGTCATGTCCGACCCGGCCTCATTCCGGGTACAAGAATCCGCCCTGACCGAAATGGTATTCACAGACAGCATTCCCTACTCTAAGAAGTGCGATAAAGTCAAACAATTAAGCATAGCCGATATGTTTGCCGAAACCATCCGCAGGGTGATGAACAACGAATCCATCAGTTCACAATACATTATTTAAAGAGACACTTTGTCTATTCATAATTGATTAAAGGGGATGCATGTCATCCCCTTTAATCGTCAATATCCACCAATTTGCCTTTGTGGTTGAAAGTCAGCGAAAGGTCGTTGTCCAAATCCACTTCCAACTCTCTTCGGTCACGCTCCAACTTCACGACCCAAGCATCCGGGAAATATTTTCCCAAATATTCGGACACGTAGGCAGGAATCAAGGCTTCAGGCACTTGCATGCGGTCACACTCTACTTCCAGCCATTCCCCATCCCGGTCAAATTCTACCTCTGTACGATTGGTCAACAACACTTCATACTTGCTCACCCGCAAAAACTCTTTTTCAATTTTAATATGCGAGATTTGCGCTTCAGGAAAATGTTCCATGAGAAAGATACGAGCCTTAGAAGGTAATTGCTTGGAATCAAAAGTGACTATGCCATCCGCCCGCGCCGGAAAACATAGTGAAGCAAAAACTGAAAAAAGTATCAGAATGTTTCTTTTCATTATTTCACCCTGTTTATTATCATTAAATTGACACTAAGACAAATTGAATCTTCCACGACAAAAATCGGTACCAAAATGGGAAAGATTCTGGAAATTCAACCGGCCAGTACTGTTTCTAATTTCTTTTAACAAGCTTAAAGACATGCATACCGTCATGCCATTCATATTCCAAGTCCAAAGATGCGGAATGGGCGATGGAACGGGCAATGGCAAGCCCCAAGCCCGTAGAATCCTTTTTGCGGCCACTCCCCCGATAAAAACGTTCGAACAGGCGCCCGGCATCGAGAGGCGCCTCACCGGAATTTTCCACCGACATAAAAGCCGGGGAAGTAGTTATACGGATTTCTCCTCCCTCATGATTGTGCAAGAGGGCATTTTTCACCAAGTTAGTCACAAGTATCTGGGCCAACGAATGGTTGCAACGGATTACAAAAGGCTCCTTATCCCTGCAACGCTCCATACGTACATGCTTGTCTTCATAAATATCCATCAGGTCTGGCAAAAGATGGTCGAGCACCTCGTCCAGCGAGACATTCTCCGTCTCAGCATACTGCCCGTTTTCAATGCGCGAAAGCAACAAAAGCGACTTATTCAACTTCACGGCCCGTCCTAAAGTAGCATATATCTCGTCCAAATCCTGCATCTGTTTGGCTGTAAGATTTTCCCCTTCAGCCAACAGCTCTACTTTGCCCCGCACAATGGCAAGGGGGGTCTGCAATTCGTGGGAAGCATTTTCAATGAACTGCTTCTGTTCAATATACGCCTTGTAACTACGGTTTCCCATGGCCACCGCCGCCTCGCTCAATTGCTGGAACTCCCGGATATGGGTAGGATTATCCAGTGGCGGGACTTCCTTGCCGGGATGCAAGTCATGCAGCCAGGCCAGAAGTTTATGCAAAGGGCGGAACACATCTTTCAGCACCCGCTTGATGCCCCAAGAGGTACAAACGACAAACAACAGGAACAAAGCGCCCAGATACCAGCAGATAGCACGCACCATATCATCGCGCTCCAACGTAGAAACCATCAGGGTAAGCTCGTAAAATTGCCCGTCGCTCATACGGAAAGCAGTCTTCATGACACGCACCGGTTCATTCTCGTCCTCAATCTCCACGTAGACAGTAGAGTCATATAAGGTTTCGCGATGGCGAAGCCCTTCCGCCTCCGAAATGGGACGGAAGTGATACATGGCTAACGGATTTTCTTCGGCATCGAGCATGGAGGGGTCGCGCAAGGCGCGCTTGATGAGCAGATGGGCCTGATTGCGAAGGGTATCGTTCGTCTCATCCACCACCTCTTCCATAATGGCATAATAAAACAGCACACCCCACAATGCCATCAGCAGCAAAGATAATGCCAACAACTTACGGTAGGTGTAACGCAGCAACCTGATGCGCCCTCCGGCAGCCTTTCCACGTTTCCAGCCTATCATAACTCCGTCAGTTTATACCCGAATCCATATACAGCCTTCAGCTCCACCGTTGCACCGGCTTGCTTGAGCTTCTTGCGCAGGTTTTTCACTTGCGAATAGATGAAGTCCAATGAGTCAGCCTGGTCTATATTATCCCCCCACACCGACTCCGCCAAGCTCATCTTATTGATAACCCTGTTCGGATTGGCCACAAAGTAATATAACAAGTCAAACTCCTTGCGGTTCAACTGCAGAGGCGTGCCCTCCACCTCCACCTGGCGTTTGTCGGGAAACAGGGACAGGTTTCCCAAACGGATGGAAAGGTCGCCCTTGGCCTGCCTGCGCCGGATGAGGGACTTGACCCGGGCGTTCAACTCAGCCAGATGGAAAGGTTTGGTCAGGTAATCATCGGCACCCAGCTCCAAGCCGTCCACTTTGTCATCCAACGAATCCTTGGCCGAGATGATGAGCACACTGTCGCTCCGGCGCAAACGTTTCAATTCCCGCAACAAGTCGAGCCCGCTTCCTCCGGGCAGCATGATGTCCAGCAAGATGCAATCATAATCATAATCGTTTATCTTGTCGAGGGCAGCATAATAGTCGGCTGCGGTTTCTATCACAAACTTTTCTTTCCGGAGAGAATCCGCAATGGTCTCGCGCAGATTCTGCTCATCTTCCACAATCAAGATTTTCATGACTACCTTATTTTTCGTGACCTATACATATAGTAATATCGGAGAGTACAAATAAAAGCCCGGAATCTGGAAACAACCTGGAAATGTCTTCAAATTTCAAGCCTTTTCCCGGCACATCGGGGAGGAATCATCGTACATGATTCCGGGAATCATCGTACATGATTCTAGGAATCATCGTGCATGATTCCCCTTCAATGCCGTACTTTGTCAAGACAAAGAAACGCAAAAAGCATGAATCGTGCAAGAGGGGAAACGGCATTCCGTTCCCATTTCAAAAGAAATATCTACTAAAATGACATTCATATCGAAATAATCACTACATTTGGGCACTTAATCAACCAATACAGAAACATTATGAGCGAAAAAAGAAAAAGATTCATGCTTCCTGAAGACGAAATACCCCGGTATTGGTACAACATCCAGGCAGACATGAAAAACAAACCACTCCCCCCCCTGAACCCTGCCACCAAGCAACCATTGAAGCCGGAAGACCTCTTCCCCATCTTTGCCGAAGAACTCTGCCGGCAGGAACTGAACCAGACAGACACCTGGATTGAAATTCCCGAAGAAGTACGCGACATGTACAAATACTACCGCAGCACCCCCTTGGTACGTGCCTACGGACTGGAAAAGGCCATCGGGACCCCGGCGCACATCTACTTCAAAAACGAAAGCGTAAGCCCCATGGGGTCGCACAAGCTGAACTCTGCCCTGCCCCAGGCCTACTACTGCAAAAAAGAAGGCGTAACCAATGTCACCACCGAGACCGGCGCCGGGCAATGGGGAGCCGCCCTGTCGTATGCCGCCCGCCTGTTCGGACTGGAGGCCGCTGTCTACCAGGTAAAAATCAGCTACGAGCAGAAGCCCTATCGCCGAAGTATCATGCAGACGTATGGGGCACAAGTCACCCCTTCGCCCTCCATGTCGACACGTGCAGGAAAAGACATCCTGACCGCATGCCCCAACCATCAAGGCTCGCTGGGCACCGCCATCTCCGAAGCCATAGAGCTGGCACGCACCACCCCCAACTGCAAATACACCTTAGGATCCGTGTTAAGCCACGTAGCCCTGCACCAGACCGTTATCGGGCTGGAAGCAGAAAAACAGATGGAAATGGCAGGAGAATATCCCGACATGGTAATTGCCTGCTTCGGGGGAGGCTCCAACTTCGGAGGCATCGCATTCCCGTTCATGCGGCACAACATCCTGGAGGGGAAAACCACCCGCTTCATCGCTGCCGAACCGGCTTCTTGCCCCAAATTGACGCGAGGCAAATTCCGTTACGACTTCGGGGACGAAGCCGGATATACCCCCCTCTTGCCTATGTTCACGCTGGGACACAACTTCGCACCCGCCAACATCCACGCCGGAGGTTTGCGTTATCACGGTGCCGGCGTCATCGTTTCCCAGCTGCTGAAAGACAAACTTATGGAAGCGGTGGACATCCAACAACTGGAATCGTTCGAAGCAGGCTGTCTCTTTGCCCGGGCAGAAGGCATCATCCCGGCCCCGGAATCGTGCCACGCCATAGCCGCCACCATCAACGAAGCCAAGAAATGCAAAGCTACCGGCGAGGAAAAAGTCATCCTCTTCAACCTCTCCGGACATGGCCTCATCGACATGGCATCCTATGACAAATACTTGGCAGGTGACCTCGTAAACTATGAGCTGAGCGATGAAGAAATAGAAAAGAATCTCGACGAAGTTCCCCAATAAAAAACAGCAAAGAGGGATGCCCTGCATATCCAAGGCATCCCTCTTACGCTTACTCTTTTTCCCGATTACCAGAAACGGTTCTTGACCGGGTTATACTCAAACCCCACCGTTTTCAATTTCTGTACCAAAAAGCTCTTTTCAACTCCCATATCCTCGCACAAAGCGTCAAGAGAAGGATAGCAGTCGCGGAGTTTCATGTTGATGAAGCTGTAAAGCATCATTGCATCTTCAGGCAAATTCATGATTCAAAACTCTTTAGAATTAAAAAAACTAATACCGGCGGCAAAGATAAGTTTTTTCCGCGAAAGATGCCTTGATGCAAATCATTTTCCATCAGCCGGGACTTTTCCCGATCCCCCCGTGTTCCTGCACAGCCATCCCCGGCCCTGTGTTCCCCACAAAAAAACAGAAATATTCCTTACCGGAAACACACTTTCTTCCTGCTTTTCGTTATATTTGTAAGCAGAACTAAAAAACCTAACGGCCATGAAGTACAAATTATTAGTCCTCGACGTAGACGGGACATTGCTCAACGACGCGAAAGAAATCAGCAAGCGCACCCTTTCCGCCTTGCTGAAAGTGCAACACATGGGAGTACGCATCGTCTTGGCCTCAGGCCGCCCCACCTACGGGCTCATGCCTTTGGCACAAGCATTGGAGTTGGGACACTTCGGCGGATTTGTGGTGTCCTACAACGGATGCCAAATCATCAAAGCCGAAAACGGGGAAATCATCTTCGAACGGCGTATCAATCCGGAAATGATTCCTTACCTGGAGAAGAAAGCGCGGAAAAACAACTTCTCCATCTTCACCTACCACGACGACACCCTGCTTACCAACGACCCCGGGAATGCCTACATCCAAGCCGAAGCCAAGCTCAACAACTTAAAAATCATACCGGAAGAAGAATTTTCCACCGCCATCGACTTTGCGCCCTGCAAATGCGTACTGGTAAGCGATGACGAACCTGCCCTGCGCGACCTGGAATCGCACTGGAAACGGCGCCTGGCCGGTGCGCTCGACGTATTCCCTTCCGAATCCTATTTCCTGGAAGTAGTGCCCTGCGGCATCGACAAGGCCAATACCCTGGGGGTCTTGATGGAACAATTGGGCGTGCAGCGCGAAGAAGTGATAGCCATAGGCGACGGCGTGGCAGACGTCACCATGCTCCAACTGGCAGGCATCGGCATCGCCATGGGACACTCGCAAGACTCCGTGAAACGTTGTGCCGACTATGTGACGGCATCCAGCGAAGAAGACGGCGTGGCACAGGCCGTGGAGAAACTCATCCTGGCCGAAGTACATGCATCCGAAATTCCCCTTGACTTGCTCAACGAACAAGCCAAACACGCCTTGATGGGCAACCTGGGCATACAATATACTTATGCCTCGCCCGAACGTGTGGAAGCCACCATGCCGGTGGACGAACGCACGCGCCAACCCTTCGGCATCCTGCACGGGGGAGCCACGCTGGCGCTTGCCGAAACCGTGGCAGGACTGGGTTCCATGATATCCTGCCAACCCGACGAAGCGGTGGTGGGCATGCAAGTCAGCGGCAACCACATCTCATCGGCCCACGAAGGCGACACGGTACGTGCCGTGGCCACCATTGTACACCGCGGCCGCTCCTCGCACGTATGGAACGTGGACATCTTCACCTCTACCAACAAACTGGTGTCCTCCATCCGGGTAATGAACAGCGTGCTGAAAAAAAGGTAAGGGAGAAAAAACATAGGAACCTATTCACGGGGCAGACGGAAACACAGAAAATCCGCCTGCCCCGTTGCTTGTTTGCCGGGGATGCCTTATCTTTGCAGCCCGAAAAGACGTATGATGCCGCCAGTAGCGGCCGTGTATTCCAGGAAACCACGTAAAAAACAAGAACGATGAAACAACAAGTATCCATCCCATTCATGCTGCTCGGCATACTGTTCAACGTATGCCTCATCGCGGCAAACCTCCTCGAGACCAAAGTCATCCAGCTGGGAAGCCTCACCGTAACGGCAGGGCTGCTCGTGTTCCCCATCTCCTACATCATCAACGACTGCATCGCCGAAGTGTGGGGCTTCCGCAAGGCAAGGCTCATCATCTGGAGCGGCTTTGCCATGAACTTCTTCGTCGTAGGGCTGGGGCTGGCAGCCGTGGCCCTGCCCGCCGCCCCGTTCTGGGAGGGCGAGGAGCACTTCAACTTCGTGTTCGGCATGGCGCCCCGCATCGTGGTGGCCAGCCTGCTGGCCTTCCTCACCGGGTCGTTCCTCAACGCCTACGTCATGAGCCGCATGAAGCTGGCCAGCCGGGGGCGGCGCTTCTCGCTGCGGGCCATCGTGTCGACGGTGGCGGGCGAGACGGCGGACTCGCTCATCTTCTTCCCCATCGCCTTCGGAGGCATCATCGCCTGGCGGGAACTGCTGGTGATGATGGCGTTGCAAATCGTGCTGAAGTCGCTCTACGAAGTCATCGTCCTGCCCCTCACCATCCGCGTGGTGAAGGCCGTGAAGCGCCTGGACGGCAGCAACGTGTACGACGAAGGCATATCCTATAAGATTTGGAAAATCAGAGAGGTCTAATCATAACGGGATAGTGTTCAGCGATTAGTGATTAATGCACGAAAAGCACTAATCACTAAACACTAACCGCTAATCACTAATCACTAATCACTAATCATCATGTACAACGAACCCGCATTAGTCATCTTCAGTGGCGGACAAGACTCCACCACCTGCCTGTTTTGGGCCAAACAAGAGTTTACCGAAGTGCATGCCCTAAGCTTCCGTTACGGGCAGAAGCACGAGAAAGAAGTGGAACTGGCACGCGCCATAGCCGCCAAGGCCGGCGTGGACTTCCAAGTGATGGACGCCCCCCTCATCGGCCGCCTGGGGCACAACGCGCTGACGGACACCACGATGCCCATGGACCGAGAGCAGCCCGCCGGGGGCGTGCCCAATACCTTCGTGCCCGGGCGCAACCTGTTCTTCCTGGCCATCGCCGCCGTCCATGCCCGCGAGCGGGGCATCCGGCACCTGGTGACGGGCGTGTCGCAGACCGACTTCAGCGGCTATCCCGACTGCCGCGACTCGTTCATCCGCTCGATGAACGTGACACTGAACCTGGCGATGGACGCGCAATTCGTCATCCACACCCCCCTGATGTGGCTCGACAAGGCCCAGACCTGGGCGCTGGCCGACCGCCTGGGCGTGCTCGACCTGGTGCGCCAAGACACGCTGACCTGCTACAACGGCATCCCCGGCGACGGATGCGGCCACTGCCCCGCCTGCAAGCTGCGCCGCGAGGGGTTGGAGCAATACCTTGCCCAACAAGCCGCGAAGCAGACCTCGGGAAGCACCCCGGCAAGGTAAAGATGCCGGACCGGCAACCCTTTCACTCCAGTGGCAGGGTCGTGCCACTCCAGTGACAGGGTTGCCCATCTGGTACCTGAGCACCGCCGGGCAGGCGACCCAGCCCTGCCGGGATGCCTGCCCAGGCCCGAATATCACCTATAAAAACATAAATATACATACCTCATGAAAGAACTGAAAGACCAACTGACCCTGCTGGGCGGCAAGACCACGTACCGGCAGGACTATGCCCCGGAGGTGCTCGAGGCCTTCGACAACCGCCATCCGGAGCGCGACTACTGGGTACGATTCAACTGCCCCGAGTTCACCAGCCTGTGCCCCATCACCGGACAACCGGACTTTGCCGAGATACGCATCTCGTACATCCCCGACGTGAAGATGGTGGAGAGCAAGAGCCTGAAGCTGTACCTGTTCAGCTTCCGTAACCACGGCGCCTTCCACGAAGACTGCGTGAACATCATCCTGGACGACCTCATCCGGCTGATGAATCCTAAGTACATCGAAGTGACGGGCTACTTCACCCCGCGCGGAGGCATATCCATCTATCCCTACGCCAACTACGGGCGACCGGACACAAAGTACGCCGAGCTGGCGGAACGGAGGCTGATGGGCAGGGAGTGAATGTTAGGTATTAGGTGTTAAGTATTAGTGATTAGGTGTTAGTGATTAGGTGTTAGCGATTAATGACACATACTAACCCGGTACCTAATCACTAACACCTAATCGCTAACACCTAATCCCCTTGCCGTTGCTTGAGGCGGCGCAACTTCCAGCGGTTCCAAAAGAGCAGTTCGCTCCACTTGTTGAAGTCTTTCTTGAAGATGATGCCGATGCCCTGCGTGGTGAGGTTGGTGCGGGTGTAGTAGCGGTCGTTGGTCTCGTTGTAGGCCTTCAGGCGGATGGTGCCCGAACGGTTCACCAGCCACTCGGCCTCGAAGTCGCCCACGAAGTTGGTGTTCGACAGCGGATTGTCGCGATAGCCGAAGTTGCCGTTAATGAGCAGGCGGTTGTTGAGCAACTGGCCGGACAGCATGCCCTCGAACTCCACGTCCGTCCACCCGCGTTCGCCGGTGCTGAGATTGGTGCCCACGTTCCAGTTGTTGTTGTCGATGATGTTGGAAAGCGCGTTGCTCAACTGGCCGGACAAGGTGGAGGAAAGGACACTGGACATGACATCGGAGTTCTGCGTTCCGCCCGCGCTCTCGGAGGCATAGAACTTGCCTATGCTCAGCAGGTAGAGTATCTGCATGCTCATCTCCTCGTCGGTGGTGATGTAGCTGCGCACAATGGTCTGCACCTCATCCCGCTCGTTGGGGAACTCCAAGTCCATCTTGATGCCCGGCGAAGTAAGTTGCCCGCTAAGGTTCATCAGGCAATCTACCTTGACGTTCGTCTGGTCCAAGCCCAACATGCCGGCATTGGGCATCAGGTCGTTGAGCGACACGGAGTTCACGGTGTAGCGCGCATTGATGTCGAGTGTGGCGTCCAACGGCGCGCCATTGAAGACGATGGTACTTCCCTCGTCAATCGTAAAGTCCTTGCGTATCACCTCCTGCAGGCTGAACTTATAAATGCCTTGGTCAATATTATAATTGCCGAACATCTTCACATCTCCCTTGTTGTAAAACTCTGTACGGATATTGCCGCTGCCCCGCCCGCTGATGTAGTCGCCGGCCGCCGGGTCCATGACAATGCGCATAGTGGCTTCGGGAGTGGCATCAATAGCCAGGTTCAGGCGGATATCGGCATTGCCCTCCTGCGCGGTTGTACTTTGCCGGTCGCGTTCGTAACCGGAAAGCGCCAACGTGTCGCGCACGGCACGGCGCGGAGTCTTGTCCACAAAATGTATAAACTGGTTGCTTGCCGCCGAAGTCACCTGGTCTTTGATGTACGTAAAAATGGTATTGCGGTTGGTCGTCATCCCCACGTCGATGTTCACTCCGTCACGCTCATTGCCGGCTATGGTGGCACTACCCGTGGCATACACCGTCCCATAAAACGGGTAATCGGGCGACTCCTTGGTGTTCATCACCAACATGTTGTTTACATTGAAGTTGAAATTGTACTCCAAGTGCTTGAAATGCTGGTAACGCAGATACCCGCTCACCCGCCCTTCATGGCCCTGCGTGTCAAATACACGGTTGTTGCGAAAAGTCAGCCCGTCCGGCGTGATAAGGATACTGTCCCTGATATTATAAGTGGTATTGAGCACATCCACTTTCATGGAAGCATCTCCCACCACATTCCCCTCCATGGCAAGTGCCTTGAACCTGCCATAAAAATGCACCTTCCCCTTGACACGCCCACTGAAATCTGACGTTATATTCCGCATAAAGTAATGAATAAACCGCATGTTCGTGTTGTCCGCATCAATGTGCAGGTCGAGCGAGCCGTTAGGTTTGATAGGATAGATGTACCCTTGCACATGGGTACGGGCAATGTTTTCTTCCTGTATACGGGCATCCATATAAATACCTTTTACCTGATGGTGCCATTCACCATGAATCTGCGCATCACCCAGCAAGCCATCGTTCAATCCGAAATTCCTGATAAACAGGTCGGTACTCATGACCGGCGTATCCAGTACGCCACAGGCAAAAGCCGGTCCCGTGGCCTCCCCTTGGAAATTCACGCCCAAATCGGCAATGTCGAACACATACCCGATATTAATGTCTTGGAGATCCATGCGCACGGTGTCTTGAGCAGATTTGGACAGCGTGCCATGAATGCGCAAGTGCCGTTCCCCGTGGCTAAAATAGAAGTTGTCAATATGTACCTTTCCCGAATCGACCCGCACTTGCGAAGGATGGATTTCCCACAGCGTATCGTTCACAATGACACTGGTGCGCTGTATGTCGACCAAGGTTTTCAATGGGGCTGGGGAAAGCCGCTTCCGCACATGCGCCTTTTTCCCGGATGCTGTAGAATCGGGCAAAGCCTCCTGGCGGATAAACCGTGTCCTTGCAGCCAGCTTTCCGCTGTACGTCACCAGTCCGTTATTACCCCAATTCAACGTAGCTACCACTTGATCTTCATGTGCATTTGCTTCCACAGAGACATTTACGGCGCTATTCTCCCGACGATTGGTCAGGCGGGCCAAAGCATGAAGCCTGTCATCCGGATTCTCGCACAGCACCATAGCCGACTCAATAAACCGGCTTCCATAACGCAAACGCGGGAAATAGCCTTCCACACGCATCCTTCCGGCCTTGTCATTGAACGCCCCGGCAAGGGTGGAATGAGTATAAACCTTGACGGGAAGTTGAAACATGTCCGACAAGACTTCGGTATTATATATATGTAGATTGAAACGAAAATCATTGTCTGTCTGCTGTATTCTGCCCTTTTGAAGCAGCAGCGTAGGCACATAGCGCCTTAAAATATTCTGCACGCCCACAGGCAAAGTCCGGTAAGAATAATTGCCCTCAACCGTGCCGTCCATAAAGTCCGATGTAAGGACAAGGCGTTGCCGTTCACCCGAATCTTCCAACGCTTCCACTTTGATGTTATCCAGAAAATACGACCGGTCAGGCGACTTGCACAACAGGCTGTCAACGTTGATTACACCATTCATTTCATCAAGTGTCCCTCCGGTAAAGTCAGCTTTCACCTTTACGGAGAACTCGGTATCTTCAAACTTACGGGTAAGATTCAAATCATGCGGGCGAAAATGTTCTATCTCTGCCAGGAAATTGAATGTAGGCGTCGAAGAGGATGCATTAATGGAGCCGTTCAACTTGACAACCCCGTTTACGTCATCCAGTGTCACCTTGCCATCAAACCCTCCTTGCTTGTATTCCCCGTCCAAAGATATATTATGATAAGTATATCCACTATAGTCCAATGCGGAAACCAAACCTGCCATGGTTATGGCAGGATATTGCCCTTCCCTGTGATTTCCATCTACATCCACATTAAAGGTTATGCGCCCCAGTTTATCGTTCCCCAAAGCCTTACCCAGTTCAAAATCACGCGTATGCATGGCTCCCGAGTAGGCAAACCAACCTTTTTCCCTGTCAGAACTAAGTTTTATATCCGTATTCACCTCACCCAAATCGGTCTGTGTCCGCCCATACATTACCAAATCGGTAAAATACCCGGAAACCTGCCCACGGAAAGAAACCGTTCCCAAACGTTCCAACACCGGCGGGACACCTTGCCCCTTACGCCCCAGGTTGCGCACGAAAAATTCCACCCCAGCCCTGTCGGCATACAGATTAGAGAGATTGCCATACACATAAATATCCGAAGGATGGGTCAAGTCCTGCAAAGAAATGTTCCCACTCAACCGGAAATGCCTATCCGAACTGTACAACAGGATATGCGGGCACTCCAACTGGTCTAACGTACCATTTGCCTCCAGTTCCATCTGCAATTCTTCGTTGAATGAAGCAAAGGCAGGCACGAAAGCCGACAAATCTTGCAACACCAGCCGGGAAGGAAGCATACGGAAAGAGACACGGGCATTCTGTAACTGGTCTTTTGACAAGGACAAACTGTCATAAGCAACACGGATGGTATCCATCTCCAACTTAGAGTGCGGCAAACCTATTGCAAAGTCCTCCACCCTCGCCCCGCGGTTGTTCCCGACCAGTTTGAAGTTGAGCTTTTCCAAGGCAAAACCCGAATGTTCTTCTTCCACGCTCATGCGCTTGACCGCCACATTTATCGAGTCGGGCTGCAAGGCTTTAAGGGAAATGTTGGCAATGATATTGCGCAAACCTATATGATTAGGATTGAACTTTCCCGGCGTATAATTTTCGGATAAGACATGATACGACAACCTCCCCCGCCTAATTAAAATGGAATTGATGCGCAAATCCAATGGGGACTTACGCCGAAGCGTATCTTTCGGAGCAAAAGCATCGAGCACAAAACGGAAGTTAGGTTCCCCACCCGGCGTAGGCTTATTCAAGTTTATGTCAAATCCATAGAGTTGCACATTGCTTATGGAAATCTTTCCTTCAAACAAAGGCAGAATATCAAACTTGGCCGAAAGACGCGCCACCCTCAACATATCCGTGCCCGAACGGTCTTCCAGCAACAAATCATCGACAATAATGCGATTCAACAGGCCGATATCAATACGGCCTATAACCAGCTCGCTTTGCAGAACCTTGCCCAGCTCATCCGCAACCAGCAAAGACATGCGGTGCTGAATATAAGGAATATTCAACAGTAAAATGGTGCCGATATAAATGCCCAACACGATACCGACCACCCAACGTACTGTACTTTTCAGTTTTTTGATAGGCAGCTATTTTTAGAATCAGCCAACAAAAATAGGAAATATTACCTTATGAATCTACTTTTATCACTACTTTTGCAACGCTAAAGAACAAATAAACCATTTATGAGTACTATTATCTTAGGCATTGAGTCATCGTGCGACGACACTTCGGCTGCCGTCATCAAAGACGGGTATTTGCTATCGAACGTCGTAGCCAGCCAAGCCGTACACGAGGCCTACGGGGGCGTAGTACCGGAACTGGCATCACGCGCCCACCAACAGAACATCGTCCCCGTGGTGCATGAGGCCCTTAAACGTGCGGGAATTACCAAAGACCAACTGAGCGCCGTAGCTTTCACCCGCGGTCCCGGGCTGATGGGCTCCCTATTGGTGGGAGTTTCGTTTGCCAAAGGTTTCGCCCGCGCTTTGAATATCCCTATGATTGAAGTCAACCACTTGATGGGACATGTATTGGCACATTTCATCAGAGTGGAAGGAGAAGACAATGAAGTGCCCCAATTCCCGTTCTTATGCCTGCTCGTTTCGGGCGGGAACTCACAAATCATATTGGTAAAAGCCTATAACGACATGGAAATATTGGGCCAGACCATAGATGACGCGGCAGGCGAAGCTATCGACAAATGTTCGAAAGTCATGGGCTTGGGGTACCCCGGAGGTCCAATCATCGACAAACTGGCACGCCAAGGCAACCCCAAAGCTTTCAGCTTCAGCAAACCGCACATACAAGGGTTGGATTATAGCTTTAGCGGATTGAAAACCTCGTTCCTATATTCCTTACGCAATTGGTTGAAGGAAGACCCCGATTTTATAGAGCATCACAAGACCGATTTGGCCGCTTCGCTGGAAGCCACCATCGTAGACATCCTGATGGACAAATTGCGTAAAGCCGCCAAGCAGTACCACATCAAGGAGGTAGCAGTTGCCGGAGGGGTATCGGCCAACAACGGCCTGCGCAACGCTTTTCGCGAACATGCCGCCAAGTATGGCTGGAAAATCTTCATCCCAAAGTTCAGCTATACCACAGACAATGCGGCCATGATAGCCATAACCGGTTATTTTAAATACCAGGACAAAGACTTCTGCCCCATGGAAGCTCCGGCTTACTCGCGGGTAGCCTTGGAATAAACAAAAGGGAAACATGGACTTAGCTGAAGAAATCAACACATTGCTCAAAGGCAGGCAGTTGACGCTTGCCACCGCAGAAAGCTGTACGGGAGGCGGCATTGCGGCATACATCACTTCTATCCCGGGAAGTTCGGAATGCTTCAAAGGAGGAGTAGTGGCATATTCCAACGAAATAAAAACTTCGGTATTGCACGTCAGCCCCGAAACCCTCCGGAAATACGGAGCGGTAAGCCGGGAAACTGTTGCCGAGATGGTAAAAGGAGTACAAGACCTGATGCAAACCGATTGCGCCATAGCCACCTCAGGCATCGCCGGCCCCGGAGGAGGCACATCCGCCAAGCCGGTGGGTACCGTCTGGATTGCCGTTGCCTATAAAAACGAAATTTCATACCTGAAGCAAGACGGTGACGAAGGCCGGGCAAAGAACACACAAAAAGCCATCAGAAATGCCCTCAGCCTGCTTCGAGAACAGCTGGAATAAGCAAAAAAACTATTATACAGCGAATTATTTGGATAAAAATTTGCCAGTTACAGATAAAAGTGCTTACTTTGCGCTCTGTTTGGAACAAGCATAGATTAAAACTAAAAAATAAAGATAGAAATGTCGAAGATTTGTCAAATTACCGGAAAGAAAGCCATGAATGGCAACAACGTTTCACACTCAAAGAGAAGGACAAAAAGAACATTCGATGTGAACCTGTTCACCAAAAAGTTCTACTATGTGGAAGAAGATTGCTGGATTAGCTTGAAGATTTGCGCTAATGGCTTACGCATTATTAATAAGAAAGGTTTGGATGCTGCCTTGAAAGATGCAGTAGCCAAAGGTTATTGTGATTGGAACAGCATTAAAGTGATTGGCTAAAAAAGTTAGAAGGAGATTACCACTATGGCAAAGAAAGCAAAAGGCAATAGAGTACAAGTAATTCTGGAATGCACAGAACACAAGGATAGCGGTATGCCGGGAACTTCACGTTACATTACAACGAAGAACAGAAAGAACACTCCCGAAAGATTGGAATTGAAGAAATACAATCCTATCCTGAAGAGAATGACGATTCACAAAGAAATCAAGTAATAATAACAGTATAAGGATAAGTAAGCCATGGCAAAGAAAACAGTAGCAAGCTTGCACGAAGGTTCAAAAGAAGGCCGTGCATATACAAAGGTAATCAAGATGGTAAAATCTCCGAAAACAGGAGCCTACATCTTCGATGAACAAATGGTACCGAACGAGAAAGTTCAAGACTTTTTCAAGAAATAAGACCATAGAAACAGAATATAGAGACTCCCCCTTGCCGGAATATTCCGGCAAGGGGTTTCTTTTTGCACAAAGCACACGGGACAATCAAGTTAAATCCGACCTGCAATCAAGTTGAATCCATCCCGCAATCAAGTTAATTGCAAGATGGATTCAAGTTAATCATAAACGGCACCTCACATATCACATTCCTTTCTTTCTATTGACACACAAAGTTCTTACCTTTGCAGCATGGATATCAACAAGGTACAACGATTTATTGAGCAGTACGACCTGCTTGCCCGGTCCTCCAAGACACTGGTGGCGCTAAGCGGTGGGGCGGACTCGGTAGCCCTGTTGCGCATACTCTTGTCATTGGGCTACGCCTGCGAAGCAGCCCATTGCAACTTCGGATTGAGGGGGAAAGAATCCGACCGGGACGAACGTTTTGTGCGCCAGCTATGCGACCAGCTGCAAGTCCCGTTACATGTAATCCACTTCGATACGGCACAGGTGGCAGCCCAACAACACATTTCCATCGAAATGGCCGCCCGGAAATTACGGTACGGCTGGTTTGAAGACTTACGCCTCCAGCTCAATGCCGATGCAGTAGCCGTAGCCCACCACCAGGATGACAGCGTGGAAACTTTTTTGCTGAACCTTCTGCGGGGTACGGGCATCCACGGATTGAAAGGCATCCGCCCCAAAAACGGATACATCGTACGCCCCCTGCTTTGCCTGAACCGGCAGGAAATCATAGATTATTTAAAGGAATTGGCCCAGCCCTACGTGACCGACAGCACTAACCTGCAAGACGAATACACCCGGAATAAAATCCGCCTGCGCCTGCTCCCTCTCATGGAAGAAATCAACCCTTCGGTAAAAAACAGCATTCTCCAAACCGCAAAGTATCTGAACGATGTGTCACGAGTGTACGACAAAGGCATTGAAGAAGGCAAGTCAAGGGTATGCATTCCCGGCGGAATCGCCATCGGCGCCTTGCAGAAAGAGCCCGCCCCAGAGGCTTTACTGTTTGAAATCCTGCGTCCTTTGGGGTTCAACCCTTCACAAACAGCAGATGTATTCCACTCGCTGCAAGGGACACCGGGACGGACTTTCGTTTCGCCCTCGGCCCGCCTCATCAAAGACCGGGATTTTTTATTTTGGGAATCCTCCAGGGAAGAAACCGGGAAACCGGTTTTGACCTTAAAGGAACACGACTATACTCCGGATTTCGTCATTCCCCGAAGCAAAGACATTGCCTGCCTGGATGCTGGGAAATTGCACCGGCCGCTGACATTACGCAAGTGGAAACAAGGAGACACCTTCGTGCCTTTCGGCATGAAAGGCACGAAGAAAGTAAGCGATTACCTCACCGACCGCAAATTTTCCCTCTTGCAGAAAGAACGGCAATGGGTACTATGCAGCGGGGATGACATTGTGTGGCTGGTTGGCGAAAGAAGCGACAACCGTTTCCGGGTAGACGAAAATACCCGGAAAGTGCTATGCGTCCGAATCATCGGGGAAGAGGAAAAAGGCACCTGATTTTTCCGCCTCCCCTGTTTACAAAATAATACGATTTTCCTTGGGCCGGGTAAAACACCCGGACAGAAGAGGTGAAAACGGAGTTTCAAACACACGGGCTTGTTGCGGGCATCCTTTTACACATGCACAACACCGTATGCAACGGTCAGCCAACGTGTTACACTCATCCCCTTTTACAATGGCCCCGTTCGGGCAATGCCCGGAACAATAACCGCAATGCGTACATTTCGTGGCATCTACCACCGGGACACGCGGCATGACAACACCGCTCTTACGCAATTTGACCATCTTCCGCAAAAAACGGAACAAAGGGAAAAAGGGTTGCCTGGGACGCAAAATCCGACGGACATCCACTCCATAAAGTTTGTCTGGAGCAGGGGCAGACATTATCTTCGTGCGGACTTTCGCACCAAAACTTTCCGCATATTCCAAATCACCGGCATCCGGACGGCCTTCCGCTATCGGATAAACCGATGTACTATACGAATGTTCGCCTATAAAAGTTCCCCCGGCAATGACCTTGAAACCCCGGGCAGAAACAAACGCGTCCAGTTCTTCCAAGGCTTTTTCATAAGCCCGGTTGCCATACACTACCGTTATGACAGTGGGCGAACCGGCCGACTCCAACGTTTTCAACCGCTCCAAAGCCAAGGGAGCGACATGCCCCCCATAAACCGGCACAGTCACAACAACCACGGTATCTTCTTCCAAACGCAATGTCCCGCATCCGTTCAATGTCACATCCACACAGGAAACCTCACTTCCATTAATACCTTGTACAATAGCCTCCCCTACCCGCCGGGAAGTATGGGTGGCCGAAAACGTAATCAGACAAACTTTTTCTATATCCATAAATACTTTTTCCCAATTGCAAGAAACGTTTTTTTATCCTTTTTCCATACGGACAAAAAAATAACGTCCAATCATTTTAAGGCAAAGGTAACCCTTTCCGTTGAAAAATAAGAGGAATAACATGGTAAATAAAAAAATATTTCATACTTTTGCAGCGTTGAAGCATTCTGCTTTTCTCTGCCACCTTAGCTAAAAGAGACGTAGAGTCCCGCTTCGATAATCCCTACAGAAATCACATTTTAACAAACAAGCTGAAAAGATGTAAGCGCATAGCAAGCGACCTCGTGCGTATAGGAATTTACATCTACCCCAAAGAAATAATTTTCAATTTACACATATCTATATGTATAACATCATTCAACTGAACGAAAAAAGTCTGCCTGAATTGCAGGCTATCGCACAAGAGTTGGGCATAAAAAAACCAGACTCCTTTAAAAAAGAAGAACTTGTTTACAAAATACTTGATGAACAAGCCATTGTAGGCGCCACCAAAAAAGTAGCCGCCGACAAGCAAAAGGAGGAACGCAAAGCCGAAAAGCAAAAACGTCCACGGGCAAACACCAAGAAAGAGAATCCGGAAAACAAGAAAGAAAACCCGGAAAAGACATACCAGGCCGAAAATAACAAAGAGAAAAACGATGCCGTTGCCAACAACAACGGAACACAACCCCAAGCAACCCCGGCAGGAACAGCGGCACCCGAAAAAGCAGAGACACAAAACGGAAACGCCACTACGCAAAAACGCAGAGGACGCCCCCGCAAAGTACGCAACGACAACGAGCCTGCCGCCCCGGCTACCGAAACGGCTACCGCAGCCACTGCCGAGGAAGCAAAAACAGAAGAAGTGAATGCCGGCTCTGAAAACAAGCCAACTCCCCAAAACGAAGACATCGTAATGGAGGGCACAAGCGACTTCATCCCCATTGAGGATTTGCCGACCGACAAAGTGGAATTACCCTCCGAACTGATTGGAAAATTTGAAGCCACCAAGGCCGAAATGCCAGTTCAGGCAGCTGAACAAAGCCAACAACAGCCGCTCAAACGCATCCGCAAAGAAGCCGCAAACAATACTTGGAACAACCAACAACAACAACGCCAAGGACAGCAACAACGCCAAGGGCAACAAGCTGCCGCCCCGGCCAACAACAATAACGAAAACGCCATAAACCGCAACAACAACCAGCCCCAGCCTGAACGCGAAAAACAATACGATTTCGATGACATACTGGGCGGAAACGGCGTATTGGAAATCATGCAAGACGGCTACGGTTTCCTCCGTTCCCCAGACTACAACTACCTGTCTTCCCCCGATGATATTTATGTATCCCAGTCACAAATCAAACTCTTCGGGTTGAAAACAGGCGATGTAGTAGAAGGCATCATACGCCCGCCCAAGGAAGGCGAAAAATACTTCCCACTGGTAAAGGTATCCAAAATAAACGGCCGTGATCCGGACTTTGTCCGCGACCGCGTTCCTTTTGAACACCTCACTCCCCTCTTCCCCGACGAGAAGTTCAAACTGTGCAAAGGCGGTTACAGCGACTCCCTCTCGGCTCGTGTAGTCGATCTCTTTGCTCCCATCGGCAAAGGCCAGCGCGCCCTTATCGTGGCACAGCCCAAGACCGGTAAAACCATCTTGATGAAAGACATAGCCAATGCCATTGCAGCCAACCATCCGGAAGTCTACATGATTATGCTGCTCATTGACGAGCGCCCGGAAGAAGTAACCGACATGGCACGCACCGTCAACGCCGAAGTCATTGCTTCCACATTTGACGAACCAGCCGAACGCCACGTAAAAATAGCCGGCATCGTACTGGAAAAAGCCAAACGCATGGTGGAATGCGGGCACGATGTAGTCATATTCTTGGATTCCATCACCCGCCTGGCACGTGCTTACAACACTGTTTCACCGGCTTCCGGCAAAGTACTTTCCGGAGGTGTCGACGCCAATGCGCTGCACAAGCCCAAGCGGTTCTTCGGCGCTGCCCGCAACATCGAAGGAGGAGGTTCGCTGACCATCCTGGCCACAGCATTGATTGACACCGGTTCCAAGATGGATGAAGTTATCTTTGAAGAGTTTAAAGGCACCGGAAACATGGAATTGCAATTAGACCGCAACCTAAGCAATAAACGCATCTTCCCGGCTGTCAATATCGTAGCATCCAGCACACGCCGCGACGACCTGCTTCAAGACAAGCAAACCCTTGACCGCATGTGGATATTACGCAAATACCTGGCGGACATGACCCCCATCGAAGCCATGGATTTTGTGAAAGACCGCCTGGAAAAGACCAAAGACAACGATGAGTTCCTCATGAGCATGAACAGTTAAAAAAACTATTATACCGTTCTTTGCGGGGGCAGGCCATGTGGTCTGCCCCCGTACATTTGTGGGAAAACCCGACAAGCAAGTTTTCCACAGAAGGATTCTCAAAATCCGAACACCTTCGCCGAAAAGAAAAAATAAGCATTTCTTTGCCGTTAACCCCAAGCATACCCACTTTTTTTATTACTTTTGCGGCGAAATAATATAGCATTATGACAACTGAATACCCTTCCGTATTGCTGATTTACACAGGAGGAACTATCGGAATGATAGAAAATCCGGAAACTGGCGCGCTCGAGAACTTCGATTTCGACCATTTGCTGAAACATGTTCCGGAATTGAAACGGTTCAACTATCACATATCCACCTACCAGTTCAACCCACCCATCGACTCATCGGACATGGAGCCCTGCCTTTGGGCAAAGATTGTAAAAATCATACACGACAACTACAACAAGTTTGACGGCTTTGTCATTCTGCACGGAACGGACACCATGGCCTACACCGCGTCCGCTTTAAGCTTCATGCTTGAAAACCTGACCAAACCGGTCATACTGACTGGCTCGCAACTTCCTATCGGGACATTGCGCACGGACGGGAAAGAAAATCTGATTACCGCCATTGAAATAGCTGCCGCAAAAAATCCCGATGGTACACCAATCGTGCCTGAAGTCTGCATCTTCTTCGAAAACGAATTGATGAGAGGGAACCGCGCCACTAAAATAAATGCCGAAAATTTCAATGCGTTCCGCTCATTCAATTACCCTGTACTGGCAAATGCAGGCATCCACATCCGCTATAACGAACACTGCATCCGCCGCCCCGACCCGACACGCCCCATGAAGGCACATTACCTTTTCGACACCAACGTCGTGATGCTTACGCTTTTCCCCGGCATTCAGAAAAGCATCATAGACTCCGTGTTGCACGTACCCGGTTTAAAAGCCGTCGTGCTGAAAACTTTCGGTTCGGGCAACGCCCCACAAAAAGAATGGTTCATCAACCAGCTGAAAGATGCTACCGAACGGGGCATCATCATAGTCAACATCACCCAATGCCCTACGGGAGCTGTTGAAATGGAACGGTACGAAACCGGCATCAAACTCCTCCAGGCAGGCGTAATAAGCGGCTATGACAGCACCCCAGAATGCGCCGTCACGAAACTGATGTTCTTATTGGGACACCAAATGTCGATAGAAGAAGTACGGCATTACATGAACTCAAACTTAGCCGGGGAAATCTCCATCTAAGAAAGGACGAATGGCATAAACACAAAAAAAACGAGCAAGTTCTCACGAACTCCTCGCCACCAGAAGAAAAGCCTTAAAGGCTTTTCTTTTTTTAACAACAAAATGTTACCTAAAATCAATCTTCTTTTTACCCTAAAACAAACTTCAATTAACCTAATCTGAAAACTTAGAATCTTAATCTTTACCTAATTACCTATTATTAATCCAATTTTTACACTTATGAAAAATCAAACTCAATCTTTTCACCTAACAACTAATATCTTTGCTTGAAAAACAAGTCTTAAGCAGTTTCCCAACTGCGATGCAAAGGTATGTACTTTTTTGTTTCCTACCAAGAGAAAGGCTCCCTTTTATATGTTATATAACATAATTTCAGAAAAGCAATTTCCATTTTTACGCCTTTAAACATTTATAGGGGCCTATCTCTCTTTGTTTACTTTCTTGCCTCCGCAATATAGGTCAAGGCTTCTTCGCATTTTGCGGTAATATAATCCCAATCGCCTGCGGCCACTTTCTCCCGCGGAAACAGCTTGGAACCCATTCCCACGCAGAATACACCAGCTTGAATCCAAGACGTCAAATTTTCACGGGTAGGTTCCACACCTCCGGTAACCATCAGTTTGGTCCAAGGCATAGGAGCCAATAATCCTTTTACAAATTTAGGTCCCAACACATCACCCGGAAACACCTTGCAGAGGTCGCAACCGGCTTCCTGCGCGAAACCGACTTCAGACACACTGCCGCAGCCCGGCGTGTAAGCCACCAAACGACGGTTGCACACCCGGGCTATTTCCGGATTGAACAGCGGTCCCACCACAAAATTAGCTCCCAGTTGCAGATAAAGTGCTGCCGTAGCCGGATCTACTATTGAACCGACACCCACAGCCATCTCCGGACATTCTTTGGCGGCATATTTTAGAACTTCTGCAAATACCTCATGGGCAAAATCGCCCCGGTTGGTAAACTCAAAGGCGCGGACGCCTCCTTCATAGCAAGCTTTCACCACCAGTTTGGCTACTTCCACATCCCGGTTGTAAAATACCGGCACCATGCCTGTAGCGCCTATTTTTTCCAATACTTCTATTTTATCGAATGAAGCCATATTACATTTAGTTTTTTAATTATCTGTCAAAGAAACCATCAACGCTGCACCCTTCCACTGGCATCGCCTCCGGCCAAAGCTTCCACTTCTTCTACGGTAACAAGATTGAAATCACCGTGGATGGTATGTTTCAAAGCAGACGCGGCTACCGCAAACTCAAGCGCTTCGGCAGTCGTTTCCTTAGTCAGCAAGCCGTATATGATGCCGCCCGAAAAAGAATCACCTCCGCCCACACGGTCCACAATGGGGAAAATGTCGTAGTGTTTCGACTCATAAAAAGCCTGCCCGTCGTAAATCATGGCTTTCCAACCATTATGGCTGGCAGAAAGAGATTCACGCAATGTGGAAATAACATACTTGAAACCGAATTCCCGCGCCATCGCCTTGAAAATCCCTTTATAACCATCGGCATCCGTATGCCCGCCTGCAACATCGGCTTCAGGCTTGAAACCCAGACATAACTCTGCATCTTCTTCGTTACCGATACACACATCCACATATTTCATTAAGGGACGCATCACCGATTGGGCTTTTTCTTTTGTCCACAACTTCTTACGGAAATTCAAATCGACAGACACAGTCACCCCATTCCGCTTGGCGGCTTCGCATGCCTGACGGGTCAATTCCGCCGCCTTGTCCGAAAGTGCCGGGGTAATGCCGGACCAATGAAACCAGTCGGCATTCTCCATCATGGCATCCCAGTCAAACTCCGAGGCATCGGCCTCCGCTATGGCTGAATGGGCACGGTCGTAAATCACCTTACTGGGCCGCATGGATACCCCGCTTTCCAGATAGTATATACCGACACGGTCACCACCGCGAATGATATAGTCCGTCTTCACCCCATACCGACGCAATGCATTGACCGCAGCCTGCCCTATGTCATGGCGGGGCAGCTTGGTCACGAAGTACGCATCAAGCCCGTAGTTGGCACAACTTACCGCAACATTCGCCTCGCCGCCGCCATAAACCACATCGAAAGAATCCGACTGTATAAAACGGGTATTTCCCGGCGTGGAGAGCCGCAACATGATTTCTCCTAAAGTAACTACTTTTTTTCCCATAATTCACTATTCTGTCTTTCAAGGGTCCCGATTAAGGTGTCCCAATATTTTTTACAATTAATGCCAATTTTTCAATATTCCCAATAATATACTGATATACCATCAATTACACAACAATGACTTTTCCCGTGGATAACATCGTGTGCGAGCACAAAGATACAACATTTTTTGAAATGCAGAAAAATTATTCTACTTTTGTATCGGATGTATTTTAATAACTTATTTACCCATCATGAGCGAAAGGACAAGAATTAAGGATATCGCCAAATTGGCAGGCGTATCGGTAGGTACGGTCGACAGGGTAATCCATGGCCGTAGCGGGGTTTCGGAATCCAGCAAAAAACGCGTAAAAGAAATACTGAAACAACTGAACTACCAGCCCAACATGTATGCCAGCGCACTGGCTTCCAACAAGAAGTATAACTTCGCCTGCCTGCTCCCCCTACACGCCGAAGGTGAATACTGGACCGATGTGGAGACCGGCATCCACAATGCTGTCAATACTTACTCGGACTTCAACGTTGCCGTACAGATTTCCTATTACGACCCTTACGATTACCGTTCCTTCGGGCAAGCCTCCGACAACATTTTAAAGTTGGAACCGGACGGCGTCATGCTGGCTCCTACCACCGCCACCTATACTTTGCCGTTTGTAAACACGCTCAACCGGCTTCAGATACCATATATATATATAGACTCATACATCCAAGAAGCACCGGCCCTTTCTTTTTACGGGCAAAATTCTGCCCAAAGCGGCTACTTTGCCGCCCGCATGTTGTCGCTGCTTGCCGGTGAACAGCCGCAGGAAATTGTCATCTTCCGGAAAATAAACGACGGTATTGTCGGCTCCAACCAACAAGAACGCCGCGAAGTAGGTTTCCGTAAATATATGCAGCAGCACCACCCGCGTTGCCTCATCTGGGAATTGAACTTGCACGCCAAGCAAGACGGGGAAGACCGCCTGATGCTGGACCACTTCTTTGAAAGACACCCGCAAGTAAAAAATGGCATCACGTTCAACTCCAAAGCTTACATCATCGGGGAATACCTACAGGAGCGCAACCAAAACGACTTCCACCTGATAGGCTACGACTTATTGAAACGCAACGTGGAATGCCTTAAACAAGGCAGCATCTTCTTCCTCATCGCCCAACAACCCACATTGCAGGGCTTCAACAGCATCAAGACGCTATGCGACCACCTGATACTGAAAAAGGAAGTAACCAAAGAAAACTTCATGCCCATCGACCTGCTGACCAAAGAAAACATTGAGTTCTACTACAGCAAATAAAAAAGACAATACGGCAGACGCAATGGCCGGAAAGACTTCCACGCAGAAAGCCGGATGGTGGTCGCTAAGTCCCCTGATGGTATTTCTGTGCCTGTACCTGCTCACCTCCATACTGATGAACGACTTTTACAAGGTGCCTATCACGGTAGCTTTCCTTGTTTCATCTTGCTATGCCATCATCACCACCCGGGGGTTGAAACCGGACGAACGCATCAACCTGTTTTCATCGGGAGCCGGCAACAAGAACATCCTGCTTATGGTGTGGATATTTGTCCTGGCAGGAGCCTTTGCACAAGGTGCCGAACAGATTGGCGCCATTGACGCCGCAGTCAACCTCACGCTGAACATCCTGCCGGGCAACCTGTTGCTGGCAGGCATTTTCATAGCCTCATGTTTTATCTCCCTGTCCATAGGAACCAGCGTAGGCACCATCGTAGCCCTGGCGCCTGTGGCCGTAGGACTGGCGGAAAAGACCGGTATCGACCTGCCTTACATGGTAGCCATCGTAGTGGGCGGCTCGTTTTTCGGCGACAACCTATCGTTTATCTCTGACACTACCATTGCCGCCACACGCACACAAGGCTGCAACATGCGCGACAAATTCAAAGTCAACTCGCTGATTGTGGTTCCCGCCGCCCTGGTGGTGGTAGGAATTTACATTGTCCAAGGCCTTTCGCTCACCGCCACCGCAGACACGTCCCCCATCGAGTGGGTTAAAGTCATCCCCTACCTGCTGGTATTAGGCACGGCCATTGCCGGGGTCAACGTCATGGCAGTGCTCCTATTGGGCATCGTTTCTACCGGAATCATCGGCATGTACAGCGCCGCTGCCGGCGAAGGAATGGCCGGGGAGGCATTCTTCAACTGGTTCGGGGCCATGGGGGCAGGCATCACCGGCATGGGCGAACTGATTATCATCACCCTCCTGGCAGGCGGTTTGCTCGAAATCATCCGATACAACGGCGGTATCGACTTCATCATTTCCAAACTGACCCGGCATGTCAAAGGAAAACGGGGGGCAGAGTTAAGCATAGCCGCCTTGGTCAGCATAGCCAACCTGTGCACGGCCAACAATACCATAGCCATCATAACCACCGGTTCCATAGCCCGGGGCATCACCGAACGATACCAGTTGGACAACCGCAAGACAGCCAGCCTGCTCGACACATTCTCATGCCTGGTGCAAGGCATCATCCCCTACGGGGCACAAATGCTGCTTGCCGCAAGCCTGGCCGGCATTTCACCCCTCAGCATCATCGGCAACCTCTACTACCCGTTCTGCATGGGAGCCTGCGCCTTGCTGGCCATCCTGATAAGATACCCCAGACGGTACTCATAATCCACACAGTCCCTGTATGATTGGAAATAAGGAAAAATATCCAACGCATCACGATACCGTGCCCCGTTGTTTACGGTTGCAATAACGGCGACATTGTACGCAAATGTCATATCCCAGCATCGCTCCTAAGATGAAGTCTTCTTCCGGCGTTAATCTGTTCAACGGGCGGTCGACCAGCAAACGGATGGCTTCGATACATTCGTCACATCCAAAAAACAGATTGATGCGATTATCATCTACCTATTGTACGATGAACTTGATACGCTGATTCACCAAACGTTTGACGGCAAAATCCTCATTCCTTTTGTTAGTAGTATACAGCACCATGCGACGCACACCTTTCTTGAACTCATAGATATGGTTCAGAAAGACTTTGATGTCTACAGGATTCAATTCCATGTTTAGTCAAAAACTCATGCCAACTCGGCTTTCAACAAATCCGTCCAAGAAGCAATACGCCTTTCGGTCTTGTCACTTTCATTCATGTCGTCAATGGCAAGGCCTACGAATTTGCCGTCAATGACTGAAACAGACGAGCTATAGGTATAATCCGCATCAGAGACGGCTCCGACGAAACGGCATCCGCTATCTTTTAAATCCTCGTAAAGGATGCCCATGCCGTCGCAAAACGTGTCGCCATATGATTCCGAATCGCCGCACCCGAACAAGGCAATGACTTTATCCTTCAAGTCCATACCCTTCAGCACTTTGATGCCATCATACCAGTCGTCCTGCAGTTCACCGTCGCCCCAAGTGGAGGTTCCCAATATCAAGGCTTCATACGCCCCGACCATATCAGCACTCATTTTGCTGACATCGTGTACATCTGCCGGTGTAACACCCAATTTCTCCGCTATCAGATTTGCCACTGATTCTGTGGTTCCTGTTGTGGAACCGTAAAATACTCCTGTTTTTTTCATTTTATTCTTATTCTGATTTGACATCGCAAAAATAGTGCATCCCGATAAATCGGGAAATACCTAAAATTTGTGATTTTCAATGCCCAACATTCCATTGAAAAAGCCATTCTTACAACTTCCACCCGGAAATGTTTTCCTGTATATTCCACAAATGGGTATATAGTCCTTCTTTTCGGACAAGCTCATCATGCGTGCCTTCTTCTTTTATCCGCCCATTGTCCAAGACGATTATCCGGTCGGCGTCCTTGATTGTTTTGAGCCTGTGGGCAATGGCAATGACGGTGCGTCCTTTAATCAAAGAGTCGATAGCTTTCTGCACCTCCACTTCATTTTCAGGGTCGAGCGAGGCGGTAGCTTCGTCCAATAGGATAACAGGCGCGTCTTTCAGTATGGCGCGGGCGATGGATATGCGCTGTTTCTCGCCTCCGGACAAGGTACAGCCTCCTTCGCCCACCATCGTGTCGTAGCCCTGCGGCAAGCGCATGATGAAGTCGTGACAACAGGCTTTCTTGGCGGCGGCAATGATTTCCTCGTCCGTCGCGTCCGTCTTGCCGAAACGGATATTGTTGCGTATGGTGTCTTGGAACAGATAGACATCCTGGAACACCATAGAAATATGGCTCATCAGGCTTTCGGGTGCTATTTCGTCCATCGGCACGCCGCCAAAGAAGATGCGTCCCTGCTGCGGGTCGTAGAAACGGGCGCAAAGTTTCATCACGGTGCTTTTCCCACTACCCGAAGGGCCTACAAGAGCCGTCAAGGAATTTTTGGGGAGCGTGACGGTTATGTCGTGCAGCACTTCCTTGTCCTGATAGGCAAACGATACGTGCTCAAATCGGATGTCGCCTGCCGCCGGGGATTGCCGTTCTCCTTTCATTTCCGGCTCGTTCATTAAGGAAAGAATACGTCCTCCTGCAATGGAAAAGTATCGGAACTCTGTGAAATTGGTCAGGGCGGAAGTCAATGGGTCGAACACACGGGAACCGACCACGAGAAACAGCACAAATACGAGAATGGAAAGTTCCCCTCCCAACAGCAGGTATGTTCCGCACAGCACCATCAGGGTCAGCCCTGCACGTACCAACGTGATGCTCAATAGGACGAATGGGCCTAACAGGGCTTCCTGACGGATGCAGGCACGGCGAAGTTCGGCAAAGGCATCGCGCAACCTAACAAAGCGGTCACCTATCAGATTGTACGCTTTCATTACACGAATACCCTGTAAGTATTCTTCCAACCGATTTCCAGCATTTATTTTTGCTTGAATTTGCCTGCCGCTTAACTTCCGCTGTGCCTTTGTGCTTGCCCACAGAACGAGCAAGGCAAGCGGCAAGGCGGCAAACATACTGACCGCCATCCTCCAATCTATCCATACAAGCGAAGCAAAAGCCAGTACGGGCATGACTATGGCACCCATAAGTTGGGGCAGGTGGTG
>CALULP010000011.1 GCA_944321495.1 uncultured Bacteroides sp. | reverse complement strand
AAAACCCACTTGCGTGACCTGTTCGACAAGACTAATTTCAATGATGTCAAAGTTCTAAATGATCCCCTGATTCCGGGGCTTTTTGATTAATTGTTTAACTCGTCCCATTTTAACGGGACACTAATGAAAGTCAGTATTACTTTGCGAAGCTACTTACATCAGAGCCAACAACAACATTTGCCCCGCTATAATACGCAGGAACATGGTCAGCGGATATACAGTGGAGTAGCCCACAGACGGCGCGTCGTTGCCCGACACCTGATTGGCATAAGCCAGCGCAGGGGGGTCGGTTGTACTACCGGCAATCAGACCCATCAGCGTGAAATAATTCACTTTGTAGTACCAGCGAGCCACGATGCCCACCAGCAACAGCGGTATGATGGTAATCAAAAAGCCATAGCCCACGTACAACAAGCCGTTGCCTTCCACCACCGTCTGCACAAAATCGGCTCCCGCCTCAATGCCTACACTGGCAAGGAACAAGACAATACCAATTTCCCTCAACATCAGGTTGGCGCTCATTGTGGTATAGGTCACCAGCTTCAACTTGTGCCCGAAGCGGCCAATCAAAATAGCCACCACCAACGGACCGCCCGCCAAGCCCAGTTTTACAGGCGTGGGCATACCGGGGAAAGCTATCGGCAGGCTGCCGAGCAGAATGCCCAGGAAGATTCCGACGAAAATAGTAACAATGTTCGGCGAGTCAAGACGCTTCAACTGGTTGCCAAGCACGTTCGACACACGGTCAACGGCATCTTGGCGGCCTACTACCATCACACGGTCGCCCACTTGCAACACCAAGTTCGGGTCGGCAAAAAGGTCCATACCTGAACGGTTGACACGCGTCACGTTCACGCCATACATACTGCGGAAATGCATGCTTCCGAGTTTCTTACCATTAATCTCAGACTTTGTCACCAAGATGCGGCGCGATACCATCGGCGCTTCCTGCTGCTCTTCCCAATCGACTTTGACTTCCTTTCCGATAAAGGCAATGATAGCCTCGGCATCCTCTTCGGAGCAGACGATAAACAGCTGGTCGCCCACATAAAACAACGTGTTCTGGTCCGGAATGCTGATATGCCCCTCATGCCGGATACGGGAGCAGACGAACGGACGCGCCAGGAAGTTCTTCACCTGAATAAGCGTCTTCCCGTTAATCGCCTCGTTGCGCACCTCCAAATGCATCATGTGAGGCTTGTGCTTCAAGTCGGTCGAGTCCATCGTTTGCAGGTCCTTTTCCTCCTTCTGCATGTTCACCTTAAAGAGGTAACGTATCACAATCATCGACCCGATGATGCCCAACACGCCCAACGGATAGGCACAGGCATATCCCAATGCTATCGGGTCACCCGTATAATTCAACTGGTTCAACGCCTCCTGCGCGGCACCAAGTCCCGGAGTATTAGTCACGGCGCCATACATGATACCCACCATCATGGGCAGCCCCACTTGTCCGTCGGCAAGGAAATAAATGCCCAGCATCACCACGATGTTCAACAGCACGATGTACACCGCAAGCAGGTTCAGCCGCATTCCACCTTTCTTGAATGAAGAAAAGAAAGACGGCCCTACCTGCAAACCTATGCAGAACACAAACAATATCAGGCCGAAATCACGCAGGAAATGCAAAATGTGCGTTTCGGCAGTAAAACCGAAATGCCCCATAAGAATGCCCATAAAAAGCACGAAAGTAACGCCCAGCGACACGCCGAAAAACTTAATCTTGCCCAACAACACGCCCACCGAGACCACAAATGCATACAAAAACACAATGTGAGCCACTGAAGCCGGGTCCCATAATAAACTCTCAATCCAATTCATAACGGGGTAGCATATTATACGAAAATACTTATGAAAAAACGCCGCAAAAGTAAGCAAAGACAGCGACTTGGCAAAGGGTTTCTGCCGAAAAAAAGAGCCTTTGCCAGACTTCTGCCCGACAAAGACTCTAACCGTGACCCCGCTGGGACTCAAACCCAGGACCTTCAGAACCGGAATCTGACGCTCTATTCACTAAGCTACGGAGCCGTAATGCGGGTGCAAAAGTAGAAAAAAACTTTTCATATTCCTAATGTTGCCACAGTTTTTTACGTTAAACCACCGCAACGGCCTTAAACGGGGAGGAACAGCGCCGCAAATATTATTTTGAATAGCGAACACAGGAAACCAAAGACACTATGATATTTTTTCCTCAAAAGGAGAAGCAATTATTAATATTATTCCTATATTTGCCCACCAAAATAACAATCCAACCAATCAAAAAGCATAAAACAATGAGCTATCTGATTACCCCAAAAGGATATAAACCCATACTGGACCTGAGACAGACCGAACTGGGCATCAAACAAATCAAAGAGTTCTTCCAGCTGAACCTGTCTTCCGAATTACGCCTGAGACGCGTCACCGCCCCGCTGTTCGTGCTGAAAGGCATGGGCATCAACGATGACCTGAACGGCGTGGAGCGCCCCGTTTCGTTCCCCATCAAAGACATGGGCGACGTACAGGCAGAGGTCGTACACTCGCTGGCCAAATGGAAACGGCTCACCTTGGCAGAATACCACATAGAACCCGGATATGGCATCTATACGGACATGAATGCCATCCGGGCCGACGAAGAACTGGGCAACTTGCATTCCCTCTACGTGGACCAATGGGACTGGGAACGGGTCATCACCCCGCAAGACCGCTGCATCGAATTCCTGAAAGAAATCGTAAACCGCATCTATGCCGCCATGGTACGCACCGAATACATGGTTTATGAGATGTTCCCCCCCATCAAGCCCTGCCTGCCGGACAAGCTGCACTTCATACACGCCGAAGAACTGCGCCAGCTTTACCCCCACCTCAGCGCCAAAGAGCGTGAACACTCCATTGCCAAGAAATATGGCGCAGTGTTCATCATCGGCATCGGGTGCCAGTTGGGCGACGGCAAAAAGCATGACGGGCGCGCACCTGATTATGACGACTACACCACCCCAGGACTGAATGACCTGCCGGGACTGAACGGCGACCTGATTGTATGGAACCACGTACTGCAACGCAGCATCGAATTATCGTCCATGGGAATCCGGGTAGACAAAAAAGCCCTAAAATACCAGTTGAAATTGGAAGAACAGGAACAACGGCTGGAACTGTACTTCCACAAACGGCTGCTCGAAGACACCCTCCCCCTGTCCATCGGCGGAGGCATCGGGCAATCGCGCCTCTGCATGTTCTACCTGCGCAAAGCCCACATCGGAGAAATACAGGCCAGCATCTGGCCCGAAGACATGCGGCTAACCTGCAAAGAGCACAACATCCACCTTATTTAAGAAAAAGACACAGGTGTCCGCTACGTGCCAAGACACCTGTCCTCTCCATGCAAAGGGGTGCCATCAGGCGCCCTTTTTTATTACCTTAAGAAAGAATCATCGTACATGATTCTAGGAATCATCGTGCATGATTCCCGGAATCATCCTGGATGATTCCTCCTTGAAGTACTACTTTGATGCCGCCTACTCCGCCAGAAAGCGATGCGGGAAGCCTTGTTTTTCCTTGGCGTCCGGCCGGATACGGACATCCGCACCGCATAAAGAATGCAGGGTGAAAAAGGAAGATTTCCCCCCGTGGGAAAACATTTTTCCTTTTTCACCCTGCATTCTTCATTTCTATTCGTACCTTAGCACCCTAAATATTGCTAACCCATCATGAATGTACAAATAGAAGAAAGCTGGAAACAACGCTTGCAGCCCGAATTTGACAAAGACTACTTCCGTACCCTGACCGACTTTGTACGCGAAGAATACAGGCAACACACCGTTTATCCTCCGGGACGGTTGATATTCAATGCCTTCAACCTTTGCCCGTTCAACCGCGTAAAGGTGGTCATCATCGGGCAAGACCCCTACCACGGACCGGGACAGGCGCACGGACTGTGCTTCTCGGTAAACGACGGCATTCCCTTTCCGCCGTCGCTCGTCAATATCTTCAAGGAAATCAAGAACGACACCGGCGCCGAGCCTCCCCTTACCGGCAACCTTACCCGATGGGCGCAACAAGGCGTGCTGCTGCTCAACGCCACCCTCACGGTGCGTGCCCATCAGGCAGGCTCGCACCAGGGACATGGATGGGAAACGTTTACCGACAGCGTCATCCGCCTGCTCGCCGAAGAGAAAGAACACCTGGTCTTCATCCTGTGGGGAGCCTATGCCCAACGGAAAGGGGCTTTCATCGACCGGACCAGGCACTTGGTGCTGACTTCGGCACACCCCTCTCCCCTTTCCGCCTACAACGGGTTCTTCGGGAACCACCATTTCAGCAAAGCGAACGAGTACCTTAAAGCGCACGGCCTGACGGAAATCGCATGGTAAGGGAGGCCTCATGCCAGGCCTTCCTCCCCTTACCGCAACAGATAACGCTCGGCCTCAATCGCAGCCTGGCAACCGCTCGCGGCAGCCGTAATGGCCTGGCGGTAATGCGGGTCGGCCACATCGCCGGCAGCAAACACGCCCGGTATCTTGGTGCGGGGCGTTCCGGGCTCCGTCAGGATATATCCTGTTTCATCGGTGTCCAAGTAAGGTTTAAACACTTCCGAATTGGGCTTGTGCCCTATCGCCAGGAAGAAACCGTCGATGGCCAGGTCGTAGCGTTCTTCATCGGGTTCGCCTAAACGTTTCACCAAGTGGACGCCTTCCACGCCATTCTCGCCAAACAGTCCTACGGCATTGTGCTCGAACAGCACTTCGATTTTCTCATTGTTCTGCACCCGTTCTTGCATCACTTTGGACGCACGCAGATAGGGTTTGCGGACTATCAGATAAACTTTGCGGGCAAGGCCGGACAGGTAAATGGCCTCCTCGCAAGCGGTATCGCCTCCACCGACTACGGCCACGACCTTTTTCCGATAGAAAAAGCCGTCGCACGTGGCACAGGCGCTGACTCCCATTCCTGCGTATTTCTTTTCATCTTCCAGCCCCAGATACTTGGCCGTAGCGCCGGTAGCTATAATCAGCGTTTCTGTTTCCAGCATCTTCTCGCCATCCACGGTAATGCGATAAGGAGCGCGGCTAAGGTCGGCCGCCGTCACCACGCCATAACGGATGTCGGCGCCAAAACGTTCTGCCTGCTTGCGAAGGTCCTCCATCAGTTCCGTCCCGTTGATTCCTTGGGGATAACCGGGAAAGTTTTCCACGTCGGTAGTGGTTGTCAACTGCCCGCCGGGCTGCAATCCGGCATATACCACGGGCGACAGATTGGCACGTCCGGCATAGATAGCAGCCGTATAACCGGCAGGTCCGGAACCGATAATCAAGCATTTCAGTTTTTCTATTTCCATGATTTATTCGTATAAAGTAAAATTCATTCAGTGGATAAAAACGGAGTCATCATCCGTTTGCAAGGACATGGCTTACCGCATATCGACAACTTCAATGCCCGGGTGTTTCGAGACGTCAAAAGAGAAATGATTGTCTGCCCACGAAAGCCCATCCTGGTAGGCCGTTATTGTAATCTCGACCTCTTCCCCTCCTTGTTGCAAAACGATGCGGGCAGGGCGGTAAGTATTCTTTTGCACATATATGATGAGGGATTGCAGTTCTGTACTATCGTGGGCTGCAGTCAGTAGCACACAATAATAACGGGCGGCATCGGCCGAAGAAGCATGCCGGTAGAATTGCGCCCGATAGCCATTGCGGTACAAGGACAGCCATGCATAGGGGTTGAGGGATTGCAACTCTTCCGCAGTAGGTTCGGAAACATTCACCTCTTCGCCCGAAGGCAGGCAAGTCCATTGCGTACGCCCGTCAAACCAAGTGGTCATACCCCCTGCATGGAGCACGAACTTCTCGCCTTCCAACTCAATGATACCCTCAGATTTGCCGGAAGATGCCTGCATGGCAAACTCCGCCCGGACGCCTCCCGCCTTACGGAAACCGGCTTCCACACGCTCCAAGATTTCTGCGGCATCGGAGGACTGCGCCGCCATCGGCGCTGCAAAAGACACAGCCAGCAACAGCCCGATGATAAATTTATTCCAAGCACCCATTACCTTAATATTTTTCCAGATATTGCTCCAACGATACGATATCGGCAAAAAAGACTTCGCGCGGCTTACTGCCTTGGGCCGGTCCTACGACATTGGCTTTCTCCAGCTGGTCCATGATGCGGCCTGCACGATTGTAGCCGATGGAAAACTTGCGTTGTATCAGCGAGGTAGACCCCTGCTGGTGGGTTACAACCAGCAGGGCAGCATCCTTAAACAGAGGGTCAAGCTTGTCCATATCCACCTCACTCGAATCGCCACCGGCCATATTTTCGTCCACATACTCGGGCAGGAAGAATGCGGTGGGATAACCCTGCTGCCGGGCGATGTAGTTGGTGATATCCACCACCTCGGGCGTATCGATAAAGGCGCACTGCACACGCACCGGGTCACCCCCTTGCAGGAAAAGCATGTCACCCTTGCCGATAAGCTGATTGGCACCGGGACGGTCGAGGATGGTACGCGAATCCACCATTTGCATCACACGGAAAGCGATACGTGCCGGGAAGTTTGCCTTAATGGTTCCGGTAATGATGTTAGTGGTAGGACGTTGCGTGGCAATAATCATGTGGATGCCCACGGCACGCGCCAACTGCGCAATGCGGGCAATGGGAAGCTCTACATCCTTGCCCACCGTCATGATAAGGTCGCCAAACTCATCAATGACCACTACGATGTACGGCATGAACTTGTGCCCCTTTTCGGGATTCAGGCGACGGTTGATGAACTTTTCGTTATACTCCTTGATGTTGCGCACATGGGCTGCCTTGAGCAGGTCGTAACGGGTATCCATCTCCACACAAAGGGAGTTGAGCGTCTGCACCACCTTGGCTACATCGGTAATGATAGGCTCTGCCTCATTGGGCAGCTTGGCCAGGAAATGATGCTCTATGTCTGCATAGATGCTGAACTCCACCTTCTTGGGGTCGACCAGCACAAACTTCAGCTCGGCAGGATGCTTCTTGTAGAGCAGGGAGGTAATGATGGCATTCAGGCCCACAGACTTACCCTGGCCGGTGGCACCCGCCACCAGGATGTGGGGCATCTTTGCCAGGTCGACCATAAACACTTCGTTCGTAATGGTCTTTCCCAAGGCAATAGGCAGGTCGAAGGTAGATTCCTGGAACTTCCGGCTCCCGATAATGCTGCGGCCGGATACAATCTGCTTATGCGCGTTAGGGACCTCGATGCCAATGGTCCCTTTCCCCGGGATGGGGGCAATGATACGGACGCCTTCGGCTTTCAGGTTCAGGGCGATGTCGTCTTCCAGACCCCGTATCTTCGAGATGCGGATGCCTTGCTCGGGCGTTATCTCGTAAAGCGTCACCGTAGGCCCCACCGTAGCCCGGATGCTGCTGATTTCGATGCCGAAGCTACGCAGGGTATTGATGATTTTGTCCTTATTGGCATTCTGCTCGTCCATGTCGATGGCAGGCTCGTCGTTGTCGAAATGCTTCAGCAGGTCGAGCGTGGGATAATGGTAGTTTTCCAAGTCAAGACGCGGATTATAAGGCTCCTGCACCTGCTCCACAAGGTCGTCATCGTTGCGCTCCACACCGAACTCCACATGCTCCGACGGCTCCTCACCTGCCGGACGGTCTACTTCCAGCACAGGGTCGGGACGGGACACCTCGATGACCATGCCCTTCTCGCCCATATCCGAGAGGAGTTCTATCCCGCCTTTATCCCCCACTTCGGAGGCATCCTCCCCGGTTTCAGCCTCCAGCTCCTCCCGAGGACGGTCATCCATCTCCGGAACACGATCATTGTCTTCTTCCGACGTTTCCACGACGGGCGCAGCATCCGCTTCCCCCGCCTTGGCGCGTTTCAAGAAACTGAGTGAAAGCACTTTCCTCAACCATACCACGGTAGAAGCACTCAAGTAAATGAAGAAGCATATCGCCGTAAGGAGCAGCAACATCCATACGCCCGGCACCCCGATTTGCGACACCAGCCACTGGCTGACGTTATAGCCATGCAGTCCACCCAGATAAAGGAAAGAATCGCGGTACTGGTCCACAAACACAAAGCCGAAGAATACCGAAAGCCACACCAGCGACAAGGCACATCCGACAAACCACTTCCAAAGACGTATCTTGGCTACTTTCATCAGTTTCAAGCCAAGCACAGCCATGAAAAGCGGAATGAAGTAAGACGATATCCCGAAGCAATTGTTGATGAAGTAGCTGGACAGTTGGGCGCCACGGGAACCGGCATAGTTCTTCACCCCGTTATGGGTAGAAGCCAATTCTGCGGAAGTAGCCCCATCGATAATGCTCTGGTCGGCAGCACCGGTAAAAAAGAAAGAGGTAAAAGCCAATAAAAGGTATACCGCAAAAATAACGCACAACAAGCCTACAATGAACCGCAAAGTCTCGTTTTTAAAGACCCCTGCGACCTTAGCGAACAGGGATACAGACTCCTTTCCCCCTTTCTCCGTATGTTTTTTCACCATAAAATCCAATGTTTTTTTTATCACAGGCAAAGGCTTTCCACAACTCTCCACGCACCACATCACAGCCGTCCCCCGCCCGACCTTTTTCTTTTCGGATGCAAAAGTAATAAAAAATCCCCCGTTTAAGGACGAGGGGAACTAATGTTTTCACACGCAATAAACCTTATTGCAAGATTTGCCGCATAAAAATTTGCCCGTTAGCAGTCTGCGGTCAGTAAATCCCCCTTATCACCAACCGCTAAACACTAAGCCAAAAATCATTGCCGTAACACACGCAAAACAGCCTCCCGACACCGGCATGGTAGCGTCCCAACGCTACCGCGGTAGCGTCATAGTCCCAGCACGGTAGCGTCATAGTCCTACCAAACCAGCGATACGGCGCTTTTTCAGCCGCGGCAAACAGGCGCCAGAAGCTGCCGCAGGGCTCCGCTTCACACCCCTGCGTCCTCGATATTCACCCAAAGTTTATCTGCCAGTATGACATAAAAATGTTAACTTTGCCGCGTTTTTCAAGAATTTTGCCATTTCGGCAAAGTTTTTGTAGGAGGAATGAACAGATTGGCAGACTTATACATCGGAAAATCATGCTACAGAAATAAAAGGATAAAGATATGGACAAAAAAGAAAAAGATTTCAAACAACACGTAGAAAAGGAAGAAGAGGTTGTTGCCGAAACTTCCGATAACCAGAAAGCGGAACAGGCTACAGAAGAGAACACTGAAAATAAGAATCCCGAAACGGGAGAAAAGGACGTGGTAAAAGAACTGGAAAATGTCCAAGAACAACTGGAACAGCAAAAAGACAAATTCCTGAGGCTTTCCGCAGAATTTGACAACTACCGGAAACGCACCATGAAGGAGAAAGCAGAACTGATTCTCAATGGCGGCGAGAAAACCATCAGCAGCATCCTCCCCATTCTGGACGACTTTGAACGCGCCCTCCAAAACATGGAAAAAGCCACCGATGTAAACGCCATCAAGGAGGGAGTGGAAATCATCTACAACAAGTTCATAAAGGTGCTGAAAGAAAACGGCGTAAAGGTCATCGAAACAAAAGGCCAGCCCTTGAATACCGATTTCCACGAAGCCATTGCCGTGATTCCGGCCCCCGAGGAAGCGCAGAAAGGCAAGATTTTAGACTGTGTACAAAACGGCTATACACTGAATGACAAAGTGATACGCCACGCAAAAGTAGTAGTCGGAGAATAATACACAGGATGCAGACATGGAAAAGAGAGATTACTACGAAGTCTTAGGCATCGACAAAAATGCGTCGGCTGATGAAATAAAAAAAGCATATCGGAAAAAGGCCATCCAATATCACCCGGACAGAAATCCGGGCGACAAAAATGCCGAAGAAAAATTCAAAGAAGCCGCAGAAGCTTACGATGTGTTAAGCAACCCGGACAAACGTGCCCGTTATGACCAGTTCGGCCACGCAGGGTTAGGCGGGGCAGCCGGCAACGGCGGACCGTTCGGCGGATTCAGTGGCGGAATGTCAATGGACGACATTTTCTCCATGTTCGGCGACATCTTCGGAGGCCACGGAGGCGGATTCGGCGGTTTTGGAGGCTTCGGGGGAAGCTCCGCCCAGCAAAGGCGCTTCCGGGGTTCGGACTTGCGCGTGAAAGTCAAGCTGACCTTGAAAGAAATTTCCACAGGAGTGGAAAAGAAGTTCAAGCTGAAGAAATATGTCCCCTGCAGCCATTGCCACGGCACGGGAGCCGAGGGGAACGGGGGAAGCGAAACCTGCCCCACGTGCAAAGGAAGCGGCTCCGTCATCCGCAACCAGCAGACCATCCTGGGCACCATGCAGACGCGCACCACGTGCCCCACGTGTGGCGGCGAAGGCAAAGTCATCAAAAACAAGTGTAAGGAATGCTCGGGCGAAGGCATCGTCTACGGTGAAGAAGTCGTAACGGTAAAAATTCCCCAAGGCGTGGCCGACGGCATGCAACTGTCCATGAGCGGCAAAGGCAATGCCGGGAAGCACAACGGGATACCGGGTGACCTGCTGATTCTGATTGAAGAAGAACCGGACAAGGAACTTATCCGCGACGAAAACGACTTAATCTACAACCTTCTGCTGAGTTTCCCCACCGCAGCCTTGGGAGGCACCGTGGAAATCCCCACCATAGACGGTAAAGTGAAAGTCAAGATAGAACCCGGCACCCAACCGGGCAAGGTGCTGCGCCTGCGGAACAAAGGACTTCCCAATGTCAACGGATATGGCACGGGCGACCTGCTGGTCAACGTCAGCATCTACGTGCCCGAAACCTTGAGCAAGGATGAGAAAAAGGCGCTGGAAAGCATGCAAGACTCGGACAACTTCAGGCCGAACAGCTCCATCAAAGACAAGATATTCCGGAAGTTCAAAAGCTTCTTCGACTGAAAACGGCAAACCTCATAAAGCCCGCACGCATACCCATGAAGCGTGCGGGCTTTTTTCATGCACTTTCCGGCAATCCCTTCCAAGCCAATCGGCTACCCTACGCCTGGACGATGTCTTTGCCGAAAGGCACCAGCGCCAACGCCGCCAGCTTGAAATGCTGCAGCCCGAACGGTATGCCGATAACGGTGACACACAGCAATGCCCCGAACACCAGGTGGGACAGCGCAATCCAGATGCCGCCCAGCAGAATCCAAAGCACGTTCATCAGCACATACAGGCATCCGCCCGAACGCTCACCCGTGCGCACCTCCTTGCCAAAGGGCCACAAGGCCAGCCCCGCCAGCTTCAGCGTCTGCATCCCGAAAGGTATCCCCACGATGGTCACCATCAGCAACAGGCTGGCCACCACATATTCCACGGCGGTAAAGATGCCGCCCAGCACCAGCCACAATACATTCATAAAACATCCCATACTGTCTTTGGTTTTATCAGATTACGGGGACAAAGATAACTCATCTGATTTAAATTACTACCTTTGCCTGCACAACAATCAGCATACGCATCATGAAGTCATCCCCCTTCACCCCCGAATCCGTCAAGGCTGAGCTCCTCCGCCTGGCCAAGGAGGGCAACAAGCCCTTCACCGCAAGCCTCAACCCCGGCGTGCCAAACGTACTGGGCGTCCGCATCCCCCACCTGCGCCAGCTGGCCAAGCGCATTGCCCGGAGCGACTGGCAGGCGTACCTGGCCACGGCCGACACCTACTACATGGAGGAACGGATGCTGCAAGGCCTTGTCTTAGGCTGCATCCGCCCGGACGATGACATAGAGCAGTACCTGGAGCGGGTGACCCGCTTCGTGCGCCTCATCAACAGCTGGTCGGTGTGCGACACGTTCAAGTTCGCCGGGGGGAAACGGTTCATCCAGGCGCATCGGGAACGCCTGTGGGAATACCTCAAGAGCTGGATGCAGGCCGACGGGGAATACGAGATACGCTTCGGCGTGGTGATGTCCATGCAGCTGTTCATCGACGAGGCGCATATCCGCGAATTGCTCCGCCTCTACGACAGCATCCGCCACGAGGGCTACTACGTCCGGATGGGCGTGGCCTGGGCCTTGTCCGTCTGCTTCGTCAAGTTCCCCGACCTCACAATGCACTATCTGAAGGAAGAGAACGCGCTGGACGACTTCACCTACAACAAGGCGTTGCAGAAGATTGTGGAATCCTACCGGGTGAATACTGCCACGAAGCAGATTGTCAAGGGGATGAGACGGAAACCGGGACGGACATGACGCCGTTTCAAGACAAACGCGTTATCTTTGCCGCAAGTAAAAACGAACCGTGATTATGGAAAAGACTCCCGATTTCGACTACGCCAAAGTCCCTTACGACTACGTCCACTGCTTCCACCACCAGTGCCCCCGCGCGGCCGAGTGCCTGCGCCACCTGGCGGGGCTGAACATTCCCGCCGATGTGCCCACTGTGCGCTGCGTCAGCCCCTCCGCCTGGCCGGAGGACGCCGCCAAGTGCCCCCACTACCGCACCACGCAGAAGGTGACGCTGGCATGGGGCGCCTCGCACATGGCCGAGGAGGTACCCTACAAGCAGGCCGTAGCCATCCGCAATGCCGTCCGCCGCCTCTGGCCCAAAACAACCTACTTCCGCATCAGCCACCACGAACGGCCCATCACCCCCGACATGCAGCGGAAAATAGACCGCATCTTCGCGCGCCTGGCGCCCGAAGCACACCCCCGCTACGACTGTCTCACCGAAGAATACGACTTTTTATAACTGGTTGTCACATAGCGCAGTAATGGTTCCAGCTTTTTCCACGGGCTGGAACCGTCGGTTCCATCCGTAGGAACCCTTGGTTCCACGCCGGAGGAACCACGGTTCCAAGCCGGGGGAACCACGGTTCCAAGCCGGAGGAACGACGGTTCCACGCCGGGGGAACAGCGGTTCCACAGCGAGGAAACCCTGCGCTCCTCCCGCGGGACGCCGGCCTGCCCCCCAAACCACCGCCCCTGCCCGCCATTTTATCCGGCTTACGCTTGCGTTTGCCCTCAAAAAAAGATACCTTTGCAGGGAACTAAAAAACACCACGGCAAGAAACGCCAATACAACAACATCATATACAAGTTATGACAACACCTCGTTACAAACGCATCCTCCTCAAGCTCAGCGGCGAGAGCCTGAAGGGTGACCAGCCGGGCATTTTCGACGACCAGCGGCTGGTGCAATACGCCGAACAGATTAAGGAAATACGCCAGATGGGCGTGCAAGTGGGCATCGTCATCGGCGGAGGCAACATCTTCCGCGGACTGAAAGGCGCCATGCAGGGCTTCGACCGCGTGAAAGGCGACCAGATGGGCATGCTGGCCACTGTCATCAACAGCCTGGCACTCAGTTCGGCACTCACCGCACAGGGCATCAAGGCCCGCGTGCTCACCGCCGTCCGCATGGAGCCCATCGGCGAATTCTACAACAAGTGGCGCGCCATCGAGTGCATGGAGGCGGGCGAAGTGGTCATCATGTCCGCCGGCACGGGCAACCCCTTCTTCACCACCGACACAGGCTCCTCCCTGCGCGGCATCGAGATTGAAGCCGACGTCATGCTGAAAGGCACCCGCGTGGACGGCGTCTACACCGCCGACCCGGAGAAAGACCCCACGGCCACAAAGTTCACCGACATCACCTACGACGAAGTCCTCGCCCGCAACCTGCGCGTCATGGACCTCACCGCCACCTGCATGTGCAAGGAGAACAACCTGCCCATCATCGTCTTCGACATGGACACCCCGGGCAACTTGAAGAAAGTCATCAGCGGTGAAGCCATCGGAACACTGGTACATAACTGACAAACACCCATGCTCCGCAAAGACAAGAAACTGAAACTGTATTACTCCATTGGCGAGGTGGCGCAGATGTTCGGCATCCCCGAGCCCACCTTGCGGTTTTGGGAAAAAGAATTCCCCCAGCTGGCCCCCAAGAAGACAGCCGGACGCAACGTGCGCCAATACCGCAAGGAAGACCTCGAAACGGTGAAGCTCATCTACCACCTCGTCAAAGAACGCGGCATGACCCTGGCCGGCGCCCGCCAACGCATGAAAGACAACCGGGAAGAAACCTTGCGCCGCTTCGAACTGGTGGAACAGCTCAAGTCCATCCGTGAAGAGCTGATGAACATGAAACTCGCCCTCGACACTTTCACCTACGAAGATGTGGAGCGGCTGAAAGACAATATCCAGGCAACAGAGAATGCAGAAAAGGGGCATTGACAAGTTCCCTCAATTGTCAATGCCCCTTTCCTGTATCCTGTGTCAATGGTCCAGGGTTCAATCCTCCACCCGCGTCACTTGCTTGATGTTCTGTATCTGCTTCAAGTTGTTGCAAATGGTGCGCACGTCATCCACATCGTGCACATAAAGTTGGATTTTCCCTTCAAAGATACCATCGTTGGTACCGATATCCAGGTGGCGGATGTTCACTCCGAGCTGGCGCGATATCACCTGGGTCACCTCGTTGAGCAATCCCACGCAATCAATGCCTTGAATATAAATGGTCACTACGAATGACAACTCCTTATGCGTGTCCCACTGGGTGGCAATGATGCGGTTGCCATAGCTGCTCTTCAACTTGACAGCCACGGGGCATTGGCGCTTGTGTATGATAACACGGTTATTCTCATCGATATATCCCAATACAGCATCACCGGGAATGGGGTGGCAGCACGGAGCCATGACATAGTCTTTCGAAATGGCCTCTTCTGTAAGTTTCAGAATCTCCTTGGTATTTATCTTCTTGTCGGTAACCGGGGCCGAGTCTTCGGCCGGCTTGGCATCCTTGTTTTCCTTGTTATCCTTCCCGAACGAGAACGACAGCAGTTTCTTCCAGTTTTTACTTTGTTTCTCACGAAACGCATCACGGTCAGCGTCACCCAAGACCACCTTGCCATTGCCTATGGCCACAAACAGTTCGTCATGAGTATGGAAGCCGTGCAGGTGGGTCAACTTGTCGAGGGCAGCATCATCCAGCATAATGCCCGACCCGTCGAAGAAGTCGGCCAACGCGGCCTCGCCCTTTTTCTGGAACGCCTTTGCTTCACGGCGCAGGTAGAAGTCTATCTTGGCGCGGGCACGGGCCGTGGTGACAAAGTTAAGCCACTCGGGCTGTACGCGCTGGGCTTTCGAGGTGAGCACCTCCACCTGATCGCCACTCTGCAACTTATGGCTCAGCGGTACGAGCTTGTGGTTGACCTTCGCACCGATGCAGTGGGTACCGAGGTCGGTATGCAGGGAGAAAGCAAAATCAAGCACTGTGGCATTTTGCGGCATGGTCTTAAGGTCTCCCTTGGGCGTAAATACGAATATCTCGGAAGCAAAAAGATTGAGCTTGATGGTATCAAGAAAGTCTATGGCATCGGGCTGGGGGTCGTCCAGAATCTCCTTGATGGTACGCAGCCACTTGTCCAGTTCGCCTTGGTCTTCGCTGCCTCCACCTTCCTTGTACTTCCAATGGGCGGCAAACCCCTGCTCGGCCACGTCGTCCATGCGCTCGCTACGTATCTGCACCTCTATCCACTGGCCGTTATTCGCCATGAGAGTGACATGCAGAGCCTGGTAGCCATTGCTTTTGGGATGGCTCACCCAGTCGCGCAGGCGGTCGGGATGGGGTTTATATATTTTGGTGAGAGCCACGTAGATGTCGAAACAATCATTCAGTTCCTCGTCCATGTTGCGCGGGGTAAAGATGATGCGTACTGCCAACACATCATATACCTCTTCAAAAGGCACATGCTTGGTTTCCATCTTCTTCCAGATGGAATAAATGGACTTGACACGTGCCAGGATATGATACTTCAGCCCCATCTTGTCCAGCTGTTCACGGATAGGTGCGGTAAACTCGCGGAACACCTGGTCGCGTTCGGCAGCCGTAGCAGCCAGTTTGTCTTCAATGGTTTTGTATTCGTCCGGATGCTCATACTTGAAACTGAGGTTCTCCAGTTCCGTCTTGATTTTATTCAGCCCGAGCCGGTTGGCAAGCGGAGCATAGATATAGAGAGTCTCGCCGGCAATCTTATACTGCTTGTTGGGCAACATGGAGCCAAGGGTACGCATGTTGTGCAGGCGGTCGGCTATTTTGATAAGGATAACACGGATATCATCGCTCATGGTGAGGAGCAATTTCTTGAAGTTCTCCGCCTGCGCCGACGCACGGTCGCCGAAGATGCCGCCGGATATTTTGGTCAGCCCGTCTACAATCTGGGCGACTTTGGGACCGAATATGTTTTCAATGTCCTCCACCGTATAATCGGTATCTTCCACCACATCGTGCAACAAGGCGCAACAAATGGACGTAGAACCAAGCCCAATCTCCTCACACACTATCTGCGCTACGGCAATGGGGTGCATGATGTAAGGCTCGCCCGAACGGCGCTTCACTCCCTTGTGCGCCTGATTGGCAAAATTGAATGCCTTCGTTATGATTTCTACCCGCTTACGGTGCTTGGTATGCAGGTAGGTGTCGATAAGGTGGTCGAAAGCCTGCTGAATCATGACTTCTTCCGCCTGTTCCTTTTCCTTAAGGCTGAGTTGTTCGTCCATACGTGTGTTCTCCTATTTTCATTGCTCTGTGTAGTTTGCAAAAATAGGAAAATTTCGACAAGAAATGCGGGTTGTCGCAGTTTTTTACAGCTATTCTGATGGAAATACTTGTAAAAAGCCGCGGCAACCCGCATACAAGAAGTGTTTTCCCGCCTTACATCAGGTTGCTGGCCAATTCGCTCAGCTCACTACGTTCACCCTTGACAAGGTTGATGTGTGCAAAAAGGTTCTGATCGCGCATGCGGTCTATCATATAAACCAACCCGTTCGACTGGCTATCCAGATAAGGCTGGTCAATCTGCTGGATATCGCCGGTAAACACCATTTTTGTACCCTCGCCGGCACGGGTGATGATGGTTTTGATTTCATGGGGGGTCAAGTTCTGCGCTTCATCTACGATACAATAAGTATCGCCCAGGCTACGCCCACGGATGAAGGCCAAGGCTTCGATGACAAGCTGCCCGGATTTCTGCATGTCATCCAGCCGTTTTATCTCAGGGGATGAAGCCTGGAACTGGTGCTTGATGACATTGAGATTGTCGAAAAGAGGCTGCATGTAGGGTCCCACCTTTTCTTGGGCGTCGCCGGGCAGGAATCCGATGTCTTTATTGGACAGGGCCACAATAGGCCGTGCCAACAGTATCTGCTTGTACTCCGTCAATTGCCCCAAAGCCGAGGCGAGGGCCAGCAACGTTTTTCCGGTACCCGCCTTTCCGGTAACGGCCACCAGCTTTACCCGGGGGTCGCACAAGACGTCGAAAGCAAAACTCTGTTCGGCATTACGCGGCTCTATGCCATAATGCTTGGATTTGCGGACGCGCTTCACCATACGGTCAAAGGGGTCGTAACGTGCCAGTACGCTATTCCGGTCACTCTTCATCACAAAACAGTCGTTAGGATGCAGGATGTCCCTGAAATCGAGTTCGCCGGCATCGATGCCGTCCGCCGATGAGTAAATACGGTCAATCAATGCAGGGTCGACCCCTTCAAACACCTCGTTGGATTTCTCGAATATATCCACATTGGCTACCTTATCGGTAATGTAGTCCTCGCAAAGCAAACCTATGGAACGCGCCTTCATGCGCAGGTTGACATCCTTGGTAACAAGCACCGTCTTCATCTCCGGATGTTTGCGCGCCAGCCAGTCGGTTACCGCCAGAATGCGATGGTCGGGCACTGTTTCCGGGAACGATTCGTACACGCGGGGGGCATCCACCCGGCCGGCCACAATAAACAGGCGCCCCAAGCCCTCGCCCAAAGGCGCGCCCTTGGTAAACAGGTTGTCATCGGTAATGGAATCCAGCTCGCGGACAAACTCGCGGGCATTGAAATTGATTTGCTCGTTGCCTTTCTTGAACTTGTCCAGCTCTTCCAACACCACAATGGGCAGGTAGATGTCATTCTCCTGGAAGTTCTTCAGGCAATTGTAATCGTGAAGGACGACATTCGTATCTATCACGAAATTTTTCTTTGCTCCCATAGTCGTAATGATTTAAATAGTACGTAACTTTGGCGTCCTTAAAGTTAAGGATAAAACCGGTAAATGGCTTCGATTCCTCGTTAAATAATACAAAACTATGGATTATCAGGACACATTAGCATACCTCTACAACAGCGTGCCCATGTTCCAGCAAGTGGGAGGTGCGGCTTATAAAGAAGGACTGGAAAACACCCTCGAACTCGACGCCCACCTGGGGCATCCGCACCGCCGATTCCGCACCATCCACGTGGCAGGCACCAATGGGAAGGGCTCATGCTCGCACACGCTGGCCGCCATCCTCCAGGAGGCAGGCTATCGCACCGGGCTCTACACCTCGCCCCACCTGCTCGACTTCCGCGAACGCATCCGAATCAACGGCAAACCCATCCCCCAAGAATACGTAGTCAACTTCGTAGCCCGGGAACGCCCCTTCTTCGAGCCCCTGCACCCGTCCTTCTTCGAGCTGACCACAGCCATGGCATTCCGATATTTTGCCGATGAAGCAGTAGATGTGGCCGTCATAGAAGTAGGCATGGGCGGGCGGCTGGACTGCACCAACATCATCCGGCCAGACTTGTGCCTCATCACCAACATCAGCCCGGACCACACGCAATTCCTCGGACACACATTGGCACAGATAGCTGCCGAGAAAGCCGGAATCATCAAGCCCGGCATCCCCGTAGTCATCGGGGAAACCACACCGGAAACCCGTCCGGTATTCCTGCACAAGGCCCAAGAGGCGGGCGCCCCCATCTACTTTGCCGAAGAAGAGAAAGCAAACAAACAGGCTGATTACCCCGGACTCGACTTTGAGCTAAAAGGCATTTACCAGGAAAAGAACCTGCGCACTCTGCTCACAGCCCTGCCCCTGCTGATACAGGCCGGCTACAAGCTGGACGACCGGGCTGTACGCAACGGTTTTGCACACGTCGTCGAACTGACCGGCCTTATGGGGCGGTGGCAGAAACTGCACGACCTCCCGACCGTGGTATGCGACACGGGACACAACGTAGGGGGCATACGCTACATCGTGCAGCAATTGGAGCAACAAACGTTCCGCACCCTCCGCATCGTCATCGGCATGGTGAACGATAAAGACATCAACGGAGTACTGGCATTACTGCCCCGGAATGCCACCTATTATTTCACCCGCGCCAGCGTGAAACGTGCCCTGCCCGAACAGGAGCTGGCCGCATTGGCCCGCCAAGCCGGACTGGCAGGAAACTGCTATCCCGACGTGCCCACAGCCGTGCGCACCGCACAAAAAGAAAGCCTCCCCGAAGACTTTATCTTCGTAGGAGGCAGCAACTTCATTGTGGCCGACCTGTTAGCGAACCGCGATGCACTCAATCTCCACTAAGGCGCCCTTAGGCAACTCCTTGACGGCAACTGCCGAACGGGCCGGATAGTCACCGCCGAAATAAGTGGCATACACCTTATTCATATCCGCAAACAAGGACATATCTGCCAAGAACACGGTAGTCTTCACAATATGCCCCATGGAAAGGCCGGCTTCAGCCAAAATCTGCTTGATGTTCTCCAGCGACTGGCGGGCTTGGGCTTCGGCACCCTCTGCCATGGTTCCCGTTGCGGCATCAATGGGCAACTGGCCGGAAACAAAAACCATACCTCCCGCTTCAATAGCCTGGCTATAAGGGCCGATAGCTCCGGGAGCATTGGAACTGTTGATTACTTTCTTCATACGTTATACTCTTCATTAGTGTCCACTAAAAAATCATAGGAGTTCTTTGAAATTATTGAAATTCAATTTGTTATAATCAGTTTTGGAGAGAACGGATTTGAATTTACTTTTGTGGTAATTTTCAAGCCGTTATGCATA
>CALULP010000010.1 GCA_944321495.1 uncultured Bacteroides sp. | reverse complement strand
CGCTGAACTGCACCCTGACTGCCGACATCAATATGACGGGCAAGGAGTGGACACCGGTAGGTAATAGCGGTCAAACATACAACGGCACTTTCGACGGGCAGGGACACAGCATCACGGGACTGGCCATCACCACAAACTCAACAGGTGGTGAGAATGCTGTATTGTTCGGTAGTGTCGGAAGCAACGGAACGGTGAAAAATCTGCAACTGAAAGATGTAAACTGCGATGTGCAGCAAAACGGTGTGGCCGGTGGCATTGCGAATTCCAACTACGGCACCATTACCGCCTGTTCCGTAACGGGAGAGATTAAAGCAAACAACGGTGCAGCCGGTGGCATTGCTGTTATTAACTTCGGCACCATTACCGCTTGCTGGTTCGATGGAAACTTAACGACAAGTTATGATAATGGCGGCATCGCTGCTTACAACTATAGCACCATCACCACCTGCTTCTATGGCGGAAATGCCGGACATGGAGCATATAATCAAGGAGGAACGATAGATGCCACGAAGGTGGAGGGTACGACCACTTGGCAGACCGCTGTTGATGGCATGAACGCTGCCCTCACCGACAACGCCTACCAATGGACATCCGGCACCGATGGTCTGCCTGTATTGAAGAAGAAGTAAAAACAGGACGATATGAAACGATATACCTTATATACATTCCCGGCACTCGCCCTGCTCCTTGCGGCCACCGCCTGCACGCAGGACGATGCGGGAACGCTGCCCGACGGCACGCAGCCGCTGACGCTGACCGCCGCCATAGAGGGCAGCGCCGACACCCGCGCCACCGTGGACAACCGGTGGAATGGAGATGAGACGATAGCCCTGCAAGTAACCGACGGGGACGGCACGGCATGGTACGAATACAAGACGGACGGAGAAGGCAAACTTTCCGGCAACTACTATTGGACAAAACAAGGTCCCATCACCGTGCAGGGCCTTTACCCGAATATCACGGTGGAAAACAACGGCTTGACTTGGAGAGTGGAGGAAGACCAGAGCAGCGATGCGGACTATCAGTCGGGAGACTTGCTTTGCAGTGAATCCAAGACCGTGGGCTTCGCCCAAACTCCCGCCCTCACCTTCTACCACCAGACCGCCAAGGTGGTGGTAAACATCAAGGGAGACGGCCTGCCCGAAAGCATCGGTGCCACGCCGGGCGACATCTACCTGACCATCGGCGAGGATGACATTCTCACAATGGACGGCACGTTCACCCTCCCGACTGCGGCGGACGGTGACGGGCGTTGGCTCGGCACTTGGACGACTGGCGCCACCCAAGGCAGCATCACGCCCCACCTCACCAGTACTCCGGCGGAAGGCTACTTCGCGAAGTATGAGGCCCTCGTCATCCCCCAGACCGTGAAGGCGGGCACGCGGCTGCTGGCCTTCATCGCCAAGAAAGGCACCACCGTCTACGGCCCGTTCTACTACACGCTGCAGAAAGATGCCGAGTGGAAGGCGGGGTATGTGTACACGTACAACATCAGCATCTTTTACTCCGACCTCAATGCCGCCGTTTCCGGCAATATCGCCTGGGATGTCCGTGAAACGGGCGGCACGGGCAGTGTGGACAACCTGTAGGACACGGCTCCCGGCGCGACGGGCAAACTGCCCATTTGCAAAGGAATAGTGGCTTTTGGTAGATTTATGGTGCAGTTTTCCGCTGTTTTCTTGCAAATAATAGAAAAGATAATTTAATTTTGCACGTTCATAGCAAGGAAACAGCATGGCTGACGACAGTTTGTTTTTAATTGACATCGACAAGGTACTTCGCGAAAAGGCGCCGAAGCAGGCGAAGTATGTGCCGCGGTTTGTCGTTTCGTACCTGAAACGCATTGTGCACCAAGAGGAATTGAACGTCTTCCTGCGCGAGGCGAAAGACAAGGTGGGCGTGGACTTCCTGAAGGCAAGCCTGGACTTCCTGGACGCCAAACTGGTGGTGAAGGGGAAAGAGAACCTGCCGGAGGACGGACGCCTGTGCACCTTCGTGTCCAACCATCCGCTGGGCGGACAGGACGGGCTGGCGCTGGGCTACGTGCTGGGCACGCACTACGACGGCAAGGTGAAGTACATGGTGAACGACCTGCTGATGAACCTGCACGGGCTGGCGCCGCTCTGCATACCTATCAATAAGACGGGCAAGCAGGCCAAGGATTTCCCCCGGATGGTGGAGGCGGGCTTTGCCTCGGACAACCAGATGATTATGTTCCCCGCAGGGCTTTGCTCGCGCCGGCAGGGCGGGGTGATACGCGACGTGGAGTGGAAAAAGACGTTCATCGTGAAAAGCGTGCAGACACACCGCGACGTGGTGCCCATACACTTCGACGGGCAGAATTCCAATTTCTTTTACAACCTTGCCAACCTTTGCAAGGCGCTTGGCATCAAGTTCAACATCGCCATGCTCTACCTGGCGGACGAGATGCTGAAGAACCGGCATAAGACATTTACCATCACCATCGGGAAACCTATCCCCTGGCAGACGTTCGACAAGTCGAAGACGCCTTTGCAATGGGCGCAATATGTAAAGGACATCGTGTACAAACTGAAAGTAGAAGACTGAAACCATATCCTATAAATACATGCAAGTATGGAAGATATCATAGCACCGGTAAGCAAAGAGGCCTTGAAGGCGGAACTGACTGAGGACAGGCGCCTGCGCATGACCAACCGCAGCAACAACGAGATATACATCGTCACGGCGCACGATGCCCCCAACACGATGAGGGAGATAGGACGCCTGCGCGAGATTGCTTTCCGCACCGCAGGCGGGGGAACGGGCAAGTCGATGGACATCGACGAGTTTGACCTGATGCCCAACCCTTGCAAGCAGCTGATTGTGTGGAATCCCGAGGCGGAGGAAATCTTGGGCGGCTACCGGTACATCCTGGGCACTGACGTGCGCTACGACGAGAAAGGGGCGCCCGTGCTTGCCACGGCGCACATGTTCAACTTCTCGGAAAAGTTCCTGAAAGAGTATATGCCTACCACCATAGAGCTGGGACGCTCGTTTGTCACCGTGGAGTACCAGTCGACACGTGCCGACAGCAAGGGACTGTTTGCCCTCGACAACCTGTGGGACGGACTTGGCGCGCTGACGGTCATCATGCCCAACGTGAAGTATTTCTTCGGGAAGGTGACCATGTATCCCAATTACATCCGCAAGGGGCGCGACATGATTCTGTACTTCCTGCGGAAACATTTTGCCGACAAGGACGGGCTGGTGACTCCCATCCACCCGCTGGCCATAGAGGCCGACGAGAAGGAACTGGAGGCCCTCTTCTGCAAAGATAACTTCAAGGATGACTACAAGATTCTGAACGGGGAAATCCGCAAGCTGGGCTACAACATCCCTCCCTTGGTCAATGCCTACATGAGCCTCAGCCCTACGATGCGGGTGTTCGGCACTGCCATCAACGATGAGTTCGGCGACGTGGAGGAAACAGGCATCCTGATAGCCGTGGACGAAATCCTGGCAGAGAAGCGCATCCGCCACATTGAATCTTTCCTGAAAGAAGCTGCCAGGTAGCCGGCGCAGCCAAGGATGGGCGCGGCGCCGGATGGCGCCTTAGAACGGGAACAGCAGGGGCAGCACAATGACCATGACGATGCCCATGATGATTTGCAGCGGCAACCCCACTTTCACATAATCCATAAAGGTGTATTGGCCTGCCGGCATGACCAAGGCGTTGGGCGGCGTGGAGAACGGGGAGGCAAAGCACATGCTGGCTGCCACCGTCACGGCAAACAGGTAGGGGATGGGACTGACCCCGATTTGCAGGGCGCTCTGCAAGGCTATGGGAGCCATGAGCAGTGCCGTCACCGTGTTGCTGATGAACATGGTCATGATAGACCCCGTGAAGTAGATGCCTGCCAGCAGTACGACGGGGCCATATTCCCCTAACCGTTGCGCCAGGGCAGTGGAGAGGTAATCGGAAGCGCCGGTTTTCTCCAGCGCCAGCGACATGGGCATCATGGCGGCAAACAGCACGATGGTTTCCCAATTGATGGTTTTGTAAGCGGCTTCTACGCTGCGCAGGCAGCCTGTGATGACCATGAGCACGGCGGCTATCATGACGGCGGTCACGGGAGCCACGGGAATGAAGTCGAACACCATCATCGCCACCATGAGCAGCATGATGACGGCGGCCACGGGAGCCTTGTAGTCCAGCGTGACCTTGGCTGCTTCTTCCAGCGGTTGCCCCAGCACCACCCAGTTGTCTTCTTCGCCCGAGAGGCGGGCAATGTCTTTCCAATCTCCCTGTACCAGCAGCACGTCGCCGTCGTGCATCTTCACGTTGCCCAGGTCGTGCAGGAGGTATTCCTTTTTGCGGCGGATGCCCAGCACGTTGACGTTGAACTTGCCGCGGAAGTTTGCCTCCTTGACCGTGCGGTTGATGATGCGCGAGGAACCCATCAGCACGATTTCCGCAATGCCGATGTCGTAGAAGTCCAACGGCGTGGCACTATTCCCGGCATTCTCTTCCGTGGCGTGCCCGTCCATCAGGGTGAGGCCGCATTCCCGGCAGAACAGTTCCACCTGTCCGGGGTGCCCCGACACGTAGAGTACGTCGCCTTCTTCCAGCAGGGTGTCCGGCGCGGAGAACTGCTTCACCGTGTGCAGGAAGCGGTGTTGCGGGGTAGTTTTTCTCCGTATCTCCAAGATGTTGAGCCCGTATTTGTGGCGGATGCCCAGCCCGGCGACGGTTTGCCCGATGATGGCGGCGTTGCTGTTCACGCTCAGGCGGAACAGGTTGCTCGACAGGCCGTATTCCTTGACCAGTTGCGTCAGCGATTTCCCTTGGCGGGCATCTTTGTCCGTTTTCCCTTTTTCCGACAGGAACCATCGGGTGAGGGGCAGCAGCACGAGGGTGCCTACGGCTACGCATACCAGTCCTACCGGCAGGAACGAGAAGAACGAAAGCGACCCGTAGCCCGCCTTTTCCAAGGTGTCGGCAATGATAAGGTTGGGCGGCGTGCCGATGAGGGTCATCATGCCTCCCATGCTGCTGGCAAAGGCCAGGGGCATGAGCAGGCGGCCCGAGCTGATGCCTGCGCTCATGGCCATGCTTACCACGATGGGCAGCATGAGCGCCACCGTGCCCGTGTTGCTGACAAAGGCGCCGATGGCCGAGGTGACCAGCATGACCAGCAGGAACAGGCGCAGTTCGCTTTTGCCTGCCAGCTTGAGGATGCGGCTGCTTATCATCTTGGCAAGTCCTGTCTGGAAGATGGCTCCCCCTACCACAAACAGCCCCACCATCATGATGACGACCGAATTGGAGAAGCCCGACAGCCCTTCTTCCGGGGTCAGGACGTGGAATATCAGCAGGACGAGCAGGGAGCAGACGGCCACCAGGTCGGAGCGTACTTTCCCGCTCATGAAGAAGATGGCGGCAAGCGCCAGGGTGAGGAGGGTAATCAGCATAGGGTTACGGGTTGGTTTGGGGTTGTTTGTCGTTTATCATCCATATCTTTCAGCTTGGGTGGGGAACGCTGTGCTTACACGGCAGGCAGGCTGTTCCCGTTGATTTTGCGGTAGAGGTCGAGGGCAAAGACGTCGGTCATGCCCGACACGTAGTCCAGCACGGCCTGTATGCGCTCGTAAAGGGTGGGCGCCTGGATGCTGTATTGGCTTGACACCCGGTTGATGAGCAGTTGCGAATATGCCTTCTGGGGCGAGCGCACGGCGTCTATCATCAGTTCGAGCAGGGTGCTGATGATGCGGAAACCTGCCAGCTCGATGTCGAGCACGTCGCGCGAGCGGTATATTTTCTCGAAAGCCACCTTTGCGCAATGCTTGTAGGCTGCGGCGGGCAGTGGCGCGATGTGCTTGATGAGGCTTCCCTCGAATGTGCCGGCCAGTATCTCCTGCTCGTGTTCCAGGAAGACGCGGGTACATTCGTCTGTCAGCAGCCCGATGACGGATGAGCGCAGGTAGGCTACCTGCTCGTTGGCGTCATCCACTATCTTCAAGGTCTTCTGTATCCGGGTTTTCCGCTCGTCCGTGAAGTAGGCAAGCAGCAGGTCTTGTGTCTCTTGCGGGGTCAGGATTTTCAGCTTGTAGGCATCTTCGATGTCCATCAGCTGGTAGCAGATGTCGTCGGCCGCCTCCACGAGGTAGACCAGCGGATGGCGGGCGTACTTCAGGGGAGCGTCGCTGAGGCGCACCAGGCCCAGCTCGTCGGCAATGCGGCGGAAACTTTCTTCCTCGCTGGTGAAGAAGCCGAACTTCCCCTTTTCTCCCGCCAGGCTGGAGGAGTAGGGGTATTTGACGATGCTTGCCAGGGTGGAGTAGGTCAGCACGAAGCCCCCTTTGCGCCGTCCCTCGAATTGGTGGGTCAGCAGGCGGAAGGCGTTGGCGTTTCCCTCGAAGTGGGTGAGGTCGTCCCATTGGGCATCGGTCAGCCGGGTGCCGTCGGGTTGCGGGTCGCGCAGCTGCAAGCCTTTGCCTTCCGAAAAGTAGGTGGAGATGGCGCGTTCGCCCGAGTGCCCGAAAGGCGGGTTGCCCAGGTCGTGCGCCAGGCAGGCGGCGGATACAATGGAACCTACCTCCGCCACGTAGGAGTGTTGCAGCGCGGGGTCGCGCTCCAACAGCGCCTTGGCAATGTTGCTGCCCAGCGAACGGCCTACGCACGATACTTCCAGGCTGTGCGTCAGCCGGTTGTGTACGAAGATGCTGCCGGGCAGGGGGAAGACCTGCGTCTTGTTTTGCAGCCGCCGGAAAGGGGCGGAGAAGATAAGGCGGTCGTAGTCCCGTTGGAACTCGGAGCGGTTCTCGCGGCGTTCTTCGTGGTATTCTTCCAGTCCGAAACGCTTGGCAGATAGGAGGGTATTCCAGTTCATCATGTCCTGACGTGGGGTTATCGGAGCCCGCAGAGGGGGCTTTGTTATAATTTAACTGCAAATGTATCATTATTTTGCTTCAAAATCCGTACTTTCGCCCGTTAAATGAAGGGGGCGGGCTGTTTTTTCTTCCCCGGCGCCCTTCAGCAAGCGCTTCGTCGCTACCGGGGTAGCGTCCCATCGCTACCGTGCTGGCAATGGGACGCTGCCGTGCCGGTGTCCCGGTGCTGCCCGCGCCGCCCTTTGCCTGCCTTTGTCCGCATTTGTGGACGGCGCTCCCGGAAAGCGGCGAAGGTATGGCCAGACATTGTATAACCAGATTCAAATTGAACACATGTTGAACGTAAAAATCATCAACCGCTCCAAGCATCCCCTGCCTTCCTATGCCACCGGACAGTCGGCAGGGATGGACCTCCGTGCCAACCTCGATTCGCCCCTGGTGGTGGCTCCCATGCAACGTTGCCTGGTGCCCACCGGTTTGTACATCGCCCTTCCGCCGGGTTTTGAAGCCCAGGTGCGCCCCCGCAGCGGGCTGGCCCTGAAGAAGGGCATCACGGTGCTCAACTCTCCGGGCACCATCGATGCCGATTACCGGGGAGAGGTATGCGTCATCCTGATAAACCTCTCGTCCGAAGAGTTTGTCATCGAGGACGGCGAGCGCATCGCCCAGATGGTCATTGCACGCCATGAGCAAGCCGCATGGCAGGAAGTGGAAGTGCTGGATGAAACCGAACGGGGTGCGGGCGGATTCGGGCATACGGGCGTGTGACCCCGTGCCGGAATCATGGACAAGGTGTAGAGCAGAAGTATAAAGTATCATGTTGAAGCGAAAGATAGTAGTATTGTTGCTGTTGTGCGGCGTCTTGTTGCCGGCATACGGCCGCGCGCCGCAACCCTTGCCGGTTGCCCTTGCCGGCGGGGAGGCATGGTCGGCAGAGGCCGGCTTTTTGCAAAAGTTCGGGGACAAGCGGAAAAAGAACAGGAAAAAGAAAAAAACAAAAGCCCGGAAGCCGCAAGCCCGGATTTCACCGGAACGCCGGGTGTTGCCGCCCGAGGTGCAGCGCAAGTACGATTATTTCTACCTGGAAGCCGTCCGGCAGAAATTGCTTGGCAAGTACGACGTGGCGTTCGAACTGCTGCAGCATTGCCTGGACATCTGTCCCGAGGCAGCGTCCGCGCAATACGAACTGGCGCAATATTGCCTGTACCTGAAGCAGCCCGAGCGGGGCTTGCATGCCCTGGAACAGGCGGTGAAGTACGAACCCGACAACTTCTGGTACTGCCAAGGCCTGGCGAACCTCTATGTGCAGCAAGACAAGCCAGACAAAGCCATCGCCCTGCTGGAAGACATGTCCGCCCGCTTTACCGGCAAGCTCGACCCGCTTTACGACCTGCTCACCCTTTACAACCGGCAGGAAGACTACGCCCGGGTCATCGGTGTGCTCGACCGCTTGGAGCAACGCACCGGCAAGAGCGAGCAGCTCACCATGGAGAAGTTCCGCATCTACCTCCAGATGGAGAATGTGGAAAGCGCCTTCCGCGAGATGGAAAGCCTGGTGGAGGAATACCCCATGGAACTGAATTACAAGGTCATGTTGGGCGATGTGTACCGGCAGAACGGCAAGAAGGACGAAGCCTACGCCATCTACCGCGACGTGCTTGCCCAAGAACCGGACAACGCCATGGCAATGTATTCGCTGGCATCCTATTACGAGGAAACCGGGCAGCAGGAACTCTACCGCAAGCAGCTGGACTCCCTGCTGGTGAACCGCAAGGTGGCTTCCTCCACCAAGGCAGGCATCATGCGCCAGCTCATTGTGCAAAACGAGCGTGAGGGCGGGGACAGCACCGCCATTATCCGCCTGTTCGACCGCATCCTGCCGCAAGAGCAGGACGACGTGCAGTTGCCCCTGCTCTACGCGCAGTACCTCATCTCGAAAGGCATGAACAAGGCCTGCCGACCCGTGTTGCGGCAGGTGCTCGACATCGACCCCACCAATACCCCGGCGCGCATGACCCTGCTGGGCGAAGCCATCAACGAGCAGGACTATGCCGCCATCACCCGCCTTTGCGAGGCAGGCGTGGAGTCCAACCCCAACATGCTGGAATATTATTTCTACCTCGCCATCGCCTACAATCACGACGAGCGCACCGACGATGCCCTCGCCATCTGCCGGCAGGCGTTGAAGCAGGTGACGAAAGACAGCAAGAAAGAGGTCATCTCCGACTTCTACTCCATCATCGGCGATGCCTACCACACCAAGAAGCAGTTGGAAGAGGCCTATGCCGCCTACGATTCCGCCTTGGTCTACAATCCGGAGAACATTGCCACGCTGAACAACTACGCCTACTACCTCTCCCTGGAGCGGCGCGACCTCGACCGGGCGGAGGAAATGAGCTACAAGACCATCAAGGCGGAACCCGACAACGCCACCTACCTCGATACCTACGCCTGGATTCTGTTCGAGAAAGGCAATTACGCCGAAGCCCGCATCTACATCGACAATGCCATGCTGGCCGACGGCGAGAAAAGCTGCGATGTGATAGAACACTGCGGCGACATCTACTACATGACCGGCGACGTGGAGGGCGCCTTGAAGTATTGGAAGCAAGCCCTCGAACTGGGTAGCGAGTCGGCAACCCTGAAACAGAAAATAGCCCAAAAGAAATACATCCCCTATGAGACCACTACGGAATAACCCCCCTTTGCGTCCTTTTCTTCGCATCCTGCCGGCGTTGCTGCTGGCAGCCCTCTGCCTGGCAGGTTGCAAGACCTCCCGCCGGGCGGCAGGCCCGGTGTCGGAAGACAGCGGTTTCCTCTCCGCCAAGGTGCAGCTCACGGTGCCCAGCAACAATGCCGTCCTCACCGTGAACGGCACGTTGAAGTTGCAGCGCGGCGAGCGGCTGCAGCTCTCCTTCCTCATGCCCATCCTGCGCACCGAGGTGGCGCGCGTGGAAGTCACCCCCGACGAGGCCTTGCTGGTAGACCGCATGGGCAAGCGCTACGTCCGCGTCACCCGCGATGAACTGAAAGACCTGCTGCCCCGCAAGGCCACCTTTGCCCGCCTGGAAAAACTGCTGTACGATGCCGCCGGGCAGGAAACGGCGGTGCTGTCGGCCCATGACCTGGGTTTCCGCTCGCTGGACAAGGCGAAACTCACCCTCTCCGGCTTCTCCGACAAGCCGCTCAACCTTACGCCCACCCGCCTGTCCGCCAAGTACGAGCAGGTGGAATTGTATGAATTGCTGGAAATGCTGATGAGCCTATGAAACGCCTCCTTGCTCTCCTCTTCGGGTGCCTTTGCCTGTCGCTGCCCGTGTTTGCCCAGTCCAACAAGCTGATTCGGGAACTGGAGAGCAAGCGCAGCACCTTGCAGAAACAGATTGCCGAGTCCGAAACCCTGCTGCAGGCCACCAAGAAGAACGTGGGCAGCCGCTTGTCCGGGCTGGCATCCTTGACCGGGCAGATAGAAGAGCGCAAGCGTTACATCCTCACCATCAATCATGACCTGGAGGCGATAGACCGCGAAGTGGCATCCTTGGGGCGCCAGGTCGCAACTTTGCAGCGCAGCCTGAAAGACAAGCGCGACAAGTATGCCGCCTCCGTGCAATACCTGTACAAGAACCGTTCCATCGAAGAAAAACTCATGTTCATTTTCTCCGCCAAGACCTTGGCGCAGACCTACCGCCGCCTGCGCTACGTGCGCGAATATGCTACCTTCCAGCGCCTGCAGGGTGAGGAAATCCTGAAAAAGCAGCAAGAGCTGGACAACAAGAAAGCCGAATTGCTGGAAGTGCGTGCCGCCAAGGAAAAACTGCTGGAAGAACGCGAGGGCGAAACCGCCAAGCTCGAAGCCCAGGAAAAGCAGCAGCGCAGCCTGGTGAACAGCTTGCGCCGCCAGCAGCGCAGCCTGCAAAACGAGCTGGACAAGAAACGCCGCGAGGCCAACCGGCTGAACGACCGCATAGACCGCCTGATTGCCGAAGAAATAGAGAAAGCCCGCCGGCGTGCCGAAGAAGAAGCCCGCCGTGAAGCCGCCGCCCGCAAGAAGCAGGAAGCCGCTGCCGCCCCCGGCACCGCTGCCGCCAAGCCCGCCCCCGTGGAAACCTACACTTTGGACAAGGCCGACCGCGCCCTCTCCGGCACCTTTGCCGAAAACCGCGGCAAGCTGCCCGTGCCCATCACGGGTCCCTACCTCATCACCAGCCACTTCGGGCAGTACACCGTAGAGGGGTTGCGCAACGTCAAGCTCGACAACAAGGGCATCGACATCCAAGGGCAGCCCGGCGCGCAGGCCCGTGCCATTTTTGGCGGCAAGGTGGCCGCCGTGTTCCAGCTGAACGGCCTGTTCAACATCCTGGTGCGCCACGGCGCCTACATCTCCGTCTACTGCAACCTGTCGTCCGCCTCCGTCAAGACGGGCGATACCGTCACCATCCGCCAGCCCCTTGGCACCGTCTTCTCCAATCCTGCCGATGGCGGGCGCACCGTGCTCCACTTCCAGCTCCGCAAGGAGAAGCAGAAACTCAATCCCGAGCCTTGGCTCAGCCGTTAATCTTAGTCCCGTCCAGCAAGGATAAATACAGCCCGATGGCTTCCTCAATCTCCTTGAGGCAGATGAACTCGTCTGCCGTGTGCGAGCGGCTGCTCTTGCCGGGTCCCATCTTCATGGAGGGGAACGGCATCAGCGCCTGGTCGGACAGGGTGGGCGAGCCGAAAGGCACGCGTCCCAGGGCGATGGCCCTTTGCACCAGCGGATGCCCCTCTGGCGCATGCGAAGAACCCAGCCGGAAGGAGCGTGCCTTAGCTTCGCAAAGGATATGCCGGCAGATTTCCGTGAACAGTTCCTCATTGGTGTAGCACTCGTTGCTGCGGATGTCCACCACAAAGGTGCAGCGGTCGGGGATGACGTTGTGCTGCGTGCCGGCGTTCACCTGGGTGACGCTCATCTTCACCGGACCCAGCAGGGGCGACACCCGGGGGAAGCGGTAGTCGCGGAACCAGGCAATGTCGTCCAGCACCTTGTAGATGGCGTTGTCGCCCTCCTCCCTCGCCGCATGCCCCGAGCGGCCGGTAGCCGTCACGTCCAGCACCATCAGACCCTTTTCGGCAATGGCGGGCTGCATCTCGGTAGGCTCGCCCACCAGGGCGAAGGCAATGGGGGGAAGCAGGGGCAGCACGCTCTCTATGCCCCCTGCGCCCGACACCTCTTCCTCGCACGAGGCCAGGAACACCAGGTTATACGGCTGTGCCGTGCGGCACAGGGCGAGGAACACCTGCAGCAGGCTCACCACGCTGGCGCCCGCGTCGTTGCTGCCCAGGCCGTAGAGGCGTCCGTTGCTCTCGGTGGGTGCGAAGGGGTCTTTCCGCCAGCCGGCGACGGGCTTCACGGTGTCGATGTGCGAGTTGAGCAGCAGGGTAGGCCGTTTCAGGTCGAATGCCGGGCTGAGGCACCACACGTTGTTGCCTTTCCGTCCCGTTTCCATTCCTTGCAGTTCGATATACCTTTGCAGGCAGTCGGCAGCCTGCGCCTCCTCCCGGCTCACGGAGGGGATGGCTATCAGTTCCTTCAGCAGGCCGGTGGCTTCGCCGGCCATGGTAGCGATGTCGTAGGTCATAAAGCGATAGTTCAGCTTTTCTTGCTAAAGCAAGGTTGTATATTAATCTTTACATATCGGGGATAGACCCTCCACTTACCTTCTCCTTACCCGGTCCTTACCTCCTCCTTTTCGCGGCTTTCCTTATGGAAAGGAAAAAGAACGGACAAAACAGGGTGCGGGTGGGGCGTTCCGGACAGGGAAAACAGGGGGCATTCCCTTTTCTTTGCGCAAACTTATGGAAAATCCCCGGAATATCCGCTGATTTTCGGCAGGAATGCGAATTTGAAGATTAAGTAGTTTCCCGTGTCATTCAAAGCAACGGTGCCATATATAAGGGCAAGTACACAATGCCATTTTCTGTTTTCACATCCTTGTCATGGAGCACGTAGGGCGTTGACAACTGGGAGCTATACTTGGCGATGCACTTTCTCAATGAATTCAGGGTGTAACGTTGCCCGGACTTCACTTCTATGGGGGATATATTATGCCTGCTGGTCGTTACGGGTTTGGCTATCAGGAAATCAATCTCCATGCGGTCATTTGCCGATGTCCGTGAACTGTTGCTGAAGAAATAAAGTTTGTGCCCTGCCGCACGAAGCATCTGCGCTACGATATTCTCCACCAACATCCCTTCGTTCACTTCCAGCTTGTCAAGCATCAGCTTCCGGTACAGGTCGGCACTGACAATTCCACGCTCATCGAAGGCATGGCTGATGAGCAATCCGGTATCGCCCATATAACATTTCAGCGTGGTGCGTTCTTCATTCAGTTTCAGCCCGATGCTCGGTTCTGTAGAATTATAGCAGCAGTTGATGATTTTGGCGTCATTCAGCCAAAAGAAAGCCTGCGAATAATCACGCATACGGGCCTCACTTCGCAAAGCGGACAAGACAAACTTCTTCTCATGCTTTTGCAATTGCCCCGGTATTTCCTCAAAAATGGCGGCGACTTTCGTTTCTTGGTTGTCGGCATATTTATGGATGTCATTGCGGTAAAGGGCTAATATGTCGCGTTTCACCTCATCCACCTTTTCAAAATCCCGCGTTTCCACATATTTGGAAACAGCTTGTGGCATACCCCCGATAATCAGGTATTGTCGGAAATAATCCATTGCCCGGCGGTGGAAAGCCTCCATCGGAAGGCGTTTGTCAAACTGCATCTTGATATAAGGCATCAGCATCTCATCTCCCATGGCCCATAGGAATTCCTCAAAATCCATCGGAAACATTTCGATAGCATGCTCTTCGGAAGGCAGCATGATGTCCTTGACATTTTTCTTGATGGAAATGAGCGAACCTGTCTCAATGTAGTCATAACGCCGGTCTGCCACCAAGTGTTTTATGGCTGCACGGGCACGGGGACAAAACTGTACTTCATCGAATATGACGAGGGAGCTGGCTTCCTCGTCTTTGGCCTGACGTGGAGTGAGCTTGCGCCTGAAGTAAAGCTCCAGATTCATGAAAAGCATGTCGAGGTCGTCCAGATAAAGGTTGAAAAACTCCTTCACCTGCGGATTTACCTTACTGAAGTCCACCAGGATGTAAGACGCATATTCCTTGCGCGCGAACTCTTCCACGATATAGCTTTTCCCTATACGTCTGGCTCCTTCTATCAAAAGAGCCGTATTGCCCTTATGGTTCTTCTTCCATTCCAGCAGTTTATCGTATATTTTTCTTCTCATAATTCACGTATTCTCATTTATTGCTGTATTTATATTTCACATATTCAAGATTATTTTATTTGCAAAAATACACTTTTTCTTGGATTTAAAAGAAATTCATGTTTTTTATTTCAATCTTTCTTGTACCAGCATGTCATCACATTGACAGATGGACACATTGAAAGCATATACAAACATAAAGGATAACAGCAGCCTACATACTCATCTGTTACCCGGACAAGCAAAATGATGCAGATCATGGCAATTGGGACGGTTGTCAAGTTATTACCCGAAAATGAGGTAATTTGCCTGCCACGGGCACTTTTCCCGGAAACTTCGCAGGTGCTTCAAAAGAAACGTTTATCTTTGTAACGTATTAACCAACGCTACCGCTTATGGCTTATCATCATTTGTCTGTCCTGGTGCACCGGCAGGCGGAGAAGTATGGCGAGAAGATTGCCTTGAAGTACCGTGATTATACCCTTGCGCAATGGATGCCGGTGACGTGGAACCGGTTTTCGGCCGTGGTCCGCCGGGTGTCGTGCGCCTTGGCGGCGTTGGGGGTGGACGAAGGGGAGAACGTGGGCGTTTTTTCCCAGAACAAGCCCGAATGCCTGTACACCGACTTCGGGGCTTTTGCCAACCGGGCGGTGACCATTCCACTCTATGCCACCAGTTCGTCGGCGCAGGTGCAGTACATCGTGAACGATGCGCAGATACGTTTCCTCTTTGTGGGCGAGCAATACCAGTATGACACGGCTTTCCATGCTTTCGGCTTCTGCCACCCCTTGCAGAAGTTAATCATTTTCGACCCCAAGGTACAGCGGGATGCAAGGGATGTCACCTCGATGTATTTTGACGAGTTCCTGTCACTTGGCGATGCGGAGGGGCTGGACGCCTTGGTGGAGGAGCGCACTTCGCGCGCCACGGAGGACGACTTGGCCAACATCCTTTATACTTCGGGCACCACGGGCGAGCCCAAGGGCGTGATGCTGCGCCACTCCAACTATATCGCGGCTTTCCGTGCCCATGACATTATTTTCACTTCGCTCACCGACCAGGATGTTTCCATGAATTTCCTGCCCCTGACGCACATCTTTGAGAAGGCGTGGACTTTCTTCTGCCTGCACCGGGGCATACAGGTGTGCATCAACCTGCATCCGCAGGACATCCAGATGACCATCAAGGAGGTGCGCCCCACGGCCATGTGCAGCGTTCCCCGCTTCTGGGAGAAGGTGTATGCGGGCGTGCAGGAGCGCATTGCCCAGGAGTCGGGCATCCGCCGCCGGCTGATAGAGGACGCCATCCGCGTGGGGCGCATGCACAACATTGACTATGTGCGTGTGGGCAAGACGCCTCCTATTGGGCTTCACCTGAAATACCTGTTTTACGAAAAGACGGTGTACCATTTGCTGAAGAAGATAATCGGCATCGAGAACGGCACGTTCTTCCCCACGGCGGGTGCTACGGTGTCCGACGAGATTTGTACCTTTGCCCACTCCGTAGGCATCAACCTGCTGGTGGGCTACGGGCTGACGGAGTCTACTGCCACAGTCTCTTGCTTCGGGCTGACGCATTACGAGATAGGCTCGGTGGGTACCGTGATTCCGGGGCTGGAGGTGAAGATAGGTAAGGACAACGAGATACTGCTGCGCGGCAAGACCATTACCTCGGGTTACTACAAGCGTCCGGGGGCCAATGCGGCGGCTTTCGATGCCGATGGGTGGTTCCATACCGGCGATGCGGGCTACCTGAAAGGTAACGACCTCTACCTGACGGAGCGGCTGAAAGACCTGTTCAAGACGTCCAACGGCAAGTATATCTCTCCCCAGGCGCTGGAAACCAAGCTGGGCATAGACCGCTACATCGACCAGATAGCCGTGATTGCCGACGGGCACAAGTTTGTATCTGCGCTGATTGTGCCTGTCTACCCGCTGGTAGAAGCGTATGCCAAGGACAAGGGGCTGGAGTGGCACTCGCGCGAAGAGCTGTTGCGCCATCCCAAGGTGGAAGCCTTGTTCCGGGCGCGCATAGACACCTTGCAGCAGCCGTTTGCCCACTACGAGCAGGTGAAGCGGTTCACTTTGTTGCCCGCCCCCTTCAGCATGGAGCGCGGCGAGCTGACCAACACGCTGAAGCTGCGCCGCGGCGTGGTGGCGGAAAACTACAAGGACTTGATTGAAAAGATGTATGAAGAATAGGTATCTTTTGTCTGTTGTGATGGCGGGCTTGCTTGCTTTGCCGGGGCTAATCTCTTGCAACAGCGGGGTGTTTGTCGACGACTTCGCCCCTTCTGCCGAGAGTATTTCCTTGGCCAGCGACGGGCACGCGCAGGTGATTGACTTCAAGGCGGACAATTGGGACATTTTCGGGGTGTACACACTGACGGGCGAAACGATTAGGGGCGATGTGTATGATGCTGACGGACAGTGGCTGGGCAGTGACCCTATGAATGTAGAGCCGGGCTGGACGAAGTATGTACTCAACCATCCCACGGTAGCGCTTACCGTTGAACGGACGAAGGGAGATAAACTGTGCATTACCTCCACGGAGAATGCCGGTGGCAAGCCTTTCGAGTGCTTTATCGACGTGGGCAACGACTACGACCGCCGCTACATTCGCGTGGGGGTGGAGCCTTCGGAGGCATACCAGTTGGACAGCATCGTCTATCGGCTGAACTCTTATTCGTGGCAGGACAGCATACTGTGGGGCGAGAGGGTTGAGGTGTTGAATCCATTCCCCTTGGAGAAACCATTCACAACGTATGTCCATCCGTATGAGAACCAAAGTTATCGGGTGCAGTTCACGTTCTATGAGGATAATCCGTTGGCCATCTTTGGGGAAAATAAGCCGGAAGTGCCTGTGGTGGATGCGGATAAATATGGCTTCCTGTATGTCACCGACCGGAAGATACCGCTGGATTACGATGTGCATGAGTTGCCTGTACCGGATGCTTTGCTGGCAGTGGAAGAACAGGTGACCATCCCTGCCCATTATTCTTGTCAAATCAGGTCCATCTGGTGGTACGAATACTTCGGGGTGGACTTCAGGTTGTATGCCAGCCACCCGCGCACAGGCAGGAAGCGGGAGTTCTCAGGCACATTGGACTTGCATAAGCCCCAGGCTTACGATATTTATTTCGCTCCATTGGATTAGGTCGGGTCCCAATGTAAAAAACAGGTGAATGGTCATTCTATGTTGGACATATACTTTATGTAACAGTTATCTCAGTTTATGCGAGTTGTCTTAGTGTTGATTTCCATGCTCTTCTGCCTGCCTTTGGGCTTGGCGGCTCAAGCTATAACTTCATCTTCAGAACCCGGCAGTACGGACGGCAGTAAGCCTGTGCACCTGGTAGGGCTTGACGTGCGCCCGGGCTATGTGTTTCCTACGCATAGTTTTTTCCGGGGGGACAATGCCTCCGGCAAGCCCGTCAATCCGGCGATGTCTGCCCACCTGAGGTATGCGTTCCGGTTTGCGTCCGGGTCCCGCTGGGGACAGCTTTACCCGCATGCCTATCAGGGGATAGGGGTGGGGTACAACACGTTTGGCAACCGGGCCGAACTGGGCAACCCCGTGTCGGTGTACGTGTTCCAGGGCTCCCGCTTGGCACGGCTTGCCCGCAACCTCACGCTGAATTATGAGTGGAATTTCGGGGCTTCCTTCGGCTGGAAGAAGTATGATGAAGAGTCCAATCATTACAATGACATTGTGGGTTCGCGCATCAATGCCTTCCTCAACGTGGGCTTTTTCGTGAACTGGCAGCTTGCCAAGGAATGGAGCATGGTGGCCGGGGTAGACCTGTCGCATTACTCCAACGGCAACACCAACTACCCGAATGCGGGGGTGAACACGGTTACTGCGCGGGTAGGGGTGGTGCGTTCATTCGGCGGCGAGGTGGAGGCGGAAGATGTCTTGGCTGCCGGGCGGCGGATAGAGGGCTCGCGTTTCAGTTACGACCTGGTGCTTTATGGCTCTACGCGCAAGCGGGGCATTATGTGGTCGGCCGATGATGGCGACCTGATTCCGGGTTCGTTCGGCGTGGCAGGGTTGAACTTCAACCCCATGTACCGGGTGAACAAGTATTTCCGGACAGGCGTGTCGCTCGACGCGCAGTATGACGAGAGCGCCAACCTGAAAGACCACCTGGTGGAGGGTACCGGTGGCGAAGATATCAAGTTTTACCGTCCACCTTTCCGCGAGCAGTTTGCGGTGGGCTTGTCCTTGCGCGCGGAACTCACTATGCCTGTCTTTTCGGTTAACCTGGGGGTGGGGCGCAATGTGTTTTACAAGGGCAAGGATATCGGGAAACTTTACCAAATCTTGGCGTTGAAAGCTTTCGTTACCCGCCGCCTGTTCTTGCATGTGGGCTACCAGCTCAGCAATTTCCATGACCCCAACAACCTGATGCTTGGCCTGGGGTATCGGTTCGGGGGGAGTTGACAAGTTGTTTGTAGTGATTAGTGTTTAGTGATGAGTGATTAATCACTAATCACTGAGCTTTACGCATTAATCACTAAACACTCATCACTCTTCACTGAACTTACGCATTAATCACTAATCACTCATCACTAAACACTAATCACCGAGCTTTTCCCTTCGTTTCTTTTTTCTTTAGAAAATTTGGCTTATATTTGCTCGCGACATTGAATGTTGGATGATGAGGCACCAAGAAGACTATTCTTTAAACTTTAATCGGGTTTACACAACCTACTTCAATCGTTTTGTCCGTTTTGCGCGTTCTTATATGTCGACGGATGAAGCGGCGGAAGACGTTGTGAACGATAGCTTCATGTATTATTGGGAGAACCGGAATACGGTGGTAGACCGAAATTTGCCGGCTTACCTGCTTTCTGTTGTCCGGCATAAATGCATCAATCAATTGAAACGGCAGGCGATAGAGGAGCAAGCCAAGAGTGGCTTGCAATCGCTGGAGGAGTGGGAACTCCAGGTGAAGATATCGACACTGGAGGCATGCGAACCGGAGAAGCTGTTGTCGGATGAAGTCCAGCATCTGATTCGTCATGCATTGGAGAAACTCCCTTCGCAGACCCGCGAGATTTTGATACGCAGCCGTTTCAAGGGACAATCCAACCGTGCCATTGCTGCCGAGTTCGGCATTTCCGTCAAAGCAGTGGAATATCATGTTACCAAAGCCCTGAAAGCGTTGCGCAAAGCCTTGGGCGATTATTACTTCTACTTTTTCTTCCTTTGTTAATTAACACTTTTTAAGTGTGCTCCGTTTAGGGTTTTCTTCTTCCCGATTGCTTACTATACAGATAACGGAACTGTATGGAAAAGATAACACTCTATAAATTTTTTGCCGGCGAGGCTTCGGAGAACGACAAGGCGCGTATCAAGGCATGGCTGGAAGAAGATGATGCCCACCGCCAACAGTTGCTCGACGAGCGGGCTTATTTTGACGCCGTGCTGCTGGCAGACGATGCCGTGCTGGAAAATGACCGCCGCCATTCTTTGTCGTATAGGCTGATACATGAAGGGTGGCGCGTGGGACGCTGGGCAGCAGTGCTGGTATTGGCTTTCGTGGGCAGCTATTGGCTGTTGGAGCATCAGTACCGCACGGTGGACAAGGCTCTGAACGTGGTGAGCGTCCCGCCGGGACAACGGACGGAGCTGCTTCTGGCGGACGGGACAAAGGTGTACCTGAATGCGGGTTCCACACTGAGCTATCCTTCCATCTTTGGTGACGAAGGGCGGCAGGTGGAACTGGACGGGGAGGCCTACTTCGAGGTGACCAAGGACGAATCGAAACCCTTTGTGGTGCATACGCAGATGTGCGACGTGGAGGTGCTTGGCACGAAATTCAACGTGGAGGCTTACTCCGAGCTGAACTCCTTTTCGGCGGCGTTGATGGAGGGGCGTGTGAAGGTGGACAACAATTACCGCTCGTCGGATGTGGTTTACCTTTCGCCCAACCAGAAGGTGAGGCTGAAAGGCGGGGAACTGGCCGTGGATGCCATCGAGGACTACGATGTGTACCGTTGGCGTGAGGGGCTGATTTGCTTTACCAATGAGAACTTTGTCGACCTGATGAAGCGCATTGAAAAATACTACGGCGTGAAGTTGGTGGTGGAGAACCAGGAGTTGGCGAAACACTCGTTCAGCGGGAAATTCCGCATATCGGACGGGGTGCGTAACCTGCTTCGGGTGTTGCGTCGTGACGTGCGTTTTGAGTACGAGCTTTCCAAAGACGGGGATACCATTTATATACGATAATTTTTTTCACCTTATCAATAATAATAACCATTTAAACACCAATTGCCTATGAGTAAATAACCACAACGAACAAACAGCAAACTTCAATCTTAAACATTGTTGCTGCCGAGCGGCAGCTTATTATTAATCCAAGTATTTTAAATTCTTAAATCGTAGTTGATTGTATGAGAGCACATTCAAAAGAAAAACTTTTTGCGCGTCAAGCCTATCATGCCCCTGCTGTGTTCAGGATATTGGCTGTGGCTTGTTTCTTGTTGTTTGCCGGCGGAATGCATGTTTCCGCAACTGCGGCACAAAATCTGAACTCGTTGATCACCATCAACAAGAGTAATGCCGAACTGCTCAACATTATGGGCGACATTGAGGAGCAGTCTAACTTTTTGTTTGTCTACAACAAAGATGTAGACGTACACCGCAACGCTTCCCTCAACGTGGAGGCGCAACCGCTGGCCGAGGTGTTGAGCGATTTGTTCAACGGTTCGGGCATCCGTTATTCCGTGGAAGGTTCTTACATTATGTTATCTCCGGCTGCTGCCGGCACGCGTGCCCTGCAGCAGGCCATCACGGTGACGGGTAGGGTAATGGACGGCGCTTTCAACGAGCCGATGCCGGGCGTTGCCATCCAGGTGCAGGGCACTACTACCGGTACGGTGACCGACCTCGACGGTAACTTCACGCTGGAAGTTCCCTCGCAGGATGCCGTGCTGATATTCTCGTTCGTGGGCTACAAGACGCAGAACATCACGGTAGGTTCGCAACGCACCATCAACGTCACCATGCAGGAAGACACCGAGACGTTGGAAGAAGTCGTGGTAACCGCCCTCGGTATCCAGAAGAAAGAAAAGTCGTTGACTTACTCCACGCAGGTAGTGGGCGGCGATGAATTGACACGTGCCAAGGATCCGAATATGATTAACTCCTTGGCAGGTAAGACGGCAGGTGTGCAGATTCTCCGCAGTTCCTCCGGCCTGGGTGGTTCGGTAAAAATGACCATTCGTGGTTCGCGTTCTGTAACAGGAAGCAACCAGCCGTTGTATGTAATCGATGGTGTACCTATCAATAGTTCGTCCAGTGAGTCGACTGCTACCGTATTGGGTGGCAACAACGACGGTGCCAACCGCGATAACGGCGATGGTATCTCCAACTTGAATCCGGATGATATTGAGAGCATGAATATCCTGAAAGGTCCTGCCGCTGCTGCTTTGTATGGTAGTTCTGCTGCCAACGGTGTGGTTGTGATTACTACGAAGAAAGGTAAAGTAGGGCGTACCAGTGTGACCTTTAACTCCAATACTACTTGGGAGTGGGCTGCTTATGGTATTCCTGAATTTCAGAATTTTTATGGTGGTGTGACCACCAGCTGGGGTGATCCAATTAACGGTAGTCCTGATTATACAGATGGCTTTTTCAACACCGGTATGACTACTATTAACTCTGTATCGTTAAGTTCGGGTTCGGAAGCCATGCAGACTTACTTCTCTTATGCTAATACGTATGGTAAGGGTATTGTAGGCGATCACAGACTGAACAAGCATAATTTTAACTTCCGTGAAACGGCTAACTTCTTCGACAAGAAGTTGCAGTTGGATGCTAATGTTAATCTGATGTTCCAGGATGTAAAGAACCGTCCGGCTTCCGGTGGTTACTACCTGAATCCGTTGGTTGGCTTGTATGAGTTCCCACGTGGCGGTGCCGTACAGGGCGATCCTAGCAAATCTTTCAGTTATTACAAGAACAATTACCAGATAATGGACTTGGAGCGTAATCTGTACACGCAAAATTGGTTTACGACTCCCAGCAGCTTTACGCAGAACCCTTATTGGTTGTTGAACAAACTACCGAACGATGGCAAACGTTATCGTACTATTGCAAATTTGAGTGCTTCTTGGACATTTAATGAACACTGGAAACTGCAAGCTCGTGGTAACGCCGACTTTGTGACAGATTCTTATCAGATGAAGATGTATACCGGTACGGATACTTCGATTGCTGGAACCAACGGACGTTTTGTTAGTGATTCTTCTCACGATTTGAGTGTTTATGGAGATGTGTTGTTGACGTACAACCAGACATTTAAAGACTTCGCGGTTAGTGCAACACTTGGTGCTAGCATCAAGGATGTAAGCGGTAAATCTGCCGGTTTCGATTCGTTTGGCGGTGGCTTGTATAACCCGAATATATTCAGTGTGGGCAATATCAATCAGAATGCGGCAGTAAATTCGTTGAGTACTTACCACGAACAGGAACAGGCTGTATTCTTTGCCGGTCAGTTGGGTTTCAGGGATTGGTTGTTCTTGGATGTAACGGCACGTAACGACTGGACGTCTACCTTGGCATTTACCAAGTATAAGAACAAAGGTTTCTTCTATCCGTCTGTTGGTTTGACATGGGTTATGAATGATGCGTTGAAGATGCCAGAATGGGTAGATCTCGGTAAGATTCGTGCAGCTTGGTCTAAAGTAGGTAATGGTCTGCCCCGTTATACCAGCAATCCGTTGAATTCGGTGGGAGCAGGTGGTGTTATCAACTATAACAGCACAGAACCATTTGATGAATTGAAACCTGAAATGACAACTTCTTGGGAATTTGGTACGGAATGGCGTTTCTTCGGCAGTCGTTTGGAAATAGACTTGACTTATTACCAGACACATACTAAAAATCAGTTGTTCACCTTGAATGCTCCTTCTGGCTCTAAATATTCCCGCTATTATATCAATGCAGGTGATATCAAGAATGAAGGTGTGGAAATGGTACTGGGTGGTACGCCAGTGATGACGAACGATTTCCGTTGGAAAACTTCATTAAACTTTGCGTTGAACCGCAATAAAGTATTGGAATTGGCAGAAGGTCTGAATTATTTCACGGTCAGCTCTGGTGGTTCCAGCGGTTATGGAATGCGTCTAGAAGAAGGCGGTTCATTTGGTGACATTTACGGTTATAAATTCCAACGTGATGAACAAGGCAAGATTATGTATGATGAAAACGGCTTGCCGTTGCAGGATTCGTCCGATTTGAAGAAAGTGGGCAACACGTCGCCTGATTTCAATATGGGATGGTCGAACACGTTTACCTGGAAAGGTTTTTCTCTTTATTTCTTGATTGACGGACGTTTCGGGGGTGATGTAATGTCTTTGACACAAGCCGAGCTTGACCAGTATGGTGTGACCAAGATTACGGGTGATGCTCGTAATAGAGGTTATGTGAATTTCGATGGCAGACAGATTACAGATGTAGCAGGTTTCTATAACAAGGTAGCCGGTCGTGCTGGTATTACAGAATATTACATGTATGATGCTACCAACATCCGTTTACGTGAACTTTCTTTGGGCTACAGTTTGCCGAAAAAATGGTTTGAGAATACACCGGTAATAAAAGGCATAGACGTTTCTTTGATTGGCAGGAACTTGTTCTTTTTTATGAACAATGCTCCTTATGATCCGGAAGGTGCCTTGTCTGTAGGAAATGGTTTGCAAGGAGTGGACGTATTTGGCACACCGAGCACCCGTTCGTTTGGTTTCAACGTTAAAGTTAATTTCTAATATTGTGTAAAGCTATGAAGAAAAAAGTTATATCCTATATTGCTTCGACTTTGTCTGTGGCGGCTTTGCTTACCGGTTGTACCGGTGCGTTTGAAGAAATGAATACCAGTCCTTCGGGCGTGACAGATGAAGAACTGTTACAAGATAACAATTACATTGGTGCTCATTTCCCCAGCATGCAGAAATCTATCTATTACAATAGAGATGGTTGGGGTTGGGATTTCCAAACTATTCAAAACCTGACTTCCGATATTTGGTCGGGATATATGGCAACACCCAGTTTTTTCTTGGGTGGAAATGATACACAGACTTATATATTGCCCAGCGACTGGACTGATACATTTTGGAATTATACATATGATGCCATCATGGTAGACCAGTTGAAAGTGCAAGAGAAATGTGAGGCAATGGGAATGGAAACTTATGCCCATTTCAATGCCATCAATACGATAATTCGTGTGTTTGCCATGTCGCGTGTGGTGGATGAGTATGGCCCGATAATCTATTCTAAATATGGAGAAACCATGACAGGTGGCACTTACGATTCTGCGGAAGATGCATATAGATTGTTTTTCTCAGAATTGACAGAAGCAAGTCAAGTACTTAATGAGTATTCGCAGAAAGAGTCCGCGTCGTTTGCAGCTTTTGATATGGCTTACAACGGCGATTTGACCAAATGGTTGAAACTGTGCAACACCTTGCGCTTGCGTTTGGCACTCCGCGTAGTGAAGTACGATGCCAACTGGGCAAAGACGGAAGGAGAAGCTGCTATTGCGGCTCCCGGAGGTTTATTACAAAGCGGAGAAGGCTTTATCGTTTCGGGCTTTGAATGGAAACATCCTCTTTACACTTGTTCCATTGAGTACAATGATATGTTTATTAGTGCGAATACGAAATCAATCTTAGGTGGTTACAATGATCCGCGTTTGGAAAAGTTTGGTATTGCTAAGAAAGTGACATTGAAAGACGGTTCGACTAGTGATGAGATTTTGGGTGTACGTTCCGGTATTCCCAATTTGGATGTGTTGGTAGATCGTTATAAAGCAATTATTGCCAATATTAATGTCGGCGTTAATACGCCGGGTGTTGTAATGTCTTCTGCAGAGCCTTATTTCCTGTTGGCAGAAGCAGCATTGCGCGGATGGAATACCGGCGGTACGGCGAAGTCTTATTACGAAGATGGCGTACGAGCTTCCTTTACTGAATGGGGTGTGAGCGGTGTTGATGAGTATTTGCAAAGTCATGCGGTTCCGGCGGATTTTGTGGATCCGTTGACGGTTGTTGCTAATGATGGTTCGGATGCTGCTTTGGAAGTCGTTGATTTGGCTGCTCCCAACAGTATTGTGGCTGTTTCTACCGTTACTCCTTGCTGGGATGATGCAACAACCGATGAAGAACGTTTGGAGAAAATAATTACCCAGAAATGGATTGCCGGTTTCCCCGAGGGTAAGAATGCTTGGGCTGAATGGCGTCGTACTGGTTATCCGAAACTCTTCCCTATCCGTCAGAATAATAGTCGTGGTGATACTGCAATTCCTACTGAATTGGGTGTACGCCGTATACCGTTCATTCAAGAGGAAGTAAATAATAACCCCGAAGGCTACGCACAAGCCGTAGAACTGTTGAACGGACCAGATACCGGTGCAACCCGTATCTTCTGGGATGTAGATGCCCCCAACTTCTAACATCCTGTGGTTTGATGCTATTTTAACTTAACACACCGGGGGGTGTATCGATAAATGTTGTTTCTTTGTAGGATTAACATTGAGATACACCCTCTTTTTTTAACAAATTCAACTTGATATCATGAAACAAACAATGAAAACTGCAGGTCTGCTGGCAGCTTTGGTTTGCGCTTCGGGCGTGACGGTGCAGGCGCAAGTAGACGAAAAACTCAAGGCGGACATCATCAGCACGGGGTACGTGCACAGTCCGCTGCCGTTGGACGAGAGCAAGTCGTTCGACAAGACGTTTGCCATTAAGAAAGTACTGAAATCGGAAATGTTGTGCGACATGGAGGATGCTTCCGTGTGGGAGCACAAGGGCATCGGCACCATCGGCATCACGGACGAGCGTTGTAAGTCGGGCAAGCACAGCCTGCGGCTGGAAGCGCCCACGCATCCCGAGAAGATGCTGGGCTGGGGCTTGGGACGCGGCACTTGCCTGGCTTCGTATAACGTGGGCGGCGTGAACTGGGAAGGTTATAATCGTCTGAAGTTCTACATTTACCCCTCGTGCGGGAATGCCCGCAGCATTTACCTGAACCTGTATATCGAAAACGACGGGGAAATCAAGGTGCCCGACATCTACGGGCGTGAGGGTTACCACGAAATCAACCTGAAGAACAACCAGTGGAACGAGTGCTACTTGGAAATGACCGGGCTGGCACGCGACAAGGTGACCAAGTTGTCCTTTGCCATCGAGGTGTTCGGCACGGAAAGCACGATGCCCGACAAGTTTTGCTTCGACGTGGATGCCGTGGAACTGCAGGTAGTGGATAATCCCGAGACTGTGAGAGGATGGACGCCTGCAAGGGACCGCATCATCTTCTCGACCACGGGCTACAGCCCCGACAGCCACAAGACGGCCATTGTGAACGTGGAGAACCATGACGGCAAATTCCAATTGAAGGATGCCAAGACCCAGGCTGTGGTGTACACGGGCGACGTACAGAAGGTAAAGACCGGGCTGGGCGAGTTTGAGACCATCGATTTCTCCGACTTCCAGACGGCAGGCCAATACTTTATCCAGGTGGGCGACGTGGCCACGCTGCCTTTCTACATCGACAAGAACGTGTGGGAAGACTCGGCTTGGCGCATGGTGAACTTCTTGTTCTGCGAGCGTTGCGGTTATCCGGTGCCGGGCAAACATGGCGCTTGCCATAATGACCTGCACGCCAACTGGCAGGGGCACATCATCCCCATCAATGGCGGCTGGCATGATGCTGCCGACATGTCGCAGCAGACACTCCAGACGGGCGAGATAGCTTACTCGTTGTTCCAGACGGCTGCCCGTGCCAAGAAGAGTGGCAACGTGAACCTGTATAACCGTCTGATGGAGGAAGCCTTGTGGGGCATGGACTACATCTTGAAGACCCGCCTGGGCGACGGCTATCGCGCACAGACGTGGGGCACTAACCTGTGGACCGACCATAAGATTGGTACGGATGACGATTCCGGCCGCCGTGAGATGTTCGTGCACAACGGTGCGTTGGAGAACTTCCTGCTGTCCGGCATCGAGGCCTATGCTTCCATGATGATTGAGAACGACCCGGGCTTGAAAGGCCACCTGAAAGAGATTGCACAGGAAGATTTCGGCTATGCCATGGAACGCTTCAACAAACTGGGCTTTGCCGAGTTGGTAAAGAAAGGCGGCGGCCATGCAGCCATGGCTTCCGAGAGCCAGTACCATGCCAACATCTCGTGGGCAGCCAGCATGTTGTACAAGCTGACAGGCGACCAGAAGTATGCCGACGAGGCTGTGAAAGCCATCCAATACGTATTGCAGTGCCAGCGTACCGAGCCGTTGAAAGACAAGAACAAGACGTGTGGTTTCTTCTACCGCGACCTGGCCAAGAAGTCCATCGTGCACTACACGCACCAGTCGCGCGACTATGCCTACATGGAGGCATTGGCCGCCCTGTGCGAAACGCAGCCCGGACATGCCGACTACGACAAGTGGATTGCATCCATGCGGCTTTACGGCGATTACCTGAAGAACATCATGCAGTATGTACAGCCTTACGGCATGGTGCCCAGTGGCATCTACCACAAGGATGAGGTGAAAGACTCCGTGAACTTCTACGCCGTACAGGTAGGCATCCGCAGCGGTGCCGAGAAGGACTTCAAGGAGCAACTGGAAAACGGCATCAAACTGGACAAGGAGCACTACCTGCGCATCTTCCCCGTATGGTTCTCCTTCAAGGGCAACACGGCAGTCAACCTGTCTACGGGCAAGGCGGCAGCCATCTGCGCACGCATCCTGAAAGACAAGGAACTGAAGAACATTGCCGAGCAGCAGTTGTTCTGGGTAGTGGGCAAGAACCCCTTCGGACAGTCGCTCATCTACGGCGAGGGCAGCAACTATCCGCAGCTCTACACGGCACTGCCGGGCGAGACGGTAGGCGAAATCCCCGTAGGCATGCAGTCTTACTTCAACGAAGATGCACCCTACTGGCCGCAGTTCAACACCGCCACCTACAAGGAAGTGTGGGGTTCGTCGGCTGCCCGCTGGCTGATGCTGATTTCGGAATTCTAAAGGGTTAGTTTGTGAGTTTTTTAGTTTACGAGTTTATGAGTTAACGAGTTAACAAGTTAACAAGTTGACGAGTTAACAAGTTGACAAGGATATTAGTTATAGTTGACAAGTTTCTTGTTCCATTACTTCCCCCTTGTACCCTCGTCTCCTTGTAAACTCGTAAACTAAAAAACTTATAAACTCGTAAACTAAAAAACTTATAAACTCATAAACTAAAAAACTTATAAACTTATGAGTAGCGATAAATCAATCTATGCAAGGCGTAACCTGGCTATCGACATGCTCCGGGGCTTGACGATGTTCATCATGATTTTCGTCAACGACTTCTGGAAAGTGCACGATATTCCCCACTGGCTGGAGCATGCAAAGTTTGGCGAAGACTTCATGGGACTGGCGGACATTGTGTTCCCCTGCTTCCTCTTTGCCGTGGGCATGTCCATCCCTTATGCCATCGAGCGGCGGTATGCCAAGGGCATGTCGGCTGAATCGACGCTGGGGCACATCCTGTCGCGCACGTTTGCCTTGCTGGTAATGGGTGCTTTCATTACCAACTCGGAGTTCAGGCTTTCGCCGGAAGCTCCTTATCCTATCGGAGTGTATTGGTTCATCATGGCCTTCGGTTTCGTGACCGTGTGGAACAAGTACCCCAAACCTTCTTCGCCCGCGCAGGCCAACGTGTTCCGCGTGCTGAAGGTGCTGGGCGTCTTGGCGTTGCTCTATCTGGCCCTTACGTTCATCAACCCCCAGGGGGGCGTGTTCGGGGCTTACTGGGGCATCCTGGGTTCCATCGGCTGGACATACCTGGTGTGTGCCGTGATTTATTTCTTCAGCCGCGACCGCTTGCGCTACCTTATCCCCATCTGGGTTGTTTTCATCCTGATTTGCGTGACGGGCACGCCCTTGCGCGAGGAGTTTGGCGGTACGGCTTTGCTGGATTTTCCCCGGGGTAATTTCTACGACGGCATGCTGGGCATCGTGCACATAGGCAACGGCGCTTTGCCGGCATTCACCATGGGCGGGCTTATCCTGTCCATCGTCAGTGCACGGTTTGCCAACATGGGCACGTTGTGGAAGTTGCGGAGCGGGCTGCTGGCTGCGCTGGTGTCGTTGCTGATAGGCATCGCCCTGCATCACTACTGGATTGTGGCGAAGATTGGGGCCACTCCTCCTTGGGTGTTCTACGTCATTGCCATCTCCATTGCCGGCTACACGGTGCTGACCGCCTTGGCGGACCACGGGCTGACGGGCTGGTTCAAGGCCATCCGTCCTGCCGGAACCGCCACGCTGACCACTTACCTGGTGCCTTACGTGTTCTACGGCTTTGCCGATGTGACGGGTGTCGTGTTGCCCGACTGGTTTACCCACGGCTTCATGAGCATCGTCAACTGCCTGTGCTTCGCCTTCGTGGTTATCGGGGTGACGTGGTGCCTGGAGAAGTTGCATATCAAGTTAAAGATTTAATTCTTGTACTTTTCTTTCGCTGCCGCGAAGGTTACTGTACTTTTCTTTTTGTCTTGATACAAAAAGAAAAGATACCCAAAGAAAAAAATCAAGCGCTGAATCTCCGGGGCTACTCCGAGTGCATTTTTGCTAAACGGCAGAAACTCGCTTCGCTCAAACAGTCTGCCGTTCTTTACGCAAAAATCCCCTCTCCGCTTAACGCCCCTCCGCTTATGCGCGGGCCATGCGGCGTGGACGCTTGACAACGGCAAGCCCTGCGGCGTGAAGCAATAGGAAACCTGCAAGATGTGTAACTTATAAGTAGCTTATAACATTTTAAGCGTGTATTGAGTTTATCTTGCTTTTATTTAGCTCTCTGTCATCTGCGTCCAACGCCGCATGGTTTTCCGGCATTGACCGGCGGGCGTAAAGCGTAGGCCAGTTTTCAGCCGTTAAGAAGGGCAAACTGTTTGAGCGAAGCGAGTTTTTGCCCTTTAGGCTGAAAGCTGGCCGGAGTAGCCTGACGGGCACAGCCGGGGTCCTTTCTTTTTGGTATCTTTTTCTTTCGGACAAGCGAAAGAAAAAGTACAGTGATAAAAACTTTTATTCAAAAACAAATATCATTATGAAAAAGAAACTTTTACCTGCCTTATTATTGGCATTTGTAGTGGTTGGCCTGTTCTCGTGCCAACAGACGAAGAAAGAAACGGCTAAGGAGTACCCGTTGTTCTGGACGTGGCTGGATTACCGCCCTGGCATGAACTTCGACTCCATCTGCCAAGTGATGAACGACTTGGGTCTGGATGGCATCATGCTGAATGCTCCTACGCCCGACGATTACCGCGTGGCCATCCCCATTGCCCACAAGCACAACATCGAGGTCTACGCCTGGTTGTGGACGATGAACCTGGAGCACGACCGTGACCGCATCGTGAAGGAGCATCCCGAATGGCTCAGCGTGAACCGCAACGGCAAGAGCCTGGCGGATACCACGGCCTACGTAGACTACTACAAGTTCATGTGCCCCGCCCTGCCCGAGGTGCGCGAGTTCATCAAGGAGAAAGTGAAATCGTACTGCGAGGTAGAGGGCCTGAACGGCATCGCCATCGACTACAACCGCTTCGTGGACGTGGTGCTGCCCACCACGCTGTGGCCCAAATACGACATCGTGCAAGACCGTGAATATGCCGCTTGGGACTACGGTTACCATCCTGCCATGCTGAAGAAGTTCCAGGAACAGTATGGCTACGACCCGCGCGAGCAGGAAGATCCGTCGCTCGACGTGAAGTGGCGCCAGTTCCGCTGCGACCAGATTTCCGAAGTGGCCAACATGATTGCCGAGACTGTGCACTCCTACGGCAAGAAGATGGCCGCCTCGCCCTTCCCCACGCCCAAGATGTCGTCGCGCATGGTGCGCCAGGATTGGGGCAAGTGGAACCTGGACATTGTCTTCCCCATGGTTTACCACAACTTCTACACCATGGACCCCAGCTTCGTGACCGACTGTACCATCGAGAACGCCCGCGACAAGAACCCCATGACCACCCTCTATTGCGGCCTGATGGTGACCGACGGTCCGGAGATGTTTGCCTGCATGGACGAGGCTTTGGAGAACGGTGCGCAAGGCATCGCCATCTTCACCATGCTGGGCCTGCGCTCGCCCGAGGTGAAGAAGCAGTTCCGTGCCTATACCGACAGCGTGAAGGCTGTGCGCAAGGCTAATGGCGGCGTCATCAAAGCCACCTACCCGAAAGTGGCCAACCCCGACCCCTTCCAGCATGAAGGCGTGATGAAGCTCATCGAGGGCCGCATGCAGAAACTCATTGCCGACAAGGCCAAGAAAACCGACCTGGCTCCGCTGGCCTTGGGCGACTACAAGCAGGTAGACTCTTACGACGCCACCCGCTGGTATGAAGTGACGGACGCCAACAGCAAGACCACGTTCACCGTGACGTTCTACCTCTACGGCGACGTGCTGTCCGGCTGGGATGTAGCCATCAAGAAATAAGAGACTGAAAACTGAGGGTGTATCAAAATAGATATAGTACGGATTCCCCTCCTCCCGGGAGGAGGAGAATTCAGTTACTGCTGTATTTTTAATGCATTCTGAACGCTCCTTTCTCAGTGTGGTAGCGCTTCGTCACTACCACGGTAGCGCTTCGTCACTACCACGGTAACGCTTCGGCGCTACCACGGTAGTGCTTCGGCGCTTGGAAAGGTATTGTATATGAATCTGTTGGCGGACTTCCGCCGGATAAGAATTTGAACCGAAAGACATGTCTTAAACCGTTGATATAGGTTGTTTTCGGGAGCCTCACAAGGGTTGTGGAGGGCCATACGGAAAGATTGTTGAAGCCCCGCTTTTCCCATCGGGGGAAAGGCGGATGCAGCAGGAATAAGCTTTCTGTGTGGCCTTTTTTCTTCCCGATATAGTAGTTTAACCTTTAATTGTTTACTCCAATGAATGCAATGGTTTCTCTTTCCCGGTTCTCTTGGTAAGTAGCAACCGGATGCCAATAAAATGTTTAACGCTTATTAGAGGACATCTTATGAAAAGGATTTTTTATCTGCTCTTGCTGGGCGTGCTCTGGGGGTGCAGTAATGATGACACCCCTGTTCCCTCCGGCCCCGCACGTCCTGCCATGAACAAGCAGGACAGCCTGGCCATTGTGGCCTACTACCACTCCATGAAGTGTGCGGAGTGGAAAGAACCTTATCATTGGGACATTAAAGATTATACTACGTGGGGTGGAATAGAAGGGGCTTTGGATGTGGAAAAGAATGAATACCGCGTTATCCGGGTGATAGTTCCTATTCCGCAACTGTTGCCGGACGGCTATTCGCTTCCTCCGGAGTTGGGCAATTTAACCATGTTGCGCGTATTGCGCGTCTTCGGCGATGAGCGCGCTTCGGGCGGAATCCCCAAGGAAATCTTTAACTGTCCTTTGGAAGAACTACAGATTGTAGGCAAGGGATTTACTGGAACGATTCCAAAAGAGATTGGAAAGGTAAAAGAAACCCTTCAATGGTTGAAAATAGCTGGGACTTCTATCGGTGGTGAAATTCCGGAAGAAATTACGGCACTGCAAAAGGTGGAAGGAATGGTTATGTTAGACGATAATAACTTTGAAGGAAAGGTCCCTTTGTTTTTGCGTGAACTGCCATGTCCAACGTTGCTTTCGTACAATTACTTCACTGAAATGGATTGGCGCTATTTCACTGAAGATATAGGTCATATTCCTTTCTTGGAATTCAACTGCCTGTCAGGGGAAATTCCGGATGAAGTGTTGGCTACGGAGCGTTGGAAGGATTATTATTTGCATATAAATGTGCAGAAAAAAGGCTATGGATATGATTATTTCGGACAATAATTAAAAAAGAAGAATATGAAAAAGTTATTAGTATTAGTGAGTGTATTATTTACATTCTGTTTTTGCGCTTGTACGGATGAGTCTGTAACAATTGAAGATTCTTTGTTGCCAATGACCCGAGCAATTGTGAATGAAGCCAATGCTTCTAAATCTAATCCCGATTTGTTATATAATTGGGAAAATATGTCAGAAGTCGTTCTGAATACTGCAATCACCCCAGAAGTTGGAGATAAAGTAACATTGCCGTGGGCAAATGGTGCTCAGACTCTTTTGCCCCAGAAATTTTGCGAGGATATAAAGAAAAAAGATGGATGGAAGATGTTGTTTCATACATTTAAAGAAGTCGGTTCGGATACAAGGCAAAATTATATGGTTTTCTATAATCAGCTAACGGGGTATATGAAGGTCTTTTACTTCTATGAAGGGAAAAGTAACAGTTCTGGTGCCCAATGGTTTATAGAAACAACTGGTGATAAAAAAGATCAAAATGCTTGATCAAGATGGGTATTTGTCTAAGACGATGAGTGATGTAGCAGAAAATGATATGCTATTATTCTCTAATTATGGTAAGACGCCGACTTATGGCTTTGATGCCGGGTGGAATGGCTTTGAATTTATACTTCCGTATACTAATGATTATCGTGGATGTAAATTGAATATAAGCGTATAATAAAGTAGTTGGCAGCTATGACTTTACAGGAAAAGAAGTTATTGAATCAGTGAGTACTATTAGTTCTATTAGTGATAAAACTTCAAATAAAATAGAAACCACTTTTACTATGAGTGAAGATCAGACAGGCAAATATATGGAGAATTTGCCGGAACAAGCTCAGTTGGGAGGAGAAGTAGCTTCTGCTGTTAATTCTGTAGACCAAAGTGGCTTATCATCTGCTTTATCTTCTGGTGCCAACAAGGCCTTTAGTAGTACGACAACTTTTGAGACAGATAAAACTACTACCACGAATAGTCAAACAATTAATGTAAGTACCACTGGTTTAATAACATTAGGTGGTAATGTTACTTTTGAAACAGGAGCAGGGGTTTCATCTGTTGCTGTTGATTTATATGAAGTGATGAATTCTACTGTAGAGAAAAACTCTGTGTCGAATAATTCACTTGTTTATTCTCTTTCAAATACAACTGGTCATAACCTTGGTTTATGGACATTGGCAGATATACCAGAAGTTTCATATAGCAGGGTTATCCGGCTTTCAAGTTATCAAGCTACCCCTGCTTATCCGGGTGCGACCGACCAATTTATGATAAGGGGAACGGTATCTACGCCTACTGTTCATGGAGCTACGCCGGAGGTGGTGTTCAATCCGGATGTAGAACCTTATATCACTAAAAAAATAATATCTGCAACCTATATGTTATGCGATAAATTGGAAGGAGAGAAATATAAGGAGGATGTGAAGGATTATTTGACCATAGGTGAAAGCAACTTATTGTATTCTGATGAGGATAAGGCTTTCTATAATGTTACTCCCCAACAGGTTACTGTTCCCGGACCTGCTACAATGGTGCGTTTGCATAATCCAGCAGGACGGGGTGCGTTCTTCTTTGATTGGGGAGAGATTGAAGATGCCCGCATTTTGGCTGTGGTGAAGGTAGATGTGACTTTTAATTACGAAGGAGAAGACATTAGTGTCCACTAAAAAATCATAGGAGTTCTTTGAAATTATTGAAATTCAATTTGTTATAATCAGTTTTGGAGAGAACGGATTTGAATTTACTTTTGTGGTAATTTTCAAGCCGTTATGCATAAAGACCCATATATTTTTGCCCAATTAGCCAAGTTTCTTGACCGAAGTAAGTTCAATCGTATCGTTACTAAGTATGAAGGCGACAAGTATATCAAGAGCTATACCTGTTGGAATCAACTACTTACGATGATGTTTGGACAACTTTCCAATCGTGAAAGCCTTCGAGACCTAATCGTAGCAATGGAAGCTCATGCCGGGAAGCTCTACCATCTCGGAATCGGGAAATCCGTAACGCGAAGCAATCTTAGTAAGGCTAATGAGCAACGAGACTGCCGCATCTTCGAGGAGTATGCAACATTCATGATTGCCGAGGCTCGCAAGCGTAGAATCGACAAGATTTTCGAGCTTGACGGTCATGTTTACGCATTTGACTCCACTACGGTTGACCTGTGTCTGTCGGTGTTTGAATGGGCTAAATTCCGCAAGCATAAAGGCGGGATAAAGCTGCATACACTCTACGACGTTGAAGCGGAAGTACCTGCATTTGTGCATATTACTCCTGCCAATATTCACGACTCAAAGGCGATGCCTGAGATTCCATACGAACCAGGAGCGCATTACGTATTCGACCGTGGGTATAACGATTTTAGCAACCTCTATACGATAAATCGCATAGGAGCTTTCTTCGTTGTACGGGCCAAAAACAACGTACGGATTAAGCCAAAGACCTGGAAACGAAGATTGCCCGAAGGTGTGGTTTCTGATGTAATCGGATACTTTACGGTTTATAAAAGTTCTAAGGACTACCCCGAAGAACTAAGAAAACTCATCGTAGAAAACCCCGAAGACGGTACACGGTACATCTTCCTTACGAACAGTCTTGACGCATCGGCGGAGCTGATATCATTGCTTTATCGAAACAGATGGAGTGTTGAGCTGTTCTTCAAATGGATAAAACAACACCTCAAGATTAAGAGGTTTTGGGGGACATCAGAAAACGCTGTACGCATACAAATCTATTGTGCCATAATCACTTACTGCTTAGTGGCAATAGTGCAGCATGACATGAAATTGGAGCGCAGCATCTATGAAGTCCTTCAAATTCTCGGAATATCCCTGACCGACAAAACACAGCTTCGTGACTTGTTCGACAAATCAAATTTCAATAATGTCAAAGAACGATATGATTCAAGTGAACCGAATTTATTTAATTTTTAACCTTGTCCATTTTTAGTGGACAGTAGTGTATACTCTTTATTATTAAAGGATTATTCAATGTATATCCGGCAGGAGCAAGCGTTGTACTCCCACCGCGGTAGCGTTGTACTCCCACCACGGTAGCGTCGTACTCCCACCACGGTGGCACAGTAACGCTATTTGCAATACTTCTGTATCAGGTCATCCACCTGCGGATGTCCCAGTTCCTTTGCCTTGGAGAAACTTGCGCAGGCATCCTCCGTACGCTTCAACTGCACTTGCGCAAGCCCCATCAGACGATAGGCCTCGGCATAATTCGGGTCGATACCCAATGCCTCCTGCAATACGGCCAATGCTTCCTCGCAACGGTTGACACGGATGTTGACCACCGCCAGCTCGGCGCGGTAAGTCAGGTCATTGGGGGCAAGTTCGATGGCCTTTGCCAAATCATCGAGGGCAATCTGATACAGGCGGGCTTTCAATGCGGCCTGTTCGCGCCAATAGTAAAACACATCGTTTACCTGCCCGTTCACAGCGTCATAGTAGGCATTGTAATCCTGCACGGCATCACGCGCCTTGCCTGCTTCCACACGCACCCTGGCACGTTCCAACAGATAAGGAGCCGCATCGGCTGTATAGGGAGTGGTCAGATAGGCCATGCAGCTGTCCATCAAGGCAAGCACCTCGTCAACGGGCGCTTTCATCAGTTCCTTCGTCTTTGCCGTGCTGTAAAAGGTTTCGGCCGATGCCAGTTGGGAAGCATTCACTTTCTCATAGCAGGCCAAAGCCGCAGGATAATCCTGCTTGGCAAAAAGAATGTCGCCTTCCAACTGCACATACAAAGGCAGGCTGTTGATGGCTATTGCCGAACGAATCTCTTGCAACGCGGCATCAAAGGTCCACTCCTTGTACGAAGCATCCGGGGTGGTCGCCAAGTAATTGAACATAGCCTTTGCCCGGTTGTAATACACATCCTCTTTTTCCCGGGCCACGTCCAGCGCCTTATCCAAATCGGCATCGACCTTTGCCAACGAAGCCTCATCTTGCGAAAGGAGCAGTTGCTGCGTGGCACGACGCAAATAGCCATCGGGACTGTCCGGATATTGGGCAATGAAATCGCCGAGCAGCACCATGTATTCATCGGCAGGCAACTGGGAAGAAACCATATACAGGAAGACCAGCGCCTGCTCTTCCGTATCCGGCAATGCCTTCTTGATGCCGACTCCTTTCAAGGCCAAATCGCTATAAGACAAGGCTGCAATTTCGCGGGCCATGGCATAACGTGCATCAACCGCATAACAGACAGTCGCCGTGTCCTGTCCGGATGATTTCTGCGCCAGGCCGAACACTTCGCCTTCGGCAGTCATCAACGGGCAACTTACCATTTTATCCGGCAACCTCATATCCAGGGTGTAATACAGATACGAACCTTCGACGGCATCGGCAGCCTTTACCTTGCCGGTAGTGCACGAACGGTCCTTGCGGGTAGAATAAGGCTGCAGGAACACCTCCATGCCCGCTTGCGGAGCCACGGTTGCCAGCGATAATGCCGGGACTTTCTTGCCCGGGATGCCGACTTTGAACTTAATCACATCATACATGTCATCAGCCCCCATAATGAGCTGAACCGGCATCTGCTTTCCTTTGCTATCCACAGCCACAGCCCGCTGCGCGCCCTTGAACAGCGTGTAATCGGAAAGGGCAACCCCGTCTTCCGTAACAAAAAAGCCATTGCCGGTATTCAGCATTTTATCATCTGCATCGTATGTGATAATGGAAAATACGGCTTCCTTAGCCTTCTCCACCCATTTGGGAGCTTGCGCCGACAAAGTGGGCGCCTCAAGGAAACCCATTAAAAATAGGAATAAAATAAATCTTACTTTCATATTGTTCTTCATATCTTTCACAAATTTACCGTTCAGCGTCCGAAACCTCGTTGCCCGTCCGCTGCCGCACGACTTCATAAATCAAGATGCCGGCAGCCACCGACACATTCAGCGACTCAATAGTACCCAGCATAGGTATCTTGACCCACTCATCACACAAAGCCAAGTGTTCATAGGCAACCCCTTTGTCTTCTGCTCCCATAATAAGGCATAACGGACCAGTATATTCGCCGTGGGTATAATCGTAATCGCCTTTCTCGGTAGCCGCAACCAACCGGAAACCACAATCCTTCAAGTATTTCAGCGTATCGGTCAGACTCTGCTCACGGCACACAGGCAGCGTATGCAAGGCTCCCGCCGAGGTTTTTACGGCATCGGCATTTACCGTCACGCTATTCCTGGCGGGAATAATCACGGCATCCACAGCCGCGCATTCACAGGTACGGGCAATGGCGCCGAAATTACGCACATCGGTAATGCCGTCCAGCATGACAAAGAAAGGGATTTTACCTTGTTCAAACAGGTAAGGCACCAAGTCTTCCACCTTCTGGTAAGCCACAGCCGAGACATAAGCCACCACCCCCTGATGATTCTTGCGGGTAATGCGGTTCAACCGCTCCACAGGCACCCGCTGAACAGGAATGAAAGTGCCTTTCAATGCAGCAAACAATTCACGGGACAAATCACTCTGGATATCTTTTTTCACCAATACCTTGTCGATTTCTTTCCCCGCCTGTATGGCTTCTATCACGGCACGTACGCCGAATATCATTTCACTTTTGTCTGTCATTTTTTCTATCATTTATTGGGAAACTCCAACAACACACGCGCATTGTTCAACGCAGCATCGGTCAGGACAGCCCCGCTCAACATGTGCGCAATCTCCTCCACCCGTTCGTCCGCAGTCAAACGCCGGATATGGCTATTGGTTTCCACGTCATTGTCTTGCTTATATACTTTATAGTGGACACGTCCCCGTGCTGCAATCTGCGGCAAGTGCGTAATACTGATGACCTGCCTGCCGCCCTCGCCCATTTCCTGCATGATATCGGCCATGCGGTCGGCTATCTCGCCGGAAACGCCGGTGTCTATTTCATCGAAAATAATGGTAGGAAGTTTCACCGCACCGGCAATCATCGCTTTAATGGACAGCATGACACGGGCTATCTCACCCCCGGATGCTACGGAAGAAATATTTTGCAGCACGCCATTTTTATTGGCAGAAAACAGGAAAGTCACAGCATCCATGCCATGCAAGCCCGGCTCTTGCCGGCTCCCTATCTCTACGACAAAGCGTACATTCGGCATGCCAAGAGGTACTAAGCGGGAAGCCATTTGCTGTTCCACCTCTTTGGCAGCCCGGACACGGGCTTCTGTCAATCCGCCGGCCAGACGAAGCACCTCATCATATAACGCAGCACAACGCTTCCGCGCGCGAGCTATATCTTCGTCCGAAGAAACAATTGCCGACATTTTTGCCCTGTACCCCTCGGCCAATGCTATCAGTTCATCCACCGTAGAAGCCCGGTGTTTCTGCTGCAAAGAGTAAATCAAGTTCAGGCGGTTATTCACCTCCTCCAGGCGCTCCGGGTTAAATTCCACCTCTTCTCCCTTATTGTTTATTTCATGGGCAATGTCTTTCAGTTCTATATAAACCGCGTCCAGCCTGTCAGCAAGTTCACCGGCAGCAGGATATACCCCCCGCAAGCCATCCATCGCGCCCAAACACTCTTTCACCGTACTGAGAGAACCACCATCATCGGCATCCAGCAACTGGGTGGCGCGATACAATCCTTCCTTGATTTCTTCGGCATGGCTCAACATTTCGGCTTCCTGCTCAAGTTCTTCCTGCTCGCCGGACTCCAGACAGGCCTCATCCAACTGCTCCAATTGGAAACGGATATAATCCTCATCAGCCTTGGCTTGCTCCGCCCGGCTTATCAAAGCTTCCAAATCATCTTGAGCCTGTTTCCAGTCCTTGTAAACCTTCTGATAAGCAGATACAGGACCGTCGTTATGAGACAATATGTCCAAAACATTCAACTGGAAGCCTTCTTTGTTCAATAACAGGTTCTGGTGCTGGGAATGCACGTCAATCAGTTGCTCGCCCAGCCCTTTCATCTGCGCCAAAGAAGCCGGAGTATCGTTGATAAAAGCACGGCTCTTGCCGGAAGCATACACTTCACGGCGCAAAATGCACTCTTCTTCATAGTCCAGTTCCTGCTCCTCGAAAAACGGTTGCAACCCGTAAGCAGAGACATCGAAATGCGCCTCAATAACACACTTGGAAGCATGGGCACGGATGGACTTCACATCGGCACGCTGCCCCAGCAACAAGCCTATAGCGCCCAAGATTATGGATTTTCCCGCTCCCGTCTCACCGGTTATCACGGAAAAGCCTCCCTCAAACTCTATGTCAAGCTGCTCAATCAGCGCATAGTTCTGTATAGAAAGCGAACGCAACATATTATCTTGTCCTCGTTACTTAATCTTGTCACGGAATACCTCCGACAAATGGTCTATAATATCCGACGCTACCTCCGTCTTTGCCTTCAGTGGATAGTCTTTCCGGGCTGTACGGTCGATAATGCTGATTTTATTGGTGTCATAGCGGAAGCCTGCGCCGGCATCATTCAAGGAATTCAACACGATGAAATCCAGATTCTTCTTCTCCAACTTTTCACAGGCATTCTGTTGCTCATGATCCGTTTCAAGCGCAAATCCCACCAGAACCTGTTTACGCCCAGACGTTTGCTTCATACGTCCCAAAGCCACAGCAATATCCTGGGTTGGCTTTAATGGCAAAGAAAGCCCGCCGGTCTTCTCCCGTTTGATTTTTGTTCCAGCCACTTGTTCAGGCGTATAATCTGCCACTGCCGCGCACAAGATGGCAGCATCCACCTGCGGGAACGAAGCCACGGAAGCCTCATACATCTGGGAAGCCGACTCTACATCGTAACGGCATGCCACCGGATAGCGTGTAGTCCGCTGCACAGGGCCGGCCACTAAGACCACTTCCGCGCCACGGCTGGTACATTCGTCCGCCAAAGCAAGCCCCATTTTACCGGAAGAATAATTCCCGATAAACCGCACCGGGTCTATTTTCTCATAAGTAGGCCCGGTGGTAATCAATATTTTTTTCCCAACCAAATCGCCTTCCTTACAAGCAAAATACAGTTCCAACCGGCGGATAATGTTCTCGGGCTCCTCCATCCGGCCTTTGCCAACCAGATGACTGGCCAGTTCTCCCGTACCTGGCTCTATAATAATATTGCCGAACGAACGGAGCTTGTCCAGATTCTGCTGGGTAGACGGATGGGCATACATATCCAAATCCATGGCCGGTGCCACAAAAACAGGAGCTTTTGCCGACAGGTAGGTTGTAACCAACATGTTATCTGCTATCCCGTTTGCCATTTTCCCGATGGTGGAAGCCGTGGCCGGAGCAACAAGCATGGCATCGGCCCACAAGCCTAAGTCTACGTGGCTGTGCCATGTCCCGTCCCTTTGGGCAAAGAAATCACTGATAACCGGCTTGCTCGTCAAAGCGGACAAAGTGATGGGCGTAATGAATTCTTTTCCGGCAGACGTAATGACGACCTGCACTTCCGCGCCACGCTTAATCAACCCCCGAATCAGGTAACAAGCCTTATAAGCGGCAATACTCCCGGTGATACCCAATACTATTTTTTTCCCTTTCAGTATATCTGCCATAGAGCTATTTTTGATTCATTTCACGCAAACGTATTTTTGTCAGCATGGCTTTGGTATTCAGCGTAAAGTCACTGTTCAATATCCAGCTGTAATAGCCGGGGTCACGCTTCAGGACTTCGACCACAGGCATGCCTTTATATTTCCCGAAATTAAAAATCTCCACGCCTTGCTCATCATAAATCATACGTCCGGCAAAATCGACATTTTTATTGAAGCTGGAAAAGTCAGACAAGAACTTCACATCGTTCTGCAAATCCGGATAACGGTCCAGTTGCGACATCAGCACTTCATACGTGGCACGGGTATCCGCTTCCGCCGTATGGGCATCTTCCAGATTTTTTCCGCAATAAAACTTGTATGCCGCCGACAACGTGCGTTGCTCCATCTTATGAAAAATAACCTGTACATCAATGAATTTACGACGGCTCATGTCAATATCCACCCCTGCGCGAAGGAATTCTTCCGCCAACACAGGAATATCGAAGCGGTTGGAATTAAAGCCTGCCAAATCGCATCCTTCGATGTCGTTGGCTATGTTGCGTGCCACTTGTTTAAAAGTAGGGCAGTCGGCCACGTCCGTATCATAAATGCCATGCACAGCCGAAGCTTCCTCGGGAATGTGCATTTCCGGATTGATACGCAAAGTCTTCGCCTCTTCATTGCCGTTCGGATGTACTTTCAGGTAGCAGATTTCCACAATACGGTCCGTATTGATGTTCGTACCCGTAGTTTCCAAATCAAAAAAAACAAGCGGATTTTTCAAGTTCAGTTTCATACCTCTATTATTCATTAAGAGCGAGCTGCAAGACACGTGCCTGTCCGATGTTAACCGACACGTCCCTGCAACCCGCATCCGGAAATTTCAAACAAAAAAAATCAAAGCATTATCGGCATCAGCAACATCAACAGGTCTTCATTTTCATCCTGCTCCACCGGAACGATAACGCCCGCACGCGAAGGATCTGCCAGTTCTATCACCACTTCGCTCGCCGCGATATTATTCAAAATGTCTATCAGGAATGTTGAGTTAAAGCCGATGCTCATGGGATTGCCTGCATACTGGCAAGCCAAGGTTTCTTCCGCCGAGGTCGAAAAGTCGATGTCCTGGGCAGAAATCATCATCTGGTTCTCCTGCAATTTCAGTTTGATAAGGCTGCTTGCCTGCGAAGAGAAAATAGAAACACGGCGCAAGGCACCTACCAGCAAAGCACGATCTACCGTTACCCGGTAAGGATTGTTTTGCGGAATCACCGAATTGTAATTGGGATAACGCCCTTCTATCAGGCGGCAAACCAAGCGATATTGTTCCAACGTAAAGACCGCATTGCGTTCGTCAAGCTCTATCAGCACGTTCCCTTGTTCCTTAGGCAAAAGGTTTTTCAACAGCGTAGCCGGCTTTTTCGGCAAAATAAATGCCGCACGCTCGCTGCCTTTGGATGCCAATGCTTTGCAACGCACCAATTTGTGCCCGTCGGTAGCCACCATGGTTATGCCTTCGGTCGTAATGTCAAAATAGATGCCGTTCATCACGGGACGAAGCTCGTCGTCGCCGGTAGAAAACACCGTGCGGTTTATGCCTTCCAGCAGGACATCGGCATCCATTTCCACCCGGACCACATTGTTGCTCAATTGAACCGACTGCGGGAACTCTTCGGCATTCTGCCCCATCAAGCTGTATTTGCCATTCATATACTGTACCGTTATTTCCAATGACTCCATATTGATTACGAACGTCAAAGGCTGCTCGGGTATCTCTCTCAACGCATCAGACAAGGTCTTGGCCGGTATGGCAAGACGGCCATCGGAATCGCTTTCATTGACCTCAAGGCTGGTTGTCATGGTGGTCTCGCTATCCGAAGCGGTCACCGACAATGTCCCGTCTTGCAATTCAAACAAGAAACAATCTAAGATAGGCAGCGCGTTTTTTGAGTTGATAACACGGCTAATCGCTTGCAAATGATTAGAAAGCGTGGTACTTGAGACGATAAATTTCATATTATGGTTATATTTAAGTTTTCAGTATCCATTCATGGCAAACTGTCGGACAAAAGTATAAAAAGAATTCCCTACCACAAAGAAATCCACAGAAAAAAGAGTTCCCCAATTCATTGCATATTCCTAAAAAATCGTAACTTCGCCGCGTCATTTAAATAAAAACAAAATGGAATTTACTGGTAAAATCATCGCTATACTCCAGCCCAGAAGCGGAGTTTCCAAGACATCCGGCAATGAATGGAAAGTACAAGAGTTTGTCATCGAAGACACTATGAACGGACAATATCCCCGGAGAATGTGTTTCGAAGTATTCGGTGCCGACAAAATCGCCCAATTCAACATCCAAATGGACGAAATGCTGACGGTTTCGTTTGACATCGATGCCCGCCAATGGCAAGACCGATGGTTTAACAGCATCCGTGCCTGGAAGGTGGAACGTGTAAATGCAGCTGCCCCCACGCCGGGCGCAACAGCCCCAGGATCCCCCGTGCCCCCACCTGCGCCGGCCCCCGCACCCGATTTCCTGGCCGGGGATGACAAAGACGACCTGCCGTTCTAACAGCCTGCACATTTCCCGGAAATCACTTCCGGTTCATCACTAAGTTAAAAGCGCAATATTTTTAAGTTGATTAGCGGTTCCAATCAAGTTGATTGCCTCCGCTAATCAACTTGATTTTTTGTGGCATCCTGCCTATCCCCGCGAAGGATGCTTATAAAACAACGTAAGGCAAGGATACACAACCCCATCCACACAAGTAAACTGGGCAGCCATCAGAAAATGACTGAAAAAATCCGCATGGTCAAGAAAGAAGCTGGGCACTTGCCGCAAATAATCCGCAGGCAACCCGGAAAACCTCTCCAAATCGGCTACGGCCAATGAGTTGTAGGACGGGGATAACGTTTCCAGCCATTCTGTATCAACGGCTATATCCAGTTGTTTCCCTTCCTCGATAGCCCCGACATAGGCTGCAAGGCTATGCATGTCCGGAGCCACCAGCAGACATCCTCCGTAAAAACAAGCCACAGTGGGAAACGGCGCTGCCGTAATTCCGGCAAATTGAGCCAGCAACGTACTGCCGGGAAGCCTGTAAGCCCTAAGCCGCCTTGAACCCGAATAATAAAGATAGTGTTGTAGCGATGGGACATCCGCTTCGGACAGCCGTTTATCCCGGGGCAGCGCATACAACAACGAGCGCAACCGGCGTTCGGCACTCAACTCGTTTTTCAACGGGACAATCCACACGGCACAAGGCCGGCCGGCTGTCGCGCTTTCCGGCATAAAGAACGCGGTAATCATGCTTTCCCCGCCATAATCAGCCAAAAAGCCTGCATATTCACGGTTGCGAAGCCTCACATAGTCATCTTCCGGCAAAACAGCATCCAACGAATCCACATAACGGAAAACAGCTTTCTTATCCGCAAACGCCATGCAATGGTAATAAAAAGTAGTAGACGGCAAGTAAGCATGGGGAAAATCCTCCACAGGGGACTGCCCAAGCAAAGCATTCGCATAACTATTGCGGAGAGTATCGGCATCACGGCACATGCCTGCGAAGTAAATCACATCGCCATCCAGCTGCAAATCAAATTCGCACCAACCGGCCAATGGGGCATACGTCTTCAAGCTGTCAGCAGAAGCCCCCATTTCCACAGCCTTCAAATCCACATACAACGTAGCAGAAGCGCCGACGCGTTTGCCGGCATAAGCAGAGGAAAAATCCGGCTGGGCCAACAACGACCGCTCTTTATCCAGATAAGTGTCAATGACCTGTTCCACCATCCGTTTCTGGAAACTGGCGACCATAAAGTGCCGGGCAAGGTAGACGGAAAGGAAAAGCCCGTCCTCCATCGGATAAATGTAGATTTCCTTCCCCCTGTAACGAAAAGTCTTCAAGGGGAAAACCTTTGAAAAATGCTTGTTGAAGAATGACTCGACCAAATCATAATCGCCGGTTCCCAGGCCGCAATACAGCACCTGGTTCAACGGGGCATCCGGTGCATGAAAGCTAAGCAACATCCGGTTCATTTGCTTGCTCAACCCATGCGGAGCACTTTTGAGCAATGCCTGCAAATGTTTTTTCAGTTGGACAAAAAGCTCGGACACATGCAGATAATGCCCGTCACGGCTGCATGACAATTGTTCCACATCGCCAATCAGACGTTCCACATAATCGGTTTCCAACACGGCCACCGCGTCTTGCGGCACTAATGCATACAGGTTAAAGTCTTGACGGTGCTCTTCTTTATCCAGATACCAAAACGAATACACGCCGATTCCTGTACACAGCAATATTACAGAAACCATCGTTATCGTTCGTATAAGGAGTTGCAGCTTCATAATCCATCTGTTAACTCCTGCAAAAATAGCACTTCATATTAACAAAAGCAAACAAATGTTGCAGAAAATTTAAAATTCCACAACCAAACCGTCGTATGCAAAATGCATGTAGGGAGGAAGTTTCAAGGATATTTCAGCATGAAGTCCGGCATGATGGCTCATGTGGATAAAATAGGTTTCTTTGGCGCCCATACGGCTTGCAGCCTCTATGGCTTCCTCAATGCACTGGTGCGTAGGATGCGGCTTCACCCGAAGCGCATTGATAACCAGCACATCCAGCCCTTGCAGGCAGGCATAAGACGTTTCGGGCATCGTCAGCATATCGGTAACATATCCCAGCCTCCCGCCGATGCGGTATCCTAAAATAGGAAGCTTGCCATGCATCACCTCCAAAGGCAGGATTTCCGTCCGGTTGATAAAAAAGGGAATGCCGGCTTCCACTTCCTGCAAATAAATGCGTGGAACACCCGGATAGACTTTATCGACAAAACAATAGGGCATCCGCGCACGCAAATGCCCGGCAGTATAAGCATTGGCATAAACCGGTATTTCATTGAAGCGGCAATACGGGCGCAAGTCATCCAGTCCGCCCACATGGTCGTAATGCTCATGCGTGACCAGCACCCCGTCTATAGGTTCAAAAAAAGAAGCCCGCAACACCTGTTCCCTGAAGTCGGGGCCGCAGTCTATCAATATGCGGGCGTCATCGGTGCAAACCAAGGCAGACGTGCGCAAACGGTTGTCGCGCTTGTCGGCAGACGTACACACCGGACATTTGCAACCTATCTCCGGCACACCGGTAGAAGTGCCGCTTCCCAATATCCTCAATTTCATCATCAGCCAGTCTCTTTATATGATGTTTACTTCCGGATGGATTTCTATCTGGAACCTGTCATACACCGAAGCCACCACAGCCTCTGCCAAAGCCACGATTTCATGCCCCGTGGCACCCCCAAGGTTGACCAGGACCAGAGCCTGGCGGAGATGCACCGACGCTCTCCCAAGGGCTTTCCCTTTCCAGCCGCATTGTTCAATCAGCCAGCCGGCAGGAATCTTCACCCGGTCGGCATCCAACTCATAATAGGGCATGCCGGGATATTGCTGCAACAAGGTTTCAAATTGCCGGCGCGGCACGACCGGATTCTTAAAAAAGCTGCCTGCATTGCCCAGCACCTTCGGATCGGGCAACTTCGCTTGCCGGATATCCACAATGACCCGGCGTATGGTCGGTAAATCTATCACCGGATGTTTTGCCAGCTCTGCACGTATGGAGCCGTAGTCCAATCTATAGCAAGGCGTTTTATCAAGAGAGAAACGTACCCTGGTCACAAAGACCTGCTTCATGTCCGGACGCTTGAATATACTGTCCCGGTAAGCATAGCCGCACGTTTCCCCTGCATACACACGCCTGATGCCATGCACATCCACGGTTTCCACCGCTTCAATCAGGTCTTTCACCTCTACGCCATACGCGCCGATGTTTTGCACGGCAGAAGCTCCTACTTCACCCGGTATCAAAGACAGGTTCTCGGCACCATACCATCCACGCGACACGCAACACGATACAAAATCATCCCACAGCGTCCCTGCACCCACACGCACATGCACACGCCTGTCATCTTCCTCCAAAACCTCTACCCCGCGGATGCACGAGTGCAGCACTGTCCCTTCAAAATCCTTCGTGAACAGCAGGTTGCTTCCCTGCCCGATATGTAGGTAAGATGCCTCAAGCCCTTCTTCCAGGAGAAAGGCCTGCAACTCTTCTTCCGACTGATACTCCAGGAAACGTGCCGCACGGACATCTATCCCAAACGTATTATAGGACAACAACGGATAATCTTTCAACAATTTCATCTTACCACCCCTTCCTATATTCACTTAAATGCTCGTATCCTCATACTTGTACAATTGCCATTCCCCTGCCCGCTTGCGGAAATAAAGGCTGTTGGAATAGCCGTTTCCTATCCCGTTCACCTTCAGAATCTTCAAGTTTGAGGCATCCTTGTTGCTCTGCCCGTAACAGATGTTCGTCAGTTTGTCCGTCGGCATCGGGGGGCGGAAAGCATACCATTGGTTGATGCCCAGAGTGGTTTCCAGTACCGAAAACTCGTCATCCGGGTCTATGGTAATAAACTGCAACGGGGTTTGAATATGCTGACCCTGGAAAAGGCTGTCCGTGGCAAAACGGGCATAAAAGGAAATAAAATCACCCCTCCCCGCTTTATCCACCGGGGACAGTTCGATGGAAACAAGCATCCACATGCCCTTCTCTTTCTCGAAATAATATTTCTTCCGGAGCGGCTCCACCAGCGAAATCCATTCCACCTGCACGGCATGCAACGTGGTGTCCCCTACCAGCTCCATGTCGCTTTCCCGGTCAAAAAGAAGCGTATAATAGTTTTGCGTGGCAAACAAGTAATCATGCTTCCATTCTTTTTCTTCGATTGTCTTTACCGTATCGCCGTCAAGATAAGGCAACGGGAACCGCGTACGCTGCTTCTGCAAAGTTTTGTCCAAGGCGTAGTTGAAAATGAAATCATCAAACAGTTCATCCGCCTCCAACGGCTTCAGCACCTCCTTGGCAAACAACGAATCCGCCACCGGGACATCCGGTTCCGGCAACTGGGCCATCACGGCAAAAGGGTCCCGCATCTTCTTCCCCCCACAGGAGGCCAGGACAACAACCGCCAGCAATTCTATCAGTACTCTTTTCATTGGCTCAATTTAACTCGCAATTTTTCAAGCATGTCCTCGGTCATCGACTCCAAATCATACTGCGGCTTCCACCCCCATTCCTCGCGTGCGCAAGAATCGTCCATGCAGTCCGGCCAACTGTCGGCAATGGCTTGTTTCAGCGGGTCTACCTCATAACCCATCTCAAAGCCGGGAACCCGTTTCTTGATAGCCCGGTAAATCTCCTCCGGGTCAAAACTCATGGAAGCGATATTAAAGGCATTGCGATGCTTCAACCGCGACGGGTCTGCCTCCATCAATTGGATAGCCGCGTTCAACGCGTCGGGCATGTACATCATGTCCATATAAGTACCCGCCCTCAGCGGCGACACGAACTTTTCACCCCGCACGGCCGCATAGTAAATATCCACGGCGTAATCCGTCGTTCCCCCGCCCGGAAGCGTCTGATAAGAAATCAGTCCCGGGAAACGTACCGAACGTGTGTCCACCCCATACTTCGCATGATAATAATCGCTCAACAGCTCCGTCGTCACCTTGGTCACGCCATAGATAGTGCAAGGACGTTGTATCGTATCCTGGGGCGTATGCACATGGGGCGTTCCCGCGCCAAAGGAACCTATCGAACTGGGCGTAAAGACCGCGCAGCCGTAAGTCCGGGCCACCTCCAACACATTCCACAAACCGTCGATTCCTATCTTCCAGGCCAAAGCCGGCTTGCTTTCCGCCACCACCGACAACAATGCGGCCAAATTATAAATGGTATCTACCTTATAGTCTTTCACTATCCGGGCTATCGTATCGCCCTCCGTTACATCGGCAATGCCCAAAGGCCCGGAGTCTTTCAGTGCTCCCTTAGGCTCAGCGCCGGGGATATACCCGGCCACCACGTGCCCGCCGCCATAACGCTTGCGCAATTCCAACGTCAGTTCCGAGCCTATCTGCCCGGTAGCGCCAATTACCAATACATTCTGCATATCCTTTCTTGTTAAGGCTACGTATTTGTTTAAGACAGGCAAATATCTGACTTTTTTTTCAGACTTCTATCATTTCGCGCTTGTTTATTCCAATAAAAATGGTGTCCTTTGTGGAAACATGAACCCAATCCTTAAAATAAAATGATATGTACGGAAAGACAATGAAAGCGCATCTGGGCAACACGCTCAAAGAAATCAAAGATGCAGGACTCTACAAAGAAGAACGGCTGATAGAAAGCCCCCAACAGGCCGCCATCCAAGTAAAAGGACAAGAAGTGCTGAACTTCTGCGCCAACAACTACCTGGGGCTGTCCAACCATCCCCGGCTGATTGCCGCCGCCCAACGGATGATGGAGAAACGGGGCTACGGCATGTCGTCCGTCCGCTTCATCTGCGGCACGCAAGACATCCACAAAGAGCTGGAAGCCGCCATATCCGAGTACTTCCACACCGAAGACACCATCCTCTACGCCGCCTGCTTCGATGCCAACGGCGGAGTGTTCGAGCCGCTGTTTACCGAGGAAGACGCCATCATCTCCGACGCGCTGAACCATGCCTCTATCATCGACGGCGTGCGCCTTTGCAAGGCCAAGCGCTACCGCTACGCCAATGCCGACATGGCAGAGCTGGAACGATGCCTGCAAGAAGCCCAGGCGCAACGCTTCCGCATCATTGTCACCGACGGCGTATTCTCCATGGACGGCAACGTAGCCCCCATGGACAAGATTTGCGACCTTGCCGAGAAATACGACGCCCTGGTCATGGTGGACGAATCGCACTCGGCAGGCGTGGTAGGCGCCACCGGGCACGGCGTCAGCGAATTGTACCACACCTACGGCCGGGTAGATATCTACACCGGCACGCTGGGCAAAGCCTTTGGCGGAGCCATGGGCGGATTCACCACCGGACACAAGGAAATCATCGACCTCCTGCGCCAGCGCAGCCGTCCCTACCTGTTCTCCAACTCCGTAGCCCCCGCCGTAGTAGGCGCCGGCATCGAGGTCTTCAAGATGCTGAAAGAAAGCAACGCCCTGCACGACAAGCTGATGGAAAACGTGGCCTACTTCCGCGACCGGATGACCGCCGCCGGCTTCGACATCAAGCCCACGCAAAGCGCTATCTGCGCCGTCATGCTCTACGACGCCAAGCTGTCCCAAGTCTACGCCGCCCGCATGCAGGAAGAGGGCATCTACGTCACCGGCTTCTACTACCCCGTAGTGCCCAAAGGCCAGGCCCGCATCCGCGTGCAAATCTCCGCAGGGCACGAGCGCGAACACCTCGACAAGTGCATCGCCGCTTTCATCAAAGTGGGCAAAGAGCTCGGAGTGCTAAAGTAAGACACTCATTACCAATAATATAAAAAACCACAATCTCGGCATTCCCTCGGTAGCTACCAAGGGGGCGTCGAGGTAGCTACCAAGGGAGGGGCGAGGTATTAAGTTACCATTGCATTTTTATATGCCCTCGTCCGGCAATGGAAAAAAGAAAAGGGTGCCGTTCTACGCGGCACCCTTTCGTATGGATGGGAAGAAAAACTTCTTCTTACTTCTTCTCGGCTTCCAGCTGCTCTTTCAAAGCGGCCAGCGCGTCGATATCGCCCAAGGTGGTAGAAGCAGCCTGGTTTTGGATTACCGGAGCCTCTTCACGCTTGGCATTGGCAGCCTTGCGTGCAGCCTTTTTCTCAGCTCTTTCCTCTGCCTTGGCAGCATCTTCAAACACACGGCTGTGCGACAAGATGATGCGCTTGGCGTCTTTGTTGAATTCCAGAACCTTGAAGGGCAACTTCTCTTCCAGCTGGGCCTGCGTGCCGTCTTCCTTCACCAGGTGCTTCGGAGTAGCGAAACCTTCCACACCGTAAGGCAGGGCAACCACGGCGCCCTTGTCCAACATTTCGATAATCGTACCTTCGTGTACAGAGCCTACGGTAAATACCGTTTCAAAGACATCCCAAGGATTCTCTTCCAGCTGCTTGTGGCCAAGGCTCAAGCGACGGTTCTCCTTGTCTATCTCCAGCACTACCACTTCGATGTCGGCGCCAATCTGAGTGAATTCAGAAGGATGCTTAACCTTCTTCGTCCAAGACAGGTCGGAGATGTGGATCAGGCCGTCTACGCCCTCTTCGATTTCCACGAACACGCCGAAGTTGGTGAAGTTGCGCACCTTGGCAGTGTGCTTGCTGCCCACGGGATATTTCTCCTCGATGGTTTCCCAGGGATCCGGTTTCAGCTGCTTGATGCCGAGAGACATCTTGCGCTCCTCGCGGTCCAGCGTCAGGATAACGGCTTCCACTTCGTCGCCCACCTTCATAAAGTCCTGTGCAGAGCGCAGGTGCTGGCTCCAAGACATTTCAGATACGTGAATCAAGCCTTCCACGCCCGGAGCGATTTCGATGAATGCGCCATAGTCGGCCATCACCACTACTTTGCCCTTCACGTGGTCGCCCACCTTCAGGTTCGGGTCGAGGGCATCCCAAGGATGCGGAGTGAGTTGCTTCAAGCCCAAGGCGATGCGCTTCTTCTCGTCATCGAAGTCAAGGATAACGACATTCAGCTTCTGGTCGAGCTCTACTACCTCATGCGGATCGCTTACACGGCCCCAAGACAGGTCGGTGATGTGAATCAAACCGTCTACGCCGCCCAAGTCGATGAATACGCCATAGGAAGTGATATTCTTGACAGTTCCCTCGAGAACCTGGCCTTTCTCCAGTTTGCTGATAATTTCCTTCTTCTGCTGTTCCAGTTCGGCTTCGATAAGAGCCTTGTGGGAAACCACCACGTTCTTGAATTCCTGGTTGATCTTAACCACCTTGAATTCCATGGTCTTGCCAACGAATACATCGTAGTCGCGGATGGGCTTCACGTCGATTTGCGAACCCGGCAAGAAAGCCTCGATGCCGAATACGTCCACAATCATACCACCCTTCGTGCGGCACTTGATGTAACCCTTGATAATTTCTTCGTTTTCCAAAGCTGCGTTTACACGCTCCCAAGAACGGGAAGCACGAGCCTTGCGGTGCGACAACACGAGTTGTCCTTTCTTGTCCTCCTGGTTTTCGATGTACACTTCTACCGTGTCACCTACCTTCAAGTCGGGGTTATAGCGGAATTCGCTCATCGGGATGATGCCATCCGACTTGAAACCGATGTTAACGACCACCTCACGCTTGTTCATGGCAATGACGGTACCGTCTACCACTTCATGGTCGCCCACCTTGTTCAACGTACTGTCGTACGCCTTTTCCTGATCTTCGTGGCTTACGCTGGTTGCAGCCTCGCCGTTTTCATACGCATCCCAGTTGAAGTCTTCAATGGGAGCTACATTCTTCAAGTTTTCCATTAATAAAATAAATTGTTTAGTTTCAATTAATTAAGTGAGACATTATGTTGACTCAATAAATCGGCGGCAAAGGTAACAGTATTTTCTTGAATCACAAAAACTTCGGGGAAAGTTTTCATGATTAAACTCGCGTCAGGCAAAGAAACCATCCTTGCAGGACATCCTGACGCCTCCTGCTACCCTTGCCTCTTTAAACGACAAACATTCAGTTTACATAAATTGCTTTCCATTTTTTCCCGCACCACATATTATTCTCCTTATCCAGATTCCCGTATGTCGGCGTTCCGTAGAACGTGAGGGTGCAGGATTCCGTATCAACATCGGTAAAAGCCGTGCTGTCACCTGTGCTGACAGGACCTAAAGACAATTCTTTCAGGCTTTTGCAACCTTCGAAAGCCGACGGGCCGATTTTGGTCGCTTTTTTCAAAATGACTTTTGTCATTCCGGAGCATCCCCAAAAAGCGGAATGTTCCAATTCCTCGACATTCTCAAATTCTATGTCTGCCCCCACTCCCAATGAGGTGCATCCTCTGAATAGGTTTTGCCCCAAGACTTTAACGTTCGGCAACAATACGGTTTTCAAATTCGTGCATCCCTCAAAGACCCTTTGCTCCAATTCTCTTACTTCCGGTACGTTTATATCGGTCAATGAGGTGCAACCCGAAAAGGCGCTACTGGGTAGCGATGTAACCTTGGGCATATTCACCTCTTTCAACGCAGTGCAGCCCTTCGCAAAATTGGAGTAGTTGAGGGCGCCAAACGTCTCAAGGTTAGGCAAATCCAATGCTTCAAGAGCAGTGCAGGAAAAGAAAGTCTGGCTTCCGGTTATCTCGGTCACATTGGGCAGATATACCTTGCGGAGGCTTGTGCAATATTGAAATTCATAAAAACTAAGCGCTTCAATTTGCGGGAGATATACTTCTTCCACTCCGCTTCCCCAGAAAGTACCTTCGTATTGAAAGTTCCGAAGATAGTCAGCCTTGAATACTTTCAGATTCGTCACGTCTTCAAAAGCATAACCATTGAGAACTGTAATCTGCGGAACGGAAAGTTCAAGCATGCCGATTTGATTGAAGCTTTTTATCGCACTCATCAAAGCAGCCATCTCGCTGATTGTAACATCAGCATCAAAATTGCCCCGGATTTTTATATCTGTGGCTACCGTTTTATCTATCTGGTTCAATTGCGCCATCATATCATCCACAGAAGATACCGACAAAATCCCCGTAAAAATACCGTTGGTGAAAACCTTTTGTCCGGAAGCCAACAGTTGTCCGTCTTCCGAAGTCACCGCAACTTTCAAAATGGCGGTTTCATTAAATACAGTTTCCTTTGCCGGGTTGACAGTAATCTCCAGTTTGTTTCCGGTCAAGGAAGTGTTGACGTCCCATCTGTCCGAAGCAGAACGGGTAATGATATCCGTGCCGTCGGCACTTTTGCTTTCCACCCGGGTTTGTATGACCACGCCTGCTTGGCTGAACAGCGCACTTTCCGTCGAAAAGACATTGTTCCCTACCGTTATCTTATCCAAATCGTTGAATATCAATACAGGCATGCTAAGGGGAATCGTGATTTTCTGCGCATCCTGCCCTGTTCCTATGGTAAATATGACATTGTTGCCGTCAATTCTTACGTCGGTAATCCCGCATGCCGCACCGCTCGGGCCGACAGGGCCTTGTATTCCCTGTTCTCCCTTGTTTCCCGTAGCCTGCACCCCCGTCGAAGTCCACGTCGCGCCGCCATCGGTCGAGATTTCCCATTCGTTGGTGCCGGCATTAATCCGTACTTGCGGGGCTATGGCGCTTGCGCCCGCATCGCCGTCTTCCCCCTTGGGACCTGTTACCGGAATCTTCCGGTCGCCGTCCAACAGCCATTCGCCATTCACCGTCCAATAATACGTCCCGTCGGTGTCCTGCTTCACGCTGATGGCGGGAGTTGCCCCCGTATCGCCCGTATCGCCCTTCTCGCCATGCTTGACAATGATTTTCCCGCTTTTCGAGAAAGTTATCTCATACCCGCTCCCGTCGGCAAGCGGCGTCACCCCCGTCACGTAGTCGTTGTCTTCAAGCGCCTCGACAAGGCTTTGCAAAGAGGAGATATCCGTATTTACAGACTCCTGCCATTCTTCCAGACTGGCCAGGCGGTCGTCGTGCTCCTGCAATTCCTGCCGGATGTCGTCCAAGTCTTCTTTCATGCAACTGCCCATGCCGAACACCATGCCTGCCGACAGCAGGGCTACCCAGATTCTTTTCATTTTCATACTCGTTACTTTCCTGTTATGTGAATAGATGGATTAAATTCTCTGCTTAAGGCTGGAAGTTCCATACCACCCCCACTTGCGGCAGCCACAAGGCATTCTGCCGGGTTTTGCCGAAAGGTGTACGGATTCCGTCGAAATGATTGTCCGTTATCCAGACTAATGTATTCTTCAGCTGCAAACCGACACTGCGATTAATCCGGCAGCGCAAAGTCAAAGCCCCGCCCAGCCCCCAGGACAAGCCGTCGGGCTGCGTCGTGCCGTCCGAATAACGCCGGTCGGCGGCTTTCGTGCAGACGTGCGCCGAAAAGAACTGCCCGTACACGGTGGGGGACACCCACACCGTAAAACGATGCCCGGAAGCCTGTTTGCTGAATATCCGGTTCAAGTTCACATCGAGGCCCAAGCCCACATTCACCAGCGACACCACCGAATAGAGGTCGCCGTAACGCTGCATGGCTTGCTGCTGCGGCACGTACCAGGTCTGCCCGTCCGCGGCAAGCAGGTAATCCCCGGCATAACCGCGCGCGCCGAGTTTGCCCCGGGCATAGTCCACCGAGAGGGACACCGCCAACAGGCCGGACATGCGGTAACTGCCCTGCACCCCGACAGCAAAGCCTACGTAGGCCTTGTCTGCCGACAGCGACAGCATGTCGCCCCAAAAGAACGGGATGCCTGCATTCAGTCCTGCGCTCCAACGGGACAACACAGCCTTTGCCTCTCCGGCCTCCCCTGCCTGCACCGGCATTTCCGTTGCGGTTTCCTGCGCGGCAGCCTGCTGCCCATCGGCAACCACCGTTTCCCCGGTTGCCGGTTCCGGCGTTTTTTCTGCCACAGGCTGTTGCTGCCCGGGCTGTTCCCCGTCCGCCTGAGGGGTCACAGGGGAAGTTTCCTCGGGGTTTTGTCCCATAGCCGGACAGGTGACGACCACCACGTTCGCCAACCCGTTGAACAAGCCGTCCCGAAGGGTCGTCGCAAAATGGCTTTCAGTCAGCCCGCGTCGGGAAACCAACGCCGACTTGACCCGGTTGCAGCGTATTTTCACCAGTTCCCTATCGCTGCCGTAGCCGTCAACCCGCACGCTGCCCTCTTTGAGCGTGGCAGGATCCAGCCGCCTGCACAAGGAGTCAAGCCCTGCCCCGTTGCCGTTCCACGGAACATAAAACATGTCATCCCCGCCAACAAAACGGAACACGATTTGCAACTCTTCGGAAGCCTGTTGCTGGGCGCGGACAAAAGGCACGCCCGCCAATAGCACGGCACAACACAAGAGGATTTTTCTAATTCGATTTTCCATGAGCACTCTGTCGCATTAATCAGAAACCACAACGATTCGGCACAAAGATAATGAGTCATCCTTTTATACAACAAAAATCAACCCAATTATTCCAAAAAAATGCGTAAGAACAAATTTCTGTCTTAACGTTTAATCCGTCCGACACAGCACCTTACTATCATCACACCTTCTACGACTGCGGCCAATTAGCTTCCAAACAATCCATTTATAAGGTGGTATGATACCACCCTATTACTTTCTTGGCGCAAATGCGAACAACTGGGTTGGAAGAACGCACAAATCCACCGTTTTTTATCAACGCCTATGCATGCCATCCCCGGAGGAACCCCGCTTTCTCCCTCTTGTTTCTTTACATCGCAATACAGAATCTTTTACACGAAAATCTTTACAAAATCGCCCAAAACACAGGAAACGCGCAAAGTGAACCCTCTGTGAAACAAGCGACTACCTACAAAAACCATATCCATTTTTTACCATATCCTTAATTTCCCCCTACCTGCTCCTTACCCGCTCCTTATCTCCTCCTTTTATTTTCCCGCCCTATGGAAAGGAGGTGGACAGGAGGAAATCTAAACAAGTGGAGTAATAAAAACTGTCAGAAAGGCCAAAGGGCCGCCATAAAATGGAAGGGGGACACCGTTCATTGGGGAAAAAAGATTAAATTTGCATCGGTTAAACACTTCAATCGGACATCCTGGCATGAAAACAATCTTACTCCTAATGGGGCGGACGGCAGAGCCGCACTTCGCGACGGGCATCAACGACTACGTGGCGCGCGTGAAACGCTACCTGACGTTTGACACCGAAGTGATACCCGAGCTGAAGAACACGCGCAACCTGCCCGCCGAGGTGCAGAAGGAGAAAGAAGGCGAACTCATCCTGAAAGCCCTGCAGCCGGGCGACGTGGTGGTACTGCTGGACGAAGGTGGACGGGAAATGCGCTCGGTGGAATTTGCCCAGTATATGAGGCAGAAGATGAACACCGTGCCCCGCCGCCTGGTGTTCGTCATCGGCGGGCCATACGGCTTTTCGCCTAAGGTGTACGGGGCGGCACACGAGAAGCTGTCGCTGTCGCGCATGACCTTCTCGCACCAGATGGTGCGCCTGGTCTTCGTGGAACAGTTGTACCGCGCCATGAGCATCCTGCACGGCAGCCCCTACCACCACGAGTAAGGACAAGAAACACAAAGTAATGTAACCAACCCATCCTAACAAAAACAGACAGAATGAAAAAAGCACTTATTTCGGGCATCACCGGGCAGGACGGCTCGTTCCTTGCCGAGTTCCTGTTGCAAAAGGGGTATGAAGTACACGGCATCTTGCGGCGTTCGTCGTCGTTCAACACGGGGCGCATCGAGCACCTGTATTTCGACGAGTGGGTGCGCGACATGAAGCAGAAGCGCCTCATCGACCTGCACTACGGCGACATGACGGACAGCAGTTCGCTGATACGCATCATCCAGCAGGTACAGCCCGACGAGATATACAACCTGGCCGCCCAGAGCCACGTGAAAGTGAGCTTCGACGTGCCCGAATATACCGCCGAGACCGATGCCGTGGGCACCCTGCGCATGCTGGAGGCCGTGCGCATACTGGGACTGGAGAAGAAGACGAAAATCTACCAGGCCTCCACGTCCGAACTGTTCGGCAAGGTGCAGGAGGTGCCGCAACGGGAAACCACCCCCTTCTACCCGCGCAGCCCCTACGGCGTGGCCAAGCAATACGGCTTCTGGATAACCAAGAACTACCGCGAGAGCTACGGCATGTTTGCCGTGAACGGCATCCTGTTCAACCACGAGAGCGAACGCCGGGGCGAGACTTTCGTCACCCGCAAGATAACCCTTGCCGCCGCACGCATTGCCCAAGGCCTGCAAGACAAGCTCTACCTGGGCAACCTCGATGCCGGGCGCGACTGGGGCTATGCCAAGGACTACGTGGAATGCATGTGGCTGATGCTGCAACACCCCGTGCCCGAAGACTTCGTCATTGCCACGGGCGAGATGCACACCGTGCGCGAATTCTGCACCCTGGCCTTCCGCGAAGCGGGCATCGGCCTGCGCTGGACAGGAAGCGGGGTGGACGAAAAGGGCATCGACACCCGGAGCGGGAAAACGCTGGTGGAGGTAGACCCCAAATACTTCCGCCCCGCCGAAGTGGAGCAACTGCTGGGCGACCCCACCAAGGCCAAGACCCTGCTGGGATGGAACCCCAGGCAGACCCCCTTTGACGAACTGGTGCGCATCATGGTAAGGCACGACCTGGAGGCCGTAAAAAAGAAATAACCCCCGGGCCCGATGGTTTTCGGCAACAAATGTTTGCTTTCTTCGCAGAAAGCCTTATATTTGCACTATTTCCATCTTAATGTGCAACAACATGGAGCAAAGTTTTATCGCTTACATAGAAGAAAGCATCAAGACCAATTGGGACCTCGATGCGCTGACCGACTACAAAGGCGCCACCCTGCAATACAAAGACGTGGCCCGCAAAATAGAGAAGCTGCACATCATCTTTGAAGCCAGCGGCATACGCAAGGGGGACAAGATTGCCGTGTGCGGACGCAACAGTTCACACTGGGGAGTGACATTCCTGGCCACCCTGACCTACGGGGCGGTCATTGTGCCCATCCTGCACGAGTTCAAGGCCGACAACATACACCACATCGTGAACCATTCGGAGGCCAAACTGCTCTTTGTGGGCGACCAGGCGTGGGAGAACCTGAACGAGGCCAACATGCCCCTGCTGGAGGGCATCATGCTGATGACGGACTTCTCCATCCTGGTGTCGCGCAGCGAAAAGCTGGACTACGCCAGGGAACACCTGAACGAGATGTTCGGCAAAAAATATCCCAAGAATTTCCGCAAGGAGCACATCGCCTACCACCAGGACCAGCCGGAGGAGCTGGCGGTCATCAACTATACCTCGGGAACTACCAGCTACTCCAAGGGCGTGATGCTGCCCTACCGCAGCCTGTGGTCGAACACCGCCTTCGCATTCGAAGTGCTGCCCCTGAAGCGGGGCGACAAGGTGGTATCCATCCTGCCCATGGCACACATGTACGGGCTGGCCTTCGAGTTCCTGTATGAGTTCTCCGTAGGCTGCCACATCTACTACCTGACGCGGATGCCCAGCCCCAAGATTATCTTCCAGGCGTTTGCCGAGGTAAAGCCCAACATCGTCATCTCCGTGCCTCTCATCATCGAGAAGATTATCAAGAAAAACGTGCTTCCCAAACTGGAAACGCCCACCATGAAGCTGTTGCTCAAGGTGCCCTTTGTCAACGACAAGATAAAATCGACGGTGCGCGAACAGATTATACAAGCCTTTGGCGGAAATTTCTCGGAGGTTGTCATCGGCGGAGCCGCCTTCAACCAGGAGGTGGAGCAGTTGCTGAAGATGATAGACTTCCCCTACACCGTGGGCTACGGCATGACGGAGTGCGGCCCCATCATCTGCTATGAGGACTGGAAACGCTTCAAGCCCGGCTCGTGCGGGAAAGCGGCGCCGCGCATGGAGGTGAAAATAGACTCGCCGGACCCGGAACACATTCCCGGCGAAATCATCTGCCGGGGTCCCAACGTGATGCTGGGCTACTACAAGAATCCGGAAGCCACGGCCGAAGTGCTGGAACCGGACGGCTGGCTTCACACGGGCGACCTGGCCCTGATGGACAGCGAGGGGAATGTCACCATCAAAGGCAGGAGCAAGAACCTGCTGCTGGGTCCCAACGGGCAAAACATCTATCCCGAAGAGATAGAAGACAAGCTGAACAACCTGCCCTACGTGGCCGAGTGCATCGTGGTGCAACAGAACGACAAATTGGTAGGACTGGTCTATCCGGACTTTGACGACGCCTTTGCCCACGGGCTGCACCAGGAGGACATCGAACGCATCATGGAGGAAAACCGCCAGGCACTGAACCTGGAACTGCCCGCCTATTGCCAGGTGTCCAAGATGAAAATATACCCCGAGGAATTTGAAAAGACGCCCAAGAAAAGCATCAAACGCTTCCTGTACCAGGAAGCCAAAGGATAAATCCTTGCATCGTAAATTATTGGTCTCATGAGCATCCGTTTCCAAACATCCATAACCACTATCCTGTCCCTGCTCCTGGCAGGGACTCTTTTTGCCCAGGCCCGCCCGGCGGCCGGACGCACGCAAGGGGGCATCAACCTGTCCCTCTGGAAGGGCATATCCACACAACGCGCCGACACCACAAGCCGCACGTACTTGAACATCGGCGTATTGTCCGCCATGAACCGCCTGGACGGGCTGGGCATGAACCTCATCGGCGCCGTGACCCGCACCGGCGTCAACGGCGTACAGCTGTCCGGACTGGCCAACGTCAACGGAGGAAGCCTGCGCGGACTGCAAGTGGCCGGCATAACCAACATCAACGGACACGACCTGGCCGGACTGTCCCTTGCAGGACTGATAAGCATCAACGGGAACAAAGCGCAAGGGGTCATAGCCTCCGGACTGGCCAACATAACGGGGGACGAAAGCCGGGGCGTATTGCTGGGCGGGCTGCTCACCGTGGCTGGGGAAGACGCTGCGGGCTTCCACTTTGCCGGGCTGGCCAACTTGGCGGGGAAAGATTTCTGCGGGATAAGCACGTCTGGACTGCTCAGCATAGCGGGCAACGACCTGCGGGGGATGCAGCTGACAGGACTGGGCAGCATCACCGGGAGTGACCTGACCGGTGTGCAGCTATCCGGACTGGGAAATGTAACGGGAGGAACCCTGACCGGCATGCAAATAGGCGCCGTCAACCTGGCCGGCCGTGCCAAGGGGGTACAAATAGGGCTGTTCAACTATTATAAGGAAGACTTCAAAGGCATCCAATTGGGCCTGGTCAACGCCAATCCGCAAACCCGCACCCAACTCATGCTGTTTGGCGGGAATGCTACCAAGCTTAACATCGGCGCCCGGTTTAAGAACCGGTTGTTCTACACCATTGTGGGAGGGGGCACCCACTACCTGGACTTCGGCGACCGGTTTTCGGCCGCGCTGTTTTACCGCGCGGGGCTTGCCCTACCCGAATGGAAAAGGTGGACGCTGAGCGGCGACCTGGGCTACCAGCACATCGAGACGTTTAAGAACAAGGATTACGGCGTGCCTGCACGACTTTACGCCTTGCAGGCACGCATCAACCTGGAGTACCGGATGGGCAAACGCATCTCCCTCTTTGCATCGGGAGGGTACGGAGGCAGCCGGTACTATACACGCAACGCCACCTTCGACAAGGGCGTCCTTGCCGAAGGCGGAATCATTTTATTCTGATTGTATTCTGAAAAGCGCTACGGTTCCTGTACGGGCCTGCGCGGTAGCTTATTGCCGCTCTTTAATAAAACCGGTGCGGTAGGCCACGAGCAGTTTTTCCAGGTCCTTGATTTGTGCCCGCAGTTCGACACCTTTATCGGTATCTTTCACCATCATGCGCTGGGAGTTGAATTCCACCAGGAAAGTGGTCGACTTGATGTCCTGCCCTTCTTCGATGGCTTTCTGGCGGCTTTGGAAAGGTTCATGCTGTACCAGCTGAAGGCCATGTGAATGGTAAACAAGGGTATAGCCGGCAATGCCCGTCTCGGGCTGGTAAGCCTTGGAAAAGCCTCCGTCTATCACCAGCAATTTGCCTCCCGCCTTGACCGGCTTTTCCCCCTTCAACGTTTTGACCGGCACATGGCCGTTGATGATATGGGCATGAGGACCGGGCTCTACCCCGAATTCACGCAAGATGTTATCGCACACTCCCGCTTCATTGCGCAGGGTGTAATAATGGCCTTTCGTTTCTTTCTGGGCTTCTTTATCGGTCAGGAAATAGCGTTCGAAAGTGGCCATCTTGTCTTTATCGAAAGAAGGGGCATCGGGACCGCACCACATGTACCATACATAATCTTGGGCGAATTGGCGTTTGCCATCATCATCCTCATCGAAATAAGCAGCCCGGACCAGTTGGTCGGCCTTCTCGAGCAGGTGACGCCCCCAGTATTCTTTTCCGCCAATGCGCACATGCTTGAAACTGCCGTCGGCATTGAGGGGAACGGCGGCATGGTACAGCAGGTTGCTATTGCACACCAGGTACATCCCGCCATAAGTAAAGAGGCAGCGCATGTGCTTTTTCAGTTTCTCGCTGTTGACAAACGAGGCATGTATCTTGTTGACAATTTCCAGTTCTTCGTCGGAAAGGCGGTAAGGGTCGGCAGGGTCAACGGTAGGGAAATGGGTGTCGCGCAAGGGGTATTCCTTGCCTTCGTACACCAGCACTCCACGCTTCCAGTCAATGCGGTGCAGCAGCTTGCGGTTATCCATGCCAAAATCGGGACGCCGGTCTATGATTTCCGCCTCCAGCTTGAGTTGAATAACCGTAATGGCCTTGTGCATCTGGCTGATGAGCCGCAAGGTTTTCTCGCTATAATTGGAATCGGCATAATTGGTTTTGGGGGCAAAGGCGGTACAGGGGTCATCGGCATAGGCCTCCATGGCAAAAGTCGCCAAGGGCAGGAGGTTGATGCCATAGCCGTCCTCCAAGGTAGATAAATTGCCGTAGCGCATGGAAAGGCGGATGACGTTTGCCATGCAGGCGTCATTGCCCGATGCCGCGCCCATCCACAGGATGTCATGGTTTCCCCACTGGATGTCTACATTGTGGTAATCGCACAGGGTGTCCATGATGATATGGGCGCCCGGTCCCCGGTCGTAGATGTCGCCCACGATGTGTAGGGAATCGATGGTAAGCCGTTGGATAAGGTTGCACATCGCCACAATGAAGGCATCGGCACGCTTGGTGGAAATGATGGTAGAGATAATGACGTTGATGTAGGCATGCTTGTTAGGGTCGACACTCGACTCATGCAGCAATTCCTGAATAATGTATGAAAAGTCGCGGGGCAACGCCTTGCGCACTTTTGAACGGGTGTACTTGGAAGATACATTCTGGCAAACCTTTACCAGCTGGTTCAAGGTTATCAGGTACCAGTCGTCCAACTCGGCTTCCCGGGCCTTCACCAGTTGCAGTTTTTCTTCGGGATAGTAAATCAGGGTACACAGTTCTTTCTTCTCGTTTTCCCGCAGGGTGTTGCCGAAGATTTCATTCACTTTGCGCTTCACCGCACCGGAGCCGTTTTTCAACACATGCTGGAAGGCTTCGTACTCGCCATGGATATCCGTAAGGAAATGTTCTGTACCCTTGGGCAAATTCAAAATGGCTTCCAGATTGATTATTTCCGTGCTGGCATCGGCAATGGTAGGAAAGCTGCGCGACAGCAACTGTAAGTACCTCAAGTCGTTCTCGATATTTTCAGGAGTAATATTTCCCATGGTCTTGTTTTTTAGAATCTGTTTTATGACGGCATACCTCAGTTCAGGAAGAACATCAGAATGATTTGTACCAGAATAACCCTCAGGAACATGCACAACGGATAGACCGTGGCGTATGCCACCGAAGGATTGTCGCCCGGGATGGTGTCGTTGGCATAGGTCAAGGCCATCGGATTGGCCATGCTTCCACACAGCATTCCGCTTACGGAACCGAAATCCACTTTCGACCATTTAAACGCAATAACGCCCATAACCAGCACCGGGACTACTGTCAGCACGAACCCTGTGCCTATCCATACCAATCCCTCCGGACGGAAGACGGTTTCAAAGAAGTGTTCGCCTGCGTCAAGTCCGAGGCATGCCAAGTACATGGCCAATCCTAAAGCGCGCAACATCAGGTTGGCACTCCGGGTCGTATAGGTTATCATGTGCAGGCGGGGACCGAAAGTACCTATCAAAATTCCCACAATGATGGGGCCACCTGCCAATCCCAGCTTCACCGGGGCACTGATACCGGGCAAGGTTATCGGAACTGCCCCCAGCATCAGTCCGAGGATAATGCCTACAAATACAGCCACAAGGTTAGGCTCTTTCAGGCTTTTCACTGCATTGCCCAGCACTTTTTCCACATTATGTACGGCGGCAGCCTCGCCCACTACCGTCAGACGGTCGCCCAACTGCAAGGTTAATTCTGCCGTGGCCAGCAATTGCACGCCGCTGCGGTACACACGGGTTATGTTGATGCCATAATGATTGCGCAAATGCAAGGTGCCCAGTTTTTTCCCGTTCAGTTCGGGACGGGTCACCACAATGCGCATGGATATCAGCTTGCTGTCTATGGCATCCCAGTCTATATCCTCTTTATTCCAGTCGGTATGTTCCTGCTCGCCGAAAAGCACGGTCAGCGAGGCGGCATTTTTATCGGAAGTTATCACTAGGAGGCGATCCCCCTCTTTAATCACTGTTTCCGAGGTGGGAATACTTACTTTCCCATCCCGCCACAAACGGGAAATGACGAATTTAGGGTAGTTCAACTCCCCAAGTTCCTTGACGCTTTTATTGAAAACAGCAGGATTCTGCACCTGGAATGCACCTATATAAGTATGGTTATCGTTTTCTTTCTCTTTCGGAGCCAAATCTTCCGGACGCACCAGCAACTTACGGATTAGCAATAAGCCCAATATCACCCCCACTACCCCCAGCGGATAGGTAACGGCACATCCCAATGCCGGCGTGCTGGCATCCAAGCCTAACTGCTTCAGAGTCTGCTGCGCCGCGCCCAATGCCGGTGTATTGGTCGTAGCCCCGCAAAGTATGCCCATCATATCGGGCAACGAGATGTCTGCCAGATAGCTGCCGGCTATTGCCATCAGGGTACCGACTACGACTACCCCGATAGCCAACATATTCAATTGGATGCCTCCTTGACGGAAAGAACTGAAAAAGCCCGGGCCCACCTGTAACCCCAAAGCATAGACAAACAGTACCAAGCCAAAGCTCTCAGCATAATTCAGCATCTGCGGATCGATGGACAATCCGAAATGCCCCGCCAGGATGCCTGCAAAGAATACAAACGTCACTCCCAACGAAATGCCGCAAATACGGACTTTCCCCAATCCCAAGCCAATGGCTGATATGAGCGAAAGTATGATGACCGCCTGCAAAGGCGAATGCTCGACAAACAAAGTATATAACCAGTTCAAAGCCTACAATGTTATCTTGTTATTGTTTCGGAGTGCAAAGATAGGGAATATCTGTATGACGCAATAAAAAAGCAGCTTCCTTTTTTACCGGATAGCTGCTTGATTATCAAAATGTAGTGGATACGAGAATCGAACTCGTGTTCCATGCGTGAGAGGCATGTGTCCTAGCCGCTAGACGAATCCACCAAATTCATTGGTACACCCTCAGGGATTCGAACCCTGGACCCACTGATTAAGAGTCAGTTGCTCTACCAACTGAGCTAAGGGTGCTTGATGCGGAAGCTGGGGGATTCGAACCCCCGGTACGGAAATCCCGTACGTCAGTTTAGCAAACTGGTGGTTTCAGCCACTCACCCAAACTTCCTTTCTGTTAAAACCAGCATTTTTTTGAAATGCGGTGCAAAGGTAAGCAAACTTTTGGACTGTGCAAATGTTTCCCGTAGATTTTTTTAACGCACAAAGCCGATACTTATCTTAAAACGGTTATCTTTGCGAAGAAAAAACATAAGCCTTATAGTATGGATACATTATTGAGACAGACCATCGACCGCGTTGCCGATGCCCAATACCCGGAAATGACCGCCGAAGGCAAAGCCCAACTGGAAGCACTTCTTATACGCAGGGAAGCGGAGAAAGGGGAAATCATGCTGAAAGAAGGAGAAACCAGCTGTCACATCGTGCTGGTAGGGAAAGGCATGTTGCGCCAATTCTACTATAAGAACGGGAAAGACCTTACCGAACACTTCTCATACGAAGGCAGCGTAGTTATCTGCATAGAGAGCACCCTAAAACATGAGCCTACCCGCCTGATGGTGGAAGCACTCGAGCCGTCCATCGTGTACATGCTCCCCTATGACCATCTGCTGAAAGCCACCGAAACCTCACACGAGCTGGACATGTTCTACCGCAAAATCCTGGAATATTCACTCATCGTATCGCAGATAAAAGCCGATTCCTGGCGCTTTGAAACGGCAAGCGAACGCTACCACAACTTGCTGAAGCACCATCCCGAAGTGATTAAACGGGCTCCTATGGCGCACATCGCCTCTTACCTGTTGATGACCCCGGAAACGCTAAGCCGTGTGCGTTCAAACATCCAATGAACCGTAAACAGACTAAGAATATGCTCAAACCGTCAGCCAAAATATACGTGGCAGGCCATCGCGGACTGGTAGGCTCTGCCATCTGGAACAATCTTCTGCAACGCGGATACACCAACCTCATAGGACGTACCCACCACGAGCTGGATTTATTGGACCCGGTTGCCGTCCGCCAATTCTTCGACGAAGAGCAACCTGATGCCGTGGTATTAGCAGCCGCCCACGTGGGAGGCATCATGGCCAACCTGAACTACCGTGCCGACTTCATTTACCAGAACCTGCAAATCCAGCAGAACGTCATCGGAGAAAGTTTCCGGCACCAGGTACAGAAATTATTATTTCTGGGCAGCACATGCATCTATCCGCGCATGGCTCCGCAGCCCATGACAGAGGACGCCCTGCTTACTTCCCCTCTGGAATATACCAACGAGCCTTACGCCATCGCCAAGATAGCCGGACTGAAAATGTGTGAAAGCTTCAACCTGCAATACGGCACCAATTACATTGCCGTCATGCCCACCAATCTGTACGGTCCCAACGACAACTTCCATTTGGAAAACAGCCATGTACTGCCGGCCATGATGCGCAAGTTGTATCTGGCCCATTGCCTGGAAGCCAACGATTGGAACGCCGTACAGCAAGACCTGAACCTTCGTCCGGTAGAAGGTATAGACGGCAGCCACCCGCAGGAGGAGATATTGGAAGTCCTGTCACGCTATGGCATCACTTCGCAGGCAGTCACGCTATGGGGGACAGGCACACCGCTCCGGGAATTCCTATGGAGCGAAGACATGGCGGACGCCAGCGTACATGTGCTGCTCAACGTAGACTTCAAGGACACTTATGACCCTGCCGAACGGGAAGTGCGCAACTGCCACATCAATGTAGGGACAGGCATTGAGCTCAGCATCAAGCAAGTAGCAGAGGAAGTAAAAGCCACTGTCGGTTTCAACGGGGCCTTGCGGTGGGATGCCTCCAAACCCGACGGAACCCCGCGCAAACTGACCGATGTGTCCAAACTGCACCGCTTAGGATGGCATCACCGCATCGACATCGACGAGGGCATCCGCCTGCTCTACCAATGGTACCGGCAAGGCATTTGCATCAATCACATCCGATAAAGACAAGTTAGTGCAGTATTATTTTCTTTTACAGCTGAAAAACACTAACTTTGCTATACATTTAACCATAAACCCATTTTAAAACTGATTGCGTATGAAACAGATGAAGATTACAGCCCTATTGCTGTCCGCCGCCTTGATGCTGGGCAGTTGCGGAACCATGAGTTATACCGCCAAGGGAGGCGCCATCGGCGCCGGTTCGGGCACGGCAGCCGGAGCCATCATAGGCGGACTGATAGGAAAAGGGAAAGGCGCTGCCATTGGCGCGGCAGTAGGAGCTGCCGTAGGAGCCGGCACGGGTGTCATCATCGGCAAGAAGATGGACCAGAAAGCCGCGCAAGCTGCAGAAATAGAAGGCGCACAGGTCGAGCAAGTGACCGATGCCAACGGTCTGCCTGCCGTAAAAGTGTCGTTTGCCGACGGCATCCTGTTCGACTTCAACTCCACGACTTTAAGCAACGAATCGAAAGCACGGTTACGCGAACTGGCTGAAATCCTCCGCTCGGACGCCACCACCGACGTTGCCATCATCGGGCATACTGACAAGGCAGGCACCTATGACGTAAACATGAAGTTCTCGAAAAACCGCGCGTATGCCGTAGAAAACTACCTGCAAGATTGCGGCGTGTCGCCTGCACAGTTCAAGCAAGTGACGGGCGTAGGCTACAACGAATACGACGAAAGCCTCACCGCCGCCGAAAACCGCCGCGTGGACATCTACATGTATGCCAGCCAGGAAATGATCCAGCAGGCCGAAGCGCAGAATTAAGCATATAGGCAATTCTTCCTATACGAAGAGTTATATATTATAACTATGAAAAGCTTTATTTTTACGTTTTTTGTTTGCTATTCCGTTTGCCTGACCATAGCCTTGTTTACATTAAGCTGCACTCCCGCGCAGGGCATTGTCTATTCAACAATAGTTTCACTGGTGGTAGCAAGCACCTTAAGATTTGTACAAGGAAGAAACAAGGTGAAATGAACGGACTCAAATAAAATCATATTTGTATAAAATATGAGGGTGCATTCTCTTTATGAATTGCACCCTCTTTTTATACCCTATGCCGATATAAAATCAGGCACTTAATACCGATGTTCACCTTCCGCCTTCATTTCCTCTACCGTAATCTTGCGGCGGTCAATGCTCCGCCAGGTATAGAAAATATAGGCCAATACAAAAGGTACCAGGATGGAAACATAGGCCATCACCTTTAAGGTAAACGGGCTGGAACAACTGTTTTCCAAGGTCAACGAACTTTGCAGGTCGGCAACAGAAGGATAGTAGGCCGTATGATTATAGCCTGCTACAAGAAACAATGCCAACACCGTAAGCACTGTCCCTGCTCCGGCACACCAGATGCCTTTGCGGAACGCGGGCTTCCACAACGTGCGGACAATGCCCCACAACACGCCCACCACGCCCAGCAGGAACAAGACCAATACCACAGGCATCACCAGGAAGTTATGCAGGTATTTATAGGGTTCCATATAGATTTCCCCCGTATCGGGACGCACGGCAAACCCGTCTGCCACCATTATATATATAAGGAACGGCAGGAAGCAGGCCAGAAACAGGGCGGCATTTCCCCACAACACACGACGGCAACGGCTGTCCAGCTCACGGTCGTTAATGTTGTTCACAAAGTAAAGGATGCCCAACACCCGTGCCAGGAAAAAGACAGCCAGGCCAAGAATGATATTCCACACATTGCCCAGCGCATCCAGCCCGTGAAAACCGTTTGCCCACCGACTGATGACAGGCATTCCTATTTCCGTCAGGTTCCCTTTGTCAATGCAGAACGCAGACCCGGTGAAGAAAGTGGCTACCGCAGCCCCCAGCAACAACGGGCCAATCACGCCATTCAACACCAGGAACCAGCGGTAGGTAGTCTTGCCCAGCAGATTGCCCGTCCGTGACTGAAACTCGTAGCTCACGGCCTGGAGTACGAAGCTGAACAGGATAATCATCCACAACCAGTAGGCCCCGCCGAAGCTGGTACTGTAAAACAGGGGAAACGAAGCAAAGAAAGCCCCGCCGAACGTCACCAAGGTTGTAAACGTAAACTCCCACTTCCGCCCCGTGGAGTTGACCAGCATGCGGCGTTGCTCCTCGGTCTTGCCCAAGGTGAACAACAGGGAGTTGCCGCCCTGCACAAACAGCAAGAACACCAGCAAACCGCCCAACAGGGAAATGATGAACCACCAATAGTGTTGTAAGAACGTATACATGTTTTCCATATTTATTCCGTTAAGATTATATATTAGTTTGGGGTTCCGGTCCTTTGCGGATAGCCTTCAGCATGATGCCGACTTCCGCCACCAAGAGAATGGTGAAAAGCACCAGGAAAATAAAAAAAGTGGTCTGTACCGAACCTACCTCCAGGCGTGAAACCGAAGCAAAGGTGGGCAACATGTCCTGTATGGTCCAAGGCTGGCGGCCGCACTCGGCTACCGCCCATCCGGCCTGCCCTGCCAGGTAGCCCAGCGGAATGGTCAGCATAGCCACCCAGTGCATCCAGCGCATCTCTGCCAGCGGCTTCCTGTAAGCAAGGAACAGCACCACGGCAAAAAACAGGATGAAGTATCCGCCCAAAATCACCATCACACGAAACATGTAGAACGTAAGCGGCACGTTGGGTACCAGCTCGGAAGCGTCCTTGATGTATCCGTAACCGAAGTAATCCATATTGGCCTGCAAGGTGGCGGCGGCAGCCTGCGCATCGGACTCACGCCCGTCAGCCTTGGCGACCCGGTAATCGGCAAAAGCAGCGATGGCCGTCCGGCCCCGTTCCATTTTTTCTTTGGCAGACAAAGCCTGCGTGCCGTCCTCCAGCGTATATCCGCCCTCCAACAAGTCGTTGATGCCGGGCACAAAGGCATCGGCCCGGCGTTCGGCCAGCAGGGAAAGCATCTTGGGAATCTCGATGCGGAACAAGAAAGCATCCCGCCCGTCATCGGGTGCCTGCTTCGCGGGATTCAGTATGCCGAAAGCCACCAGTCCGGCTCCCTCCGTGCCGTCGTAGTAGCCCTCCATGGCGGCAAGCTTCATGGGCTGCTTCTGCGCCACCTGGTAGCCGGAACCGTCGCCCGTCCACGCCGAAAGCAGGGCGGCGCACAAGCCCGTCCAGGCAGCCACCTTGATGCTCGACAAAGCAAACTCACGTTCCCGCCTGCGCCACAGGTACCAGCAGCTGACGCCCACCACAAAGATGGCGCCCAGCACCCACCCCGACAGTACGGTGTGGCAGAACTTGTTGACCGCCATGGGCGAGGTTGCCACCGCCAGGAAGTCTGCCATCTCGTTGCGCGCCGTGTCCGGGTTGAACACCATGCCCACCGGGCTCTGCATCCAGGCATTGGCCACCAGAATCCACCAGGCGGAAATCGTGGCGCCCAGTCCCGTAAGCCAAGTAGAGGCAAGGTGGAAGCCCCGCCCCACCTTGTTCCAGCCAAAGAACATCACAGCGATGAACGTGGCCTCCATAAAAAACGCCACGATGCCCTCGATGGCCAACGGCGCCCCGAAGATGTCGCCCACAAACCAAGAGTAATTGCTCCAGTTGGTACCGAACTCAAACTCCAGAATCAGCCCCGTGGCCACGCCGATGGCAAAGTTGATGCCGAACAGTTTCATCCAGAAGCGCGCGGTGCGCTTCCAGAACTCGCAGCCCGTGCGGTAATAAAGGGTTTCCATGATGCCCATCACTACGGCAAGCCCCAACGTGAGCGGCACAAAGAGCCAGTGGTAAATGGCCGTCAAGGCAAACTGCGCCCGCGACCAGTCGATCAAAGAAGAATCGATGTTTTCAAGCATATGATTAATGTATTAAGGATAATCAGGTGTGGCAGGGACGGCACGCTTTATCAGCTCGTTGCCCACATAGCCGCCCTTGTCGTCGCCGGCCGAAACCGCCCCCAGGAAGTCCGGGAAAAAGAACAGGCGCAACACGGCGAACATCACCAACAGCTTCAGCAGGATGATGAGCCACAACACACGCCCCCACGTCATCTGCCGGAAGCCTTCGCGGTAGAAATGCCATATCGCTGCAATTGCCCGTTTCATTTTTCCATCACCAGTTTTACGTTTCCCGACGTCAACAAATATAACGGCTTTTTCACGAACCGCCAAACGAAACGGGCAAAAGAAACACACGCCGCCCCGGATGCCCCCGCCCCAGGCGTCCCGGCAGGGAAAAAACGCTTTCCCGCTGGGAAAAAACGGGAACCGGCCTGCAAAACCGCGGAAGCCCTTGTGCAAAGTTTATCTTAGCCGCTAAGATAATTATCCGAAGCTTGCAGATAATTATCTTCAGGCTTAAGATAATTATCGCAAGCCTTAAGATAAACTTTTCGAGCCTGCCCGGATATTTTTCCCGGCCGACAAACGCATTTTTTCCTGCCTGCCGGCGGAAGATTGTCGGCTATCCCTCCCGTTTCAACGACATAAAAAGCCGGTGCGTCTATCCGAATTGCAAAGATGGCACGCCCTGCTTACCTTTGTTGTGGATAAAAATAGGACTAACGAATATGATACACCTGAAAAGACTGACCGTGATAACGCTGTGCCTGGTCGGCTGCAGCCGGTTATCCGCCCAAAGCGCCGGCGAGGCACAACCGGCCGACACCCTGCCCCGGCAATGGAACCTGCAGACGTGCATAGACTACGCCCTGCAGCACAACATCACCATCCGCCGCAACCGCATCAACGCCGAAAGCACCGAGGAAGACGTGAAAACAGCCAAGGCCGAATGGCTGCCCAGCCTGAACGGCAGCCTGAGCCAGCGCGTGGTGAACCGCCCCAACAGCAACACAGGCACCATCATCAGCGGCGACAACATCACCACCAGCCAGAGCAAGACGTCGTACAACGGCAGCTACGGCATCGACGCCAGCTGGACGCTGTTCAACGGCGGCAGCCGCATCAACACCATCAAGCAACAGAAGCTGAACAACCGCATGGCACAGCTCGCCGTGACGGAAAGCGAGAACAGCATACAGGAAAACATCATCCAGCTGTACATGCAGATTCTCTATGCCGACGAAGCCGTCAAGGTGAACCGCAGCACCCTGGAAGTAAGCCGTGCCGAATACGAACGCGCCAAGCAACTGTATGACGCCGGAAGCCTCTCCATTGCCGACGTGGCGCAACTGGAAGCCCAGGTGAGCAACGACAACTACCAGGTAGTGACCTCCGAAGCCACCTTGCAGGACTACAAGCTGCAACTCAAGCAACTGCTCGAACTGGACGGCATGTATGAAATGTCGCTCGACATCCCCCAACTGGACAACAGCGACGTGCTCACCCCCCTGCCCCAGAAAGAAGACATATACCACGCCGCACTGGCCCTGCGCCCCGAAATAGAGTCGGGCAAACTGAACATCGAAGCCGCCGACCTCGACATCAAGGTGGCACGGTCGGGCTACATCCCCTCCATCAGCCTGACGGCAGGCATAGGCAGCAGCAATGCCAACGGCAACGACTTCACCTTCTCGGAGCAAATCAAGCAGAACTGGAACAACTCGCTGGGCGTCACGCTGAGCATACCGCTCTTCGACCGCCGGCAAACCAAAAGCCAGGTGAACAAAGCCAAGCTGCAAAAGCAAACCAGCCAACTGGACCTGCTGGACCAACAGAAAGAACTGTACCGCACCATCGAAAGCTACTGGCTGGACGCCTACAGCGCACAGAAGCAATACGAAGCCGCCGTACAGCAGGTAAACAGCACGCAGACCAGCTACAACCTGGTGAGCGAACAGTTCAACCTGGGCATGAAGAACACCGTGGAACTGCTCACCGAAAAGAACAACCTGCTCAGCGCCCAGCAGCAACTGCTGCAAGCCAAATACATGGCCATCCTCAACACGCAGCTGCTACGCTTCTACCAGGGGCAATCCGTCGAACTGTAAACAACCAGAATAAAAAACATTAATAGACAAACAGATATGAAAAGCAAGAAAAAAATCATCCTCTACGTCCTCATTGCCGTCATAGTAGTAGGCGGAGCCATCTGGCTCTTCGGAGGGAAGAAAGCACAAAGCAAGCTGGTCTATGAGACAGCCGTAGTAAAGAAAGGGGAGATTTCGGAGTCGGTCACTGCCACAGGTTCCATCGAACCGGTTACCGAAGTGGAAGTAGGTACGCAGGTGAGCGGCATCATCGACGAAATCTATGTGGACTATAACTCGGTGGTGAAGAAAGGACAACTCATCGCCATGATGGACCGCGTGACCCTGGAAAGCGAAGTAGCCTCGGCACGGGCTGCCTACAACGGCGCCAAGGCCGAATATGAATACCAGAAGAAAACGTACGAACGCAACAAGGGCCTGCACGACAAGAACCTCATCAGCCAGGCAGACTACGACCAGTCGCTCTACAACTACCAGATGGCGGAAAGCAATTATTCCTCCTCGGAAGCAGCCCTGCAAAAAGCGGAACGCAACCTGTCGTACACCGTCATCACCTCGCCCATCGACGGCGTGGTCATCAGCCGCGCGGTGGAAGAAGGACAGACCGTGGCTTCGGGCTTCGAGACCCCGACCCTGTTCACCATTGCCGCCGACCTGACGCAGATGCAAGTGGTGGCCGACGTGGATGAAGCCGACATAGGCGGCGTGCAGGAAGGCCAGCGGGTGACGTTCACCGTCGACGCCTATCCCAACGACGTGTTCGAGGGACGTGTCACGCAGATACGCCTGGGCGACGAGAGCAGCTCGACAGCCAGCACCACCACCAGCACCGTCATCACCTACGAAGTGGTCATCAGCGCCCCCAACCCCGACCTGAAACTGAAACCCCGGCTCACCGCCAACGTCACCATCTATACCCTCGACCGTAAAGACGTGCTTTGCGTGCCGGCACGCGCCCTGCGCTTCCGCCCCGAAAAGCCGCTGGTGGATGACGACGCGGTAATCAACGACTGCCCGGGCGAGCACAAAGTATGGACGATGGATGCGAAGAACGTATTCACGGCACACGCCGTAGAGACAGGCATCAGCAACGGCATCACCACCGAAATCATATCGGGCGTAGCCGAAGGCACGACGGTAGTCACCGAAGCCACCATGTCCAATCCCTTTATCAATGCCGCCCCGCAAGGAGATGCCGGCAGAAGCCCCTTCATGCCGGGACCGCCCGACCATGGCAACAACAAGAAAGACGGGGGAAAGAAATAACACGCCAAGGAACTCTCATACAAAAAGAAGCCAAACATGAGCAACAAAGTCATAGAACTGCAAAACATAAAGCGTAACTTCATCGTAGGCGACGAAACGGTACATGCCTTGCGCGGCGTTTCCTTCAGCATCATGGAGGGGGAATTCGTCACCATCATGGGCACCAGCGGATCGGGCAAGTCAACGCTGCTCAACATACTGGGCTGCCTGGACACTCCCACGAGCGGAGAATACTTGCTGGACGGTATCCCCGTGCGCACCATGTCGAAGCCGCAACGCGCCGTACTGCGCAACCGCAAGATAGGTTTTGTGTTCCAAAACTACAACCTGCTGCCCAAGACGACCGCCGTAGAGAACGTGGAACTTCCGCTGATGTACAACGCCTCCGTCTCGGCGGCCGAAAGGCGCCGCCGAGCCATCGAAGCGCTGGTGGCCGTAGGGCTGGGCGACCGGCTGGAACACAAGTCCAACCAGATGTCCGGCGGACAGATGCAACGCGTGGCCATTGCCCGGGCGCTGGTCAACAACCCGGCCGTGATACTGGCGGACGAAGCCACGGGTAACCTGGACACGCGCACGTCTTACGAGATATTGGTACTGTTCCAGAAGCTGCACGCCGAGGGACGTACCATCATCTTCGTCACCCACAACCCGGACATCGCCCAGTACAGCAGCCGCAACATCCGCCTGCGCGACGGGCACGTCACCGAGGACACGCCCAACACGGACATACAGGACGCCGCCCGCGCCCTGGCGGAACTGCCGCCCGACATTGACGACTAAATTCTCAGTTGATAAGGATTTAGTTGACAAGGGAACAAGGATACTAGTTGACAAGGGTATTAGTTAACAAGGGAACCATTACCTCGTAACCCTGTAACCTTGTTAACTCGTCACCTTGTCACCTCACCAACTAATAAACATTACACCAAGATGAACGGAACCAACTTATTCAAAATAGCCCTGCGCGCCTTGGCAAACAACAAAATGCGCGCCTTCCTTACCATGCTGGGCATCATCATCGGCGTGACCTCCGTCATCACGATGATTGCCATCGGGCAAGGCTCCAAGCAAAGCATCCAGGCACAGATATCGGAGATGGGCTCCAACATGATTATGATTCACCCGGGCGGCGAGATGCGGGGAGGCGTGCGGCAAAGCGCCGACGACATGCAGACGCTGGACCTGGCAGACTATGAGTCGCTGCGGCAGGAAACCACTTTCCTCTCCGCCGTAAGCCCCAACGTAAGCAGCAGCGGCCAGCTCATTGCCGGCAACAACAACTACCCCTCGAGCATCAGCGGCGTAGGCACGGACTACCTGCAAATACGCCAACTGACGGTGGAGAGCGGCGAAATGTTTACCGAACAGGACATACAGACCTCCGCCAAGGTGTGTATCATCGGCAAGACCATCGTGGACAACCTTTTCCCCGACGGGCAGGACCCCATCGGGCAGATTATCCGCTTCAACCAGGTGCCCTTCCGCGTGGTGGGCGTGCTCAAAAGCAAAGGCTACAACTCCATGGGCATGGACCAGGACGACATCGTGCTAGCTCCCTACTCCACCGTGATGAAGCGCCTGCTGGCGCAGACCTACCTGCAAGGCATCTTCGCCTCCGCCCTGAGCGAGGGCATGACGGACTATGCCACGGAGGAAATCAGCGAAATCCTGCGCCGCAACCACAAGCTGAAGAATACGGATGAGGACGACTTCTCCATCCGCAGCCAGGAAGAGCTCAGCACAATGCTCAACACCACCACCGACCTGATGACCACGCTGCTGGCCAGCATCGCCGCCATCTCGCTGGTGGTAGGCGGCATCGGCATCATGAACATCATGTACGTCAGCGTGACGGAACGCACGCGGGAGATAGGCCTGCGCATGTCCGTCGGCGCGCGGGGCATCGACATCCTGAGCCAGTTCCTCATCGAGGCGGTGCTCATCAGCATCACGGGCGGACTGATAGGCGTGCTGCTGGGGTGCGGGCTGTCGTTCGTGGTGAAGGCAGTAGCAGGCTGGCCGGTATTCATCCAGCCGTGGAGCGTGCTGCTCTCCTTTGCCGTCTGCACCTTCACGGGCGTGTTCTTCGGCTGGTATCCGGCCAAGAAGGCGGCACAGCTCGACCCCATCGAGGCCATCCGCTACGAGTAAGAGGATGAGGCAGTTAATGGTTCCAGACTTTTCCAAAGCCTGGAACCGTCGTTCCACTACGTCGGAACCCTGGTTCCCCTACGTCGGAACCGTCGTTCCACTACGTCGGAACCCTGGTTCCCCTACGTCGGAACCGCGGTTCCTCTACGTCGGAACCATCGGTTCCACGGCGTGGGAACCACCGTCCTTCCGCAGGGAACATCCCCCGGGGGCACGGCACGCCTTTCTTCTTTTTACAGCCAAGACTATGGGGAAGTACCCATAAAATGATTAACTTTGCGAAGATATGATGAAAAACAGCATGGACAAACAGCCACGGACCTTGGGAATACTGGTCCACGTCATCGGCTGGGGCATCGCTTTCGGATTCCCTTTCCTGATGATAAGCCGCAGCGGAGCCAACATCAACTGGACGGACTACGTGGGGCACGGGCTCATCATGCCGCTGTCGTTCCTCGTCACGTTCTACGTCAACTACTTCCTGCTTATCCCCCACTACCTGTTCAAAGGGAAGATAAGACACTACCTCGCCTTCAACCTCGTGCTCATCGCCCTGGTGGTGGCGGCAGGGCACGTCTGGCAGGAATACCTGTACGGCGAGCTCATCCGCAAGCTCACCGAAGGCAGGCCCATCGGCCCGCCCAAGTGGATGTTCATCCTGCGCGACGCCTGCTCGCTGGCGCTCATTGCCGGCATGAGCGCCGCCATCCGCCTCAGCATGAGGTGGAAGCAAAACGAATCGGCCTTGCAGGAAGCCGAAAAAAGCCGCATGGAAGCCGAACTGAAGAACCTGCGCAACCAGCTCAACCCCCACTTCCTGCTCAACACGCTGAACAACATCTACGCGCTGATAGCCTTTGATGCCGACAAGGCACAGGAAGCCGTGCAAGAGCTGAGCCGCCTGCTGCGCCACGTGCTCTACGACAACCAGCAAAGCTTCACACCGCTGAACAAGGAGATGGACTTCATACGCAACTACATCGAGCTGATGCGCATCCGCCTCTCCGACCGCGTCCGGGTAGAAACCACCTTCGACATCCACCCGGACAGCCGCACGCCCATCGCCCCGCTCATCTTCATCTCGCTCATCGAAAACGCTTTCAAGCACGGCATCTCGCCCACCGAGCCCAGCTTCATCCGCATCCGCCTCACCGAAGACGAAGATACCATCCGCTGCGAGATAGAGAACAGCAACCACCCCAAAAGCCACACCGACAAAAGCGGCAGCGGCATAGGGCTGGAACAAGTGAAAAAACGCCTGGAACTGACCTACCACGGACACTACCGCTGGCAATACGGGCCCACTCCGGACGGCAGCATCTACCAATCCTCATTAATCATCGATAAAACACCTGCGCCATGAACCTGAAATGTGCCATCGTAGACGACGAACCCCTCGCCCTCGACCTGCTGGAAAGCTATGTGAACAAGACCCCCTTCCTGGAACTGGCAGGCAAATACTCCAGCGCCGTGCAGGCCATGAAGGAACTGCCCGACCGCCACGTCGACCTGCTGTACCTCGACATCCAGATGCCCGAACTCAACGGGCTGGAGTTTTCCCGAATGGTATCGCCCGCCACACGCATCGTCTTCACCACCGCTTTCGACCAGTATGCCATCGACGGCTACAAGGTGAACGCACTGGACTACCTGCTGAAGCCCATCTCGTATGCCGACTTCCTGCAAGCCGCCAACAAAGCACAGAAATGGTTCGAACTGCTGCAACAGCCCCGCGAAGACATCCAAAGCATCTTCGTGAAAAGCGGCTACAAACTGGTGCAGATAGAACTGAAGAACATACTCTACGTCGAAGGACTGAAAGACTACATCAAGATATACGAGGAAAACTCACCCAAACCCATCCTGTCGCTCATGAGCATGAAGGCCATGGAAGACCTGCTGCCCGCCTCGCGCTTCATGCGCGTACACCGCTCGTACATCGTACAGAAAGAAAAGATACGCGTAGTAGACCGCGGACGCATTGTGTTCGGCAAAACCTACATCCCCATCAGCGACAGCTACAAGCAAGCCTTCCAAGACTACCTCAACCAGCGCAGCTGACGCCGGGAACCGGTCGGTGTCCTTACAAGGAACCGGGTACGGGTCGTTATAAGGAACCGGATAGGGTTCCCGAAGTCGTTTTGTCGACAAAAACAGGCCATTTGTCCATTTATTCCCCGTCCCGTTATTGCATATTCAAAATATTTCTTTATCTTTGCGGTGCTGAAAAAGGAGTTGTGAAACTCCGAGACAGAATAGTTTAGTTAAGTCTAGTTTAGTTTTTGTGTAAGGCACCTTCCTCATGAGCGAATGAGGGAGGTGCTGTTTTTTTTAACGCCCGGCCTCAACCCTGCCGCCAGCACAAAAAGAAAGCCCCTGCACTCCTGCCGGGAGTGCAAGGGCCTTTTCCTTTGAACTTTTATCTGACAAACCCTGTGTCCTCTTCCCTTACCAGCCTAAGGCAGAGATTCCTGCCGCATCATACCAATCCAGCGTGTGATAAGCCTCGCAAGCCTCCACACCAGGAGCCGACGGCAGGTACTGGGTAACGCCGTGGGTACCTGTCATGGAGAAAATACCCGCAGAAGAGGAATAATTACTATCAGTCGTTTTGTAATAGGGAACAGCTGCATCATACGCCTGCTTCCAAGTGGCATAGGCATCTTCTGTAAGCAATACCTGCATGACATCCACCAAATCGTAATAGCCGATGTATAAGTTACTGCTTTTACTGCGCTTATCATAATCAAATGCCTGCTCCCGCAAAGCTCTACAGTTTGCCGGAGCTTCCAAGGCCTGCAAGGCTTCATACGTAGCACCAGCCAAACCTTCCAGTCCGGCAACCTCTACCACACAGATGGCAGCACCCATCGACCAAGGTTCATTCATACTACTCATCATATAACCCGGGATATATAATTCCGCATACGCCTCATAATAAGCCTTCGCTAAGTCCGCCGCCCGGCCGTTACCGAACATATACGGGAGAATGGCATCATAAGGCGCCCCCGTCACGGGCGTTTCGGTAGGCGAGGCAATGAAGTAATCGGCATAAGCGCGCAACTCATACGACACCTCAATGCTCTGCATGAAGCAAGCGTCAAACAGGATATAATCAAAATGAGGAGCCGCGTCAAGCACCTGCTTGAATTCGGAGAGGTTCATACGATTGTCCCCGAAACTACTGTCTTGCCCAATCCAGCGGGTAGACGGCAGGGGATAAGGAATCCAACCCTCACCGTGCGACCAATACACCAGCCCATAGCTCTCGGCCTCGTATGCAGGGTTGTTGAACACGTCGTTGAACACCTCCGACATTTCCTCCACCCCTACGGAATTCCGGTCGGGATAAGTCTTCACAACTTTTTCTATGACCTGCCCGTTGCGGTTCACCAGTTCTATTAACTCTGCTTCCCCGCCCGTGTCTTTGTAAAGCAACAAATGCTGGGACACGGAGAGCGGATGTTCTTCCATGCTCTGCTTCATTTCATCAATGTCAAGCTGCACATACTGGGCAAGGTTGTTATCCGCCGCAAAATACACCAGCACCGTCTTTTCCGCCGGTGTCGGGATTACGATGTCCGCCCTCTGCTCGCACGACACCAAGAACGCCAGCAGGCTTATTCCTATCAACAACCGCACTTTCATACCTTAGTCCTTAGGTCTCTTGAAAGTGAAAACAGTAGGGTCGACAGCCTGCAATGCCATGCCCTCGTTCTTCCGGTACCTGTTCTTCAGCTTGTCTGCCTCTTTGCCAAGCTTTCCCTTGTTTTCCGAGAAGTAAATCATGCACGTGTAGTTGGTCTTGCCCAAGGTGTACTCCAAGTGACTCTTCAGCTGATAGGAATATACGGCACGGTCAGGCAAAAATCCGTCCTTGTCCAGATACACACTGTCCAGTTGTTGAATCTCGGTATAGTAAACAATGGTATCGTTAAAGGAAGCGGCAATCCCGAATACATACACCGGCTTTTCCTTGCTTTTCATTGTAAAGGCAGAGCATGCCATCCATGCCATTGCCACCAGCAAAAACGTACGCAAGTATTTCATCTTTCTTAAATATTGATTGATTGGGGGCAAAGGTAACAAAAAAACCGGCCACCTCAGCAAGGCAGACCGGTTTTTAATACCTTTAATTTGTCGGAAACCGATATTTCTTATTCATCCCAAATAAGATTTGAGCAATTTGCTACGATTACTTTGTCTTAATCTTCTGATTGCTTTTTCCTTAATCTGGCGCACACGCTCACGGGTAAGCCCGAATTTGTCGCCGATTTCTTCCAGTGTCATTTCCTGTTGTCCGATGCCGAAAAACATCTGGATGATTTCTTTTTCGCGCTCGGTTAACGTAGAAAGTGCCCTATCGATTTCCCTCGCAAGAGACTCGTTCACCAGCGCGCGGTCGGCCATCGGAGAGTCGTCGTTGACCAGCACATCAAGCAGACTGTTGTCTTCGCCTTCCACGAAAGGAGCGTCCACCGAAATGTGGCGGCCGGACACCTTCAGCGTATCGGAGATTTTGTCCACCGGAATTTCCAGTTCATCTGCCAGTTCTTCGGGCGACGGGCGGCGTTCGTTTTCCTGCTCGAACTTGGAGAAAGCCTTGCTGATTTTGTTCAGCGAGCCTACCTGGTTCAGCGGAAGGCGCACAATGCGCGACTGCTCTGCCAAAGCCTGGAGAATGGACTGGCGTATCCACCACACCGCATAACTGATAAACTTGAAACCACGCGTTTCATCAAACTTCTCGGCAGCCTTAATCAGTCCCAGGTTACCCTCATTAATCAAGTCGGGCAGGCTCAAACCTTGATTCTGGTACTGCTTGGCTACAGATACGACAAAACGCAAATTAGCACGGGTCAGTTTTTCCAATGCGGCACGGTCACCTTTGCGGATGCGCTGTGCAAGCTCTACTTCTTCCTCGACAGTAATAAGGTCCTCACGACCTATTTCCTGCAAGTACTTGTCCAAAGAAGCGCTCTCACGGTTGGTGATACTTTTTGTAATCTTTAATTGTCTCATTCTCTACAATACATATTAGGTTGCAAAGGTAGCACAAAATATTCGTATTGCAAGTATTTCCTGCCGACTTTTGCATTTTATTTACACGTATTTCCCAGCAAAAAGGATGCCGCCTTCCGCAGGCGGCATCCTTTCCCGTAGTAATTAACACACAATCTTATTACCTTTTGCCTAAGCTATCCTAATCCTATTGACTGCAACGGTTATTCTTGTCCGTTGCAACCTCTTTGCAACGGTTATTTTCTCGGGGAGGTTCTGTCAGTCCTCTTGGCCGACATTCACGGCGTAATAGCCTACCCTGCCCGACGGGAATTTTCCGGTGATGAACAATACCGGTTCGCTGGAACGCGAAGCCTCTTTCAAGGCGGCCTCCATGTCTGCCACGCTCTTCATCGGCACATCGTTCACCTTCAGGATGATGAAACCGCGGCGGATGCCGGCCTCTTTCATCTTGCCATCGCGTACACCGGTCACTTCAAGGCCGTAATTCAAGTTAAGCTGTTCTTTCAGTTCGTCAGGTATGGGTCGGAAAGCAGCGCCCAGCAGTTCCATGTCGGCCTCTTTCACAACCTTCGTATTCCCCTGCTGGTTCTTCAGCGTCAGAGTGACATTCTTTTCTTTCTTGTCGCGCACCACGGTCACCGTCACCTTGTCGCCGGGACGATGCTTGGCCAGTTCCTCCTGCAAATCGGCAAAGCGGTGGATTTTCTTGCCCTCGATAGCCGTCAGCACGTCGTCTACCTCCAGGAAGCCGTCAGCCGAACCGCCGTCTACAACCTCACGAATCCAAAGGCCTTCCTTCAAGCCCAGTTCTTTGGCTTTGTCCTTGATTTCTTTCACCTGCTTGTTTTCCTCGTCTACCACCAGGCCGATGTTCAAATCATTGCACGAGATGCCCAGCATGGCACGCTGTACGGTACCGTACTGCTTCAAGTCGGCAACCACCTTCGTCATGATGCTGGTCGGGATGGCAAAGCCGTAGCCCGAATATGCGCCCGTGGGCGAATAAAGCATGGCATTGATGCCCACCAGTTCACCCTTGGAGTTGACCAGCGCACCGCCACTGTTGCCGGAGTTGATGGCAGCATCCGTTTGGATGAACGATTGGATATCGGCAGCCTTGCCGTTGGCGCTCATCGCCCCGATGGAACGTGCCTTGGCACTTACAATGCCGGCCGTCACCGTAGAATTCAGGTTAAACGGATTGCCTACCGCCAGCACCCATTCGCCCACCTTAAGGTCGTCCGAATTGCCGATAGGAATCGTGGGGAAATCATCGCCTTCTATCTTCAGCAAGGCAAGGTCGGTACTCTCGTCCGTCCCGATAATGCGGCCCTTCAGCTCGCGCTCGTCGTTCAGCTTCACGGCAATCTCGTCGGCACCTTCCACCACGTGGTTATTCGTCACGATGTAGCCGTCTTTCGAGATGATGACTCCCGAACCGAAGCCTACGCGCGGCTGAGTCTGTATCTGCCGCTGCTGCCCCCGGCCGTCGCCGAAGAAGAAATCAAAAATATCAGGTGCCGTCCGCACGGTTTCCGTCCGCCCCAGCTGGGTGGCACGGATATGCACCACGGCATGCACCGAAGTCTCGGCAGCCTGCGTCAGGTCTACTGGCTGCGCGTCCACCGCACTGAAAGCCGCCAGCCTTACGTTGCTTGCCGGATTTTGCGGGAACAACTCATTGAAAGTGGCATTGGCAACCCTTTCCTTACTCAGCAACTTATAGGCCGTATAGCCGCCTACTCCCGAACTGAGCAGCACGATGGCTGCTACTCCCAAGATATTTTTCGTCGTCTGTTTCATAACTTTTCTATGAGTTTAAATGTTAATATTCGCATTTCGTTTAACTTTTCGACGTTAAAATAACAGCAAAAAACATTCACTTCTTCCGCTTGGCACTCTTTTTTGTTCTCTTTTAACAGAGCCTATTTAGGGCTTAACAGCGGTTAACGGCAAAGACTGACAAATTAGCATTTATGCACGTTTCCAGACTGTTAAAATGCCATCCGCAAAGGTGCAAAGGCAAAGAATGGGGAATCAGTAATTCAGGTATTCTATCTCCATGTCATAGTTCCACTGCGTGAAGTACAGGTTACCGCCTTCCCACTCCACTTCCCCGCGCTGGAAATCTACGGTTTCACTGCGCGGATATCTCTTGGCAGGCACCAACGGCATGCCATAATCCGTGTTCACCACCATGCGCCACGAATCGATGCCGCCCAAAAAGAAGTATTCCTCACCGGCATTGCGGGCAAAGGAAGGCATGCCCAACGACTGATCGACCGGCACCCAGCCGACGCCTTCAAAATACACTTCCGCCCAATCGTGCAAGTTCCAGGCACGGGGATGCATCATGAAGCCGCTCTGGAAACGGGCAGGAATACCGCAAAGGCGGCAAAGGGTGACCAAAAGCAGGGATACCTGTCCGCAATCGCCGTGGCGGTTGTCCAGCACATACTCCGGAATGTTGTCTATCGTGGAATATTCCCTGGCAGACGCCCAAGGGAAATGGTTACCTATCCAGCGGAAAATACGTTTGGCCTTCAGATAAGGATTGTCCTCCCCGTCCGCAAGCCGGGCGGCAAGTTCGCGCAAACGAGGGGTAAATACCACATGTTTTTCGCGCTCGGCCGTGTACTCCCGGTAAAGCCGGGACATTGTATCGTAAGGCTGCACGTCTTCCGGCCCCAGGTCATGCCATTCGCCATACGAAGTATATTCAAAGGTCTCGGAAAACACCGTCGGCCGTCCCTGTACCGCCCGTTTCTCCATATAGAGCGTGCTGTGGGCACAATCTTGGGGTGCCAACACATATTCCGGCTCGCTTGTCCCCAGCAGTTTCACATCCTGCTGCCGTGCCACATCGGTACGCGGGAAGGGCAACCAGCAACGCACCACCTCCCCCGCCGGAACAGCATTGGTGTCCACCGTCAAGGTATAAGTCACCCGCATGCGCTTGGGCTGTACCATAGTCCTCGCACTGTCTTTCGCCGCACGGATAATGGCCGGCACGTTCTCCGCGTTCACTCGCTCCGCGCCTCCCACAATCACCCCTTCCTTAGCCAACTTTCTGTCCCGGCAGGCCGAATCTATCCGGAAAAGGTTGGGGCCAGCATTGATGAAATAACGTTTCTCGCCATCCAGCCACATGCACTCCAAGGCACGGGTTTCCTCCCAACGACGCATCTGCTCGTCCGTCACCTCCGGAATATACTTGCGGATATAGTCCTTGACCTGCTGCTCCGTCAGGCAAAAATCGGCCAGCAGGCGCTGATGCAAGTCGTCTTCCCAAGTATAAGGCCGACGCGGCCTCTCCATTCCACAAGCCGAAGCCAGCACCAGCAACACCACTGCATAGAACAATTGTCTCATAAGCCCCTCCTGTTTCTTCGGTTACAGTTTCACCACCCCAATGCCCGGGCGGTCGGGCAAAGTGATTTTCCCGTTTACTACTTCCATGCCCTTAAAACGGTCGTTGGCTATCAGCAAGCTCCCGTCCAGGTCGGCAAAGTCGACCGCAGGCGAAAGCTGGGCGGCAGCACTGATGGCACACGACGTCTCGGTCATGCAACCTATCATCACCTTCATGCCGAGGGCGCGCGCCAACGTCAGCATTTTCCATGCCTCGCGCATTCCCGTGCATTTCATCAGCTTGATGTTGATGCCCGTAAAGACGCCTTGCAAGGCAGGTATGTCCTTCAGCCGCTGCACAGACTCATCGGCAAAGACGGGCAAGGGGCTTTGCCGGGTTACCCACGCCAGGTCGTCCAACTGTTCCTTGGGCATGGGCTGCTCCACCATCACAACGCCCTGCTCTTTCAGCCAATGTATCATGTCGAGTGCCCGATGCTTGTCTTTCCAACCCTGGTTGGCGTCAACGGCTATGGGCAAGGGGGTCACCGAGCGGATGGTTTCTATCAGCTGTTTGTCGTGGTCGCTGCCCAGCTTTACCTTCAGGATGTTGAACCTGTCGGCACATTCCCGGGTCTTCTGCCTCACCACTTCAGGCGTGTCAATGCCGATGGTAAAGGTAGTGGAAGGGGCTTTATCCTTGTCCAGCCCCCAGATTCTGTACCAAGGTGCCTGCAAGAGTTTGCCCACCAGGTCGTGCAAGGCAATGTCCACCGCCGCCTTTGCCGCCGCATTGCCTCCCGACAGGCCATCGATGTACGACAGGATGTCCTCCAGCTGAAACGGGTCCTGAAAACGTCCGATTTCTCCTTGCACCTTCTGCAAGAAAGCCGTCACACTGTCCACCGAGCCCAGCTCCTGCTGAAGATAAGGCGGCATGGAAGCCTCGCCATAGCCCACCACGCCATCGTACTCCACCTCCACCTGCACGTCGGGCGTGGTGCTGCGCGAGTAAGTGGCGACTGTAAACACATGCCTCAGCTTCAGCTCATAGGGAAAGAAGCGCAGCCGCATCCGGGGTGCTGCCCCGGCCAGCCGGTTGATGTTGAACCAGGCAGCGCGTCCGCCCCCTGTTTCGTTTGCCGCCAGGCTGCCCGCCGCAAGTCCCGAGCCCAAGGCAGCCAAGGCTGCCGTTTTCAAGAAATTTCTTCTGCTTTGCACTTTAATTAGTGATTAATGGTTAGTGATTAATACAGTGATTAGTGATTAGTGATTAGTGATTAGTGGTTAATATATGTGTAATAAGAAGATGGTAACTGATTCCCCTCCCAGGAGGAGGAGAATTCAGTTACTTCTGCATGTTGATACATTCATCAGTTACCACTTTCTTTTTGCGCACATTAACCACTAACCACTAATCGCTACTTATAGTAAGGATTAGTGGCCGTAGTGTTCAGCCCCTCCTCCTTGTCGACATAAGGCAAGAAGCGGGTGGCAAACAGCAGCCTGCCCCGGTTAAACTCGTCGAAACAGGCGTCGGAAGGGTCAAGACTGCCCACCCTTACATTGCCCTGCGAATGTATGAAACGCTTGCCGCCGATATATATGCCCACGTGCACGATACGCTCTTTCCTACCGGGTGTGGCCTTCCGGCCGAAAAACAGCAAATCGCCCGGCTGCAGGTTGCCGAAGTCGGGAGCAATGTCGATGTGCTGCCCCACGTAGGCCTGCTGGGAGGCATCGCGCGGAATAATGATGTCGTGCATAAAGAGCACCGTCCGCACAAACCCGCTGCAATCCATGCCCTTGGACGAAGTCCCCGCCCACAGGTAAGGCACCCCCATCAAGGTGTGCGCCGTTGCAATGATGTCTTCCGCCCCCTGTTTCAGGCCGGCACGCCATTGCCGCCCGGGCATCGCATCCGCCTTGGGCAGATACCCCCTGCGCCCGTCGGGATAAACCACTTCATAAAAACCGTCCCGGCTACCCGCCAGCTTCAGGCGGTTGCCCGCTACCACGTCCGACACCGTCTGCGAACGACGGTCGGGAAGCGAATATACAAACCCATAGTGCGAGGTAACCACCACCTTTTCCGCGCGGTTCCAGGCCGAAAGTTCCTCACGCGTCATCGGGCAGACCCCGGCACGGTGCACCCAGGCGATGTAACGGTCCGGCGTCTGTATGCGGTACCAGTCTTCGTGCTGCAACACCCGCACCGGCATGCCCAGCAGCGCCTGCGTCATCATCTCCGAAGCATGGTCTGCACGGCTATGCAGATTGGCCACCGAGAGGTTGACAACGCCATACACCTTGCCCTCCAGCGCGGCCGAATCGGGCAACACCTGCAAGCCGTCCGCCACCCGGTAACCGCCGGCAACCAGCCTGTCCGACAGTACCTGCTTCGCCTCAGCCGAGGTCGTAATCCCGCGCAGCATGACGTCCCGGCCGGAAAACGCATAGTCCACGTCAAACAAGGCGACCCGGCTGTCCGGCGCATACACCTGTTTCAAACTGTCGGTCAGCCGGGCTATTTCCGGCGGGATTTCCCCATGCCCGACGGCGGCAAACGCCGGTAAGCCCCCCAAGCATAAAACGAAAGCTACAATTCCTGTTTTCATCAGCAATGGTTATACGGTTTGTTTTCTTCGCAAAATTACAATTCATTTTCAAATTACGGCCCATCCGGCAGCCTTTTTCATTCTACCTGCCAAGGATATTCTCACCGGACGTTTCCTATCAATATTTTCCACCTAAAATCTCCCTTCCACCTCCTTTCCAATAAAGCGTTAAAGATATAAAAAATAAAAGGAGTTGGTAAGGAGCAGGTAGGGAGTTGGTAGGTAGCGGGTAGGGAGTTGGATGGTTTTCCACAGTAACTCGTTCTCTACAAGCCCCATAGAGGAAAAAGACAAGGAAAATCGGAAAAATAGGACAATGAATGGACAGGAAGTGCATTGTAAAACATTTGCACCATAAGAAGGCGGGATGCATTAGAAAAGCAAAATGCAGGCAGGAGAAAACGGCAGGGGATTAACCCGCTTGGCATCCACACATTTTACCCCTTCCCTTTAGTTTATTCCGCACATATTACGTACCTTTGCCGGCATAAAGCAGTCGGCCGGCCTGTCGCTTGCACCCGCGTGCAGGAGGAAAGTCCGGGCAACACAGAGCATCCCACTTCCTAACAGAAAGCTGTCCGCAAGGGTAGAGTAACGCAGAAGAAAACAACCGCCACATTCCCGTATGCACTTTACGGGATTTGCGGCAAGGGTGAGAAGGCGGGGTAAGAGCCCACCGGTCTTGTGGCGACACAAGAGCCGTGCGTCTTGGGAGTTGCAAGGTCATGTAAACCGGCGCTATGAGGGTAGCTCGCCCCATGTCGGAGGGTAGACCGCTAAAGCCGCCGTGGCGACACGCGGTTCAGATAAATGACAGGCACCTTGCCTGCCGGTCCTTACGGCCGGCAGGCAAGGCACAGAACCCGGCTTACAGGCCGGCTGCTTTTCACTAATATCCATTATTCCCTTTTTTGCCATGAACAAGCGTATTGCCTACCTGTGGAAATTCCTGACTTATGACATCTGGCGCATTACGGAAGACGAGGTCACCAAAACGACCTACTCCGTCTACAACATCATCAAGACCGTTTACCTTTGCATCACCCGCTTCAGCAAAGACCGCGTGGCGAACAAAGCGGCAGCACTGACCTACAGCACACTGCTTGCCATTGTGCCCATACTGGCCATCCTGTTTGCCATTGCACGGGGATTCGGCTTCGACAACCTGATGGAAAGCCAGGTGGCCAAAGGACTGGGCGGACAGACCGAGACCACGGAAATCCTGCTCCAGTTTGTCAATTCATACCTTTCGCAGACCAAGAGCGGGGTTTTCATCGGCATCGGCCTGGTGATGTTGCTATGGTCGGTTATCAACTTGGTGAACAACATGGAAATCACTTTCAACCGCATCTGGCAAGTGCAGAAAGCCCGGAGCATGTACCGCAAGATTACCGATTATTTCTCCATGCTCCTGCTGCTGCCGTTGCTCATTGTGGTATCGGGCGGTTTGTCCCTCTTCATGAGCACGACCATCAAGCACATGGAAGATTTCACCTTGCTGGCGCCCATCGGGAAATTCCTGGTCAACCTGATTCCCTATGTGCTGACCTGGTGCATGTTCACAGGCCTGTACATCTTCATGCCCAACACGAAAGTCAAATTGAAACATGCGCTTATCTCCGGCATCCTGGCGGGGACAGCCTACCAGGCATTCCAGTTCCTATACATCCATAGCCAGCTGTGGGTATCGCGCTACAATGCCATCTACGGCAGCTTTGCCGCCCTGCCCCTGTTCTTGTTGTGGGTGCAAATATCGTGGACGATATGCCTGTTCGGGGTGGAACTGACGTATGCGGGACAAAACATCGGCAAGTTCAGCTTCGATGCCGACACGCGCAATGCCAGCCATCGGTACCGGGAGTTCATCGCCATCCTCATCATGTCCGTCATCTCCAAACGTTTTGAAAAGAACGAGCCGCCTTACACTGCCCAAGAGCTGTCGGAGGAATACCGCATTCCTATCCGGCTCACCCAGCAGACCCTTTACGAACTACAGGAAATCAATCTGCTGCACGAGGTTGCCCGCGACGAGAAAAGCGAGGACATGGCGTACCAGCCCTCTATGGATATAGGGAAACTGAATGTGGCCGTCCTGCTGGACCGGCTGGACAGCAGGGGCTCGGAAAACTTCAAAGTAGATACGGAAACCCGATTCAATGATGAATGGGACGTGCTGATGAAAGCCAAGGAAGAATACTACAAAAGTGCCGGACAGGTGCTGCTGAAAGACTTGTAGGCTTCTTCCCCAGCTATTCCCCGACGGGGGCGTTTTTATTGGTATTGCAACATGCGGCTGATATACTTGCCTATGATGTCGAACTCCAGATTGACCACTGTGCCAACCTTGATGGAGTGGAAATTGGTATGTTCAAAGGTATAAGGAATGATGGCCACCTGGAAAGTGTCGTCCGTGGGGTTGCATACCGTCAGACTGACCCCGTTGACCGTCACTGAGCCTTTATCGACTGTCAGATAACCCCGCTTTGCCATTTCTTTATCAAATGCATAGCGGAAAGTGAAGTAATAGCTCCCTGCGGCGTCCTGCACGTCCACACAGGTGGCTGTCTGGTCTACATGCCCCTGCACGATATGGCCATCGAGCCTGCCGTTCATCAACATGCTGCGCTCTACGTTCACCTCGTCGCCGGGCTTCAGCAACCCCAGGTTGGAACGTTCCAAGGTTTCTTTCATGGCAGTCACGGTGTACGTGTCGCCTGCCAGGCTGACAACCGTCAGGCACACACCGTTATGGGAAACGCTTTGGTCTATTTTCAACTCGCCGGCAAACGAGCATTTGAAGGTGAAATGCACATTTTCTTGTTCTTTCACCAAGGCCACCAGCGTGGCGCATTCTTCTACAATTCCGGAAAACATACGTCTATTCGCATTTAAAATTACTGCCGCAAAGGTAGATAAAATTCCGGAGGTTTTACATCGGCAGAATAAAAAACCGGGAGAAAGACTTACCGTAGACCGGAATTTTGTTACCTTTGCCCCAAGAATAAACTACACCATATTACATAAATATCACCATGGCCGATTCGAACTTTGTAGACTACGTGAAAATCTATTGCCGCTCGGGCAAGGGAGGCCGGGGCTCCACACACATGCGCCGGGCCAAATACCAGCCCCACGGCGGGCCGGACGGGGGCGACGGGGGCAAAGGAGGGGATATCATCCTCCGGGCTAACCGAAACTACTGGACCCTGCTGCACCTGCGCTACCAACGGCACGTCCTGGCCGGGCACGGCGAGAGCGGCTCGAAGAACCGCAGCTTTGGCAAGGACGGCGAAGACCGAGTCATCGAAGTGCCCTGCGGCACAGTGGCCTACAATGCCGAGACGGGGCAATACCTGTGCGACGTCACCGAGCACGGCCAGGAAGTCATCCTGCTCAAGGGCGGGCGCGGAGGCTTGGGCAACTGGCACTTCCGCACCGCCACGCGCCAGGCGCCACGCTTTGCACAGCCCGGCGAACCGATGCAGGAAATGACCGTCATCCTCGAACTGAAACTGCTGGCCGACGTGGGACTGGTGGGCTTCCCCAACGCGGGCAAGTCCACCCTGCTCAGCGCAGTCTCGGCCGCACGCCCGAAGATAGCCGACTACCCTTTCACTACCATGGAGCCAAGCCTGGGCATTGTGCCCTACCGTGACAACAAGTCGTTCGTCATGGCCGACATCCCCGGCATCATCGAGGGTGCCAGCGAGGGCAAAGGCCTCGGGCTCCGCTTCCTGAGGCACATCGAGCGGAACTCGTTGCTCCTCTTCACCGTCCCTGCCGACAGCGACGATATCGCCCGGGAATACGACATACTGCTCCGTGAGCTGCGGAGTTTCAACCCCGAGATGCTCGACAAGCATAGAGTCCTCGCCGTCACCAAGAGCGACATGCTCGACGATGAACTTATCCATCAACTGGAGCCTACCCTGCCCCAGGGCGTGCCCCACGTATTCATCTCATCCGTAAGCGGCCTCGGCCTCGACCAGCTGAAAGACATCCTTTGGACAGAGTTGAACGAAGAAAGCAACAAACTGGAAGGCCACATCGAGAGCCTGGCGCACCGTCCCAAGGACCTCACCCGCCTGCCCGACGAACTGCGCCTTGAGGGCGAAGACTTGTCTGTGGAATACGACGACCCTGACGACGTGGAAGACCTTGAAGGCTACGAGTACGAAGAAGACTGGGAGGACGAAGAATGACCGCCATGTACCAGTTACACCTCTCCCCCGAGCTTCTTGCCTCCTGCCCCCACTACCGCGTGGCAGCCATCTACGCCGCGGTACAGAACACCCCGTCCAGCGAAGGCCTCTGGCAAGAGATAGCCGACTTCACCCGCCGGCTGAGAGCCGACGCTACGCCGGACAGCATCAAGCAGCAACCCGCCATCCAGGCCACCCGCGAGGCTTACCGCAGTCTGGGCAAAGACCCCAGCCGGTACCGTCCCTCGGCCGAAGCCCTGCGCCGTCGCCTGCTCCGCGGGTTGGAACTGTATCGCATCGACACGCTCGTCGACCTCATCAACTTGGTATCGCTGCGCACGGGCTACAGTATCGGCGGCTTTGATGCAGACAAAATTCAGGGTGACACCCTCACCTTGGGCGTAGGACGTGCAGGAGAAGCATTCGAGGGTATCGGGCGGGGACCACTCAACATCGAGGGACTTCCCGTGTGGCGCGACTTGGCGGGCGGCATCGGCACCCCCACCAGCGACCATGAGCGCACGAAAATGGACGTGAACACCCGCCACATACTGGCACTCATCAACGGCTATGATGACAACGCGGCCAGCCTGCACGCCGCAGCCAACATGACCTGCGGGCTACTGGAAACCTATGCCGCAGCCAAGGACTGCGAAGTTACCTTCCTCCCTTAACTCCCCGCCAGCACGTCCCGAACGGCGGAGTATATGCTTTCGCCTCCCTCCTCCGGGTCGAAGCCCATGAACACGTGGCGCACAACGCGCTGCCCGTCCAGCACAAAGAACACCGGCACGCCACGCCTCCCCCCTAAGTAATCGTTGACGACATCCTCCGTGCCCATCAGGAAGGGATGGGTGATGCCGTTCCTCTCGGCATAGACACGCAGTGAGTGCGCCCGGTGCCCCCAGCACTCTATGGACACCACCTCACAGTCCCCCGGAGCGAACCGGTCGGGCAAAGACTCCAGCACGGGGACGGCAGCCAAGCAAGGACCACAGCCTATGCCCGTAAAAGCCAGCACCACGGCGCGCGCCTTGAGAAATCAAACAGGCCTTCTGGCCTACCGATGACAACGCCAACGAGAAAATCGATACCCACATCAAGACCATACGGAAGGTGCTGCGCGACTTTCCCCGCTACCGCCTGGTCACCGTGAGGGGAAAAGGCTATTACCTGGAATGTACCCTGCGGCAAGCATAAGGCCCCCACAGTACCCCCACCCGCCCCTTCACGCCTGCCCATTTTCCGCCTCCGCCGTAAAAAGTCACCGCCGGATGCACTGATTACACAACCTTTTACTACCTTTGCACCAAATAGCACACACACCGATGATAGAAAAGCTCATCATACTGGAAGACGTAGACCCCGTCACCTTCTACGGAGTGAACAACGCCAATATGCAACTCATCAAGGCGCTCTACCCCAAGCTGCGCATCGTGGCCAGGGGCAACGTCATCAAGGTGCTGGGCGACGAGGAAGAGATGTGCGCCTTCGAGGAAAACATACAAAGGATGGAGCGTTACTGCCTGGAGTATAACGCCCTGCGCGAAGAGACCATCCTCGACATCGTCAAGGGCAATGCCCCCCAGACGGAGAAGAACGGCAACGTCATCGTGTTCAGCGTCACCGGCAAACCCATCATCCCCCGGAGCGACAACCAACTGCGCCTCGTCGAAGCTTTCCGCCAGCACGACATGCTCTTTGCCATCGGACCGGCAGGTTCGGGCAAGACCTACACGGCCATCGCCCTTGCCGTGCGCGCGCTGAAGAACAAGGAGATAAAGCGGATTATCCTCTCCCGCCCCGCCGTAGAAGCCGGCGAGAAGCTTGGGTTCCTGCCGGGCGACATGAAGGAGAAAATCGACCCCTATCTCCAACCCCTCTACGACGCCCTGCAAGATATGATACCCCCGGCCAAGTTACAGGAATACATGGATCAGAACGTCATCCAAATAGCCCCCCTGGCCTTTATGCGCGGCCGCACGCTGAACGATGCCGTCGTCATCCTCGACGAGGCACAGAACACCACTTCGGCCCAAATTAAGATGTTCCTCACCCGCATGGGCATGAACACCAAGATGATAGTCACCGGCGACATGACGCAGATAGACCTGCCTCCCTCGCAGACCTCCGGACTGGTGCAGGCCATGAAAATCCTGAAGGGCGTGAAAGGCATAGCCTTCATCGAGCTCAACCGCAAGGACATCGTCCGCCACAAGCTCGTCACCCGCATCGTCGAGGCGTATGAGAAGTTCGACAAAGAACAGCACGCCACCGCCGCCGGCAAAGAAGAAACCATAGCTAAATAACAAGACGATATGAAAGCATTAACCCAAACAGATTATCACTTCCCGGGACAGCAAACGGTCTACCACGGGAAAGTACGCGACGTTTACAACATCGACGGCAAGAAGCTCGTCATGGTCGCCACCGACCGCATCTCGGCATTCGACGTCATCCTTCCCAAGGGCATCCCCTTCAAGGGCCAGATGCTGAACCAGATTGCAGCCAAGTTCCTGGACGCCACCACGGACATCTGCCCCAACTGGAAGCTCGCCACGCCCGACCCCATGGTCACCGTGGGAGTCATGTGCAAGGGCTTCCCCATCGAGATGATTGTGCGCGGCTACCTCTGCGGCTCGGCCTGGCGCGCCTACAAGAGCGGTGTCCGCGAAATCTGCGGCGTACGCCTGCCCGAGGGCATGAAGGAAAACCAGAAGTTCCCGGCTCCCATCATCACCCCCACCACCAAGGCTGAGATTGGCGAGCACGACGCCGACATCTCGCGCGATGAAATCCTCAAGCGCGGCCTGTGCACCCCTGAGGAGTACGCCCTGCTCGAGGACTACACCCTGCGCCTGTTCGAGCGCGGCACCCAAATCGCCGCCCAGCGCGGCCTCATCCTCGTGGACACGAAGTACGAGTTCGGCACGCACGACGGCCAGATTTACCTCATGGACGAAATCCACACCCCGGACTCCAGCCGCTACTTCTACAGCGAAGGCTACGAGGAACGCTTCGCCAAGGGCGAACCCCAGAAGCAACTGAGCAAGGAGTTCGTGCGCGAGTGGCTCATGGACAACGGCTTCCAAGGCAAGGAGGGCCAGCAAGTGCCCGAAATGACCGACGAGATAGTGGAAGCCATCAGCAACCGCTACATCGAGCTGTACGAGCACATTACGGGCGAGAAGTTTGTGCGCGAAGAGACGGAAAACATCGCCGCCCGCATCGAACGGAATGTAACGGATTATCTTAACGCATAAGCATCCGGAATCCCCCCACGCGTGGATGACTGCAATACCCCACGCATGGGGTGCATCCATATCCCACGCGTGGGGTCTTTCATCCTCTCCTACGAGGTCTTCCGGCAGGGATTTGCATAATCTGCCGTCATGACCTGCCGCAGACAACCGTTACCATTTGCATGTAAGGATATATAACTACAATCAACATGGATTACCCGCAAGAGAAAGTCATGCCCTACGGCCCGGACGGCCGGAAAGCCGAACAGGTGGAACGCATGTTCGACCACATCGCCCCGGCCTACGACCGGTTGAACCACCTCATGTCGCTCGGCATCGACCGCTCGTGGCGCCGCCGCGCCATCCGCTGGCTGCAACCCTTCGCCCCGCAAGACGTGCTGGACGTGGCCACGGGCACGGGCGACTTTGCCCTGCTGGCCTGCCGCCTGCTGCAACCCCGGTCGCTGACGGGCATCGACCTCTCGGAGGGCATGATGCAGGTGGGACGGCAGAAGGCAAGCGAGGCCGGACTGGCGGACCGCATCCGCTTCCGCCGCGAGGACTGCGAGGCGCTGTCGTTTCCCGATGCCTCGTTCGACGCCGTCACCGTGGCATTCGGCATCCGCAACTTCGAGCACCTGGACCGCGGCCTGCAAGAGATGTGCCGCGTGCTCCGCCCCGGCGGGCACCTGGTCATCCTGGAACTGTCCACCCCCGACCGCTTCCCCATGAAGCAACTCTTCTCCCTCTACTCCCGGGTGGCGATGCCCGTCATCGGCCGCAGCATCTCGCACGACAACAGCGCCTACACCTACCTGCCCCAGAGCATACAGGCTTTCCCGCAAGGCGAGGTCATGCAAGAAGGCATCCGCCGTGCCGGCTTCCGGGAAGTACGCTTCCGACGGCTGACGTTCGGCGTGTGCACACTCTACATGGCAACGAAATAACACACACTTAATCATACACACTATGGACAAATACGGTTTAATAGGCTACCCGCTGAAACATTCGTTCTCCATCGTCTACTTCAACGAGAAGTTCAAGGCCGAGAACATCGACGCAGAGTATGTCAACTTCGAGATTCCCCGCATCGAGGAGTTCATGGAGGTCGTGGAGGAAAACCCCAACCTCTGCGGACTGAACGTCACCATCCCCTACAAGGAACAGGTCATCCCCTACCTGGACGAGCTGGACAAGGACACCGCCAAGATTGGCGCGGTGAACGTCATCAAAATCATCCGCCAGCCCAAAGGGAAAACCAAACTGGTGGGCTACAACTCGGACATCATCGGGTTTACCCGCTCCATTGAACCGTTGCTGACCCCCGTCCACACCCATGCCCTGATACTGGGCACGGGCGGCGCCTCGAAAGCCATCCACCGCGGGTTGGAGAACCTGGGCGTAAAAGCCACCTTCGTGTCGCGCACCAAGAAGAACGACGAGGTACTGACCTACCGGGAACTGACGCCCGAAGTGATGCGGCAATACAAGGTCATCGTCAACTGCACCCCCGTGGGCATGTACCCCAAGGTAGACGAATGCCCCGACATCCCCTACGACTTGCTGACACCGGAGCACCTGCTCTACGACCTGTTGTACAATCCGGACGAAACCCTGTTCATGAAGAAAGGACGCGCGCAAGGCGCCACGGTAAAGAACGGATTGGAAATGCTGTTGCTGCAAGCCTTTGCCGCATGGGAAATCTGGCACCGATAAACCCTCCCCGGCACATGAAGACGAAAAAGACCCTCAAATACTCCTTTGTCGCCATCCTGGCAATCATAGCCCTGCTACTTTGCACAGGCTACTACGTGCTGGGATATGCCCTGCAACCGGAGCTGCTCAAAACGCGCAGCCGCGACCTTACCGCCTCTTACGCCTACATGGTAGAAGAATACCCCGAACTGGAGTCGTGGGTGGACAGCCTGATTCAGAACGGGGCGCTGCGCGACTGGTACATTGAGAACGACCGGGGCGAACAACTGCATGCCTTCTATGTACGTGCCGCACAGCCCACCCGGCGCACGGCGGTCATCGTGCACGGCTACACGGACAATGCCATACGCATGATGCACATCGGCTACATGTACAGCCGCCGGCTGGGCTACAACATCCTGCTGCCCGACCTCCACGCACACGGCCTCAGCGAAGGAACGGCCATACAGATGGGATGGCTGGACCGGCTGGACGTGCTGCAATGGACGGAAACCGCCGACGAGCTGTTCGGACGCGAGCAAGGAGGCACACAGATGGTAGTGCACGGCATCTCGATGGGCGCAGCCACGACCATGATGCTGTCCGGCGAGGTGCAACAAGGCACCAACCTGCACCCTTACATCAAATGCTTCGTGGAAGACTGCGGCTACACCAGCGTGTGGGACGAGTTCAAAAGCGAACTGAAAACACAGTTCCACCTGCCGGCGTTCCCCCTGCTGCACACCACCAACCTCCTTGCACAATGGGAGTACGGCTGGAACTTCCGCGAGGCATCGGCCTTGGAGCAAGTAAGGAAATGCACCCTGCCCATGCTGTTCATCCACGGCGACGATGACGACTTTGTGCCCACCTGGATGGTGCACCCCCTCTACGAAGCCAAGCCCGGTCCCAAGGAACTGTGGCTTGCCCCCGGTTCCGCACATGCCCTTGCATACAAAGACCACCCCGACGAATACACGGCACGGGTAAAAGCCTTCACCGAAAAGTACATTGACTGAACCCCGTATAATCCCATCCTTCCCCGAACATGAAGAAACTGACAGCCCTATTGTTCCTTTGCCTTTGCCTGTCCCTGTGGGCGCAGGCCAAGGTATATACCCCCGACAACCTGCCCAAAGTGCACCTGCAAAGTAAATACCGCTACCTGTGCGACCCTGAAGGCATCCTCAGCCCCGCCGCCACGGACAGCATCGACCGCATGCTCTACCGCCTGGAGCAGCAGACGGGCATCGAGACCGTGGTGGCCGTAGTGCCCAGCATCGGACAGGCGGAGTGCTTCGATTTCTGCCACGAACTGCTCAACTCGTGGGGCGTGGGCAAGAAGGGGAAGGACAACGGGCTGGTCATCCTGCTCGTCACCGACCAACGGTGCATACAGTTCTACACAGGTTACGGCCTGGAAGGCGTGCTGCCCGACGCCATCTGCAAGCGCATCCAGACACAGACAATGATTCCCTACCTGAAGGACGGACAATGGAGCGAAGGCATGGTAGCCGGCATCCGCGCCACCTGCGCCCGGCTGGACGGCTCGATGGAGAACGACAGCCCGGATAATGCCGAGGATGACTTCTGGCCGGTACTCCTGATGTTCGGCTTCATCATCTTCTGCATCCTCATTGTCGCGCTTGCCACGCGCGCGGCAAGCAAGTGCCCCAACTGCGGCAAGCACAAGTTGCAGCGCGTCAGCAGCCAAGTAGTATCCATCCACAACGGCGTGAAGACCGAGGAAGTAACCTACCTCTGCCGCCACTGCGGACACGTGGTCACCCGGCGCGAACGCCACGGCAGCGACAACTACCGGGGCGGACGCGGAGGAGGGCCCGTCATCTTCGGCGGAGGCGGTTTCTTCGGAGGCGGCGGCGGAGGCTTCAGCGGCGGCAGCTTCGGCGGCGGCAGCGGGGGCGGCGGGGGAGCAGGCTCCAGGTTTTAATGAAGAATGAAGGACTAAGGATGAAGAATTTACAGACACCCATAAATGATTAATCACAAAAGGAAAAACGTATGAAGAAAACAACCACCATTATCATCATTGCCATTATCGCCGTCGTTGCCATCTGGGCTGTGACGGGCTACAACAGTCTGGTCAGCATGGACGAAAAGGTCAGTAACCAGTGGGCCAACGTGGAAACGCAATACCAGCGCCGCGCCGACCTCATCCCCAACCTGGTGAACACCGTGAAGGGCTATGCCGCCCACGAGCAGGAAACCCTGAAAGGCGTAGTGGAAGCCCGCAGCAAGGCCACGCAAATCAAGGTCGACCCTACTGACCTGACGCCGGAGAAACTGGCCGAATACCAGGCCGCACAAGGCCAACTGGCCGCCGCCTTGGGCAAACTGCTGGCCATCACCGAGAACTATCCCGACCTGAAGGCCAACCAGAACTTCCTGGAACTGCAAGCCCAGCTGGAAGGCACGGAGAACCGCATCAACGTGGCACGCAAGAACTTCAACGACGCCGCAAAGGATTACAACACCGCCATCCGCCGCTTCCCCAAGAATATTCTGGCCGGAATGTTCGGCTTCGACAAGCGCGCCTACTTCGAAGCCCAGGAGGGTGCCGAGGTGGCTCCGACGGTGGAATTCTGACGTAGTATCACCACCGTGGTAGCGTAGTATCGCTACCGCGCTAACGTAGTATCACTGCCCCGATAGCGTAGTATCGCTACCGGGGCATTCATTACAGCCTGTTACGAAGGGATAAAGCAACGGGGGATGAAGCGCTGTGAAAACGCGTCATCCCCCTTCATTGTTTACAAATGGTTAGAGTAAGTGAGAGATTTTTGCCAACTGCTTATTCGGCCTTCATCACTATCTTCATGCCAGATTCTGCCTTGGCGCGAACCGTCTGAAGACCCACATACATGGCTTCAACGTTGGCACCGGGCGATACGCGCAGGCTGAACTTTCCGTCCGAACCTGTCACTACTCCATTTTTGGAATCAGCCTCACAAACAATTGCGCCTATAACAGGCTCTCCGGCCTCATCCACCACAATGCCATCAACCGCCTGCTTGCCATCTTCAGCCTCAGACTTCTTGAGGTTTATCACGATTACGCTTCCTCCTTCCGTTGCCCCATATTTAACCAAAGAGGCTTCATCTTTCAATATCTGCATGGAGGCTATGTCGTCGGCAGGCAGAGTAGAAAGGATGTCTTCCCCTACCTTATTGCCATCGATGACATAAAGGACTTTCGGCTTGTCTGTACCGGCATGTTGCTTGGTCTCGACCATAATAACTGCCACGTCATCCCGAAGCCCGTACTTCTCTAATATAGCAGCGTCTTTGCGCACCCGTATGTAGGCAATGGAATCAGGCGACAAAGAGGCCACATCAGTCTCGAGTGCTTTTTTGCCATCGACAACATACACTAAATTTAGTTTGCCCTTCAAGCGGGAAGTAACCAAAGAATCTGGCTGAGAAGCAACACTTTCCGGCACATTTCCTTTCACAATTGCCGATAAATCGCTAACTTTGGCGGCAGCAATCTCATTGGTTACGCCCGAAACTTCGGGACGGGCAAAGGCAACCACTGCAACGGCTGCCAACGGAAGTACATAGAGGTACTTGGCGCGTGCCCACGGATTTGATTTTCTTTTCGTCATCATAGTGATACGTTTTTTAAGTTTACTGTGATTAAAGCTGTTGGCAAGAGAGTAGAGCCTTGTGCCGACAGCTTTTTTTATTAATAATAATTGGTATTCCTTCGCGTTGACGCCCGAGGCGAGCACAGCCTCGTCGGCCTCGTATTCGTGTACGCTCTGCAGCTCCTGCTTCAAGAGCCACGCGGCGGGGTTGAACCATTGCAGGAAGATGCACAGGTCGGCCAGCAGCAGGTCCCACGAATGCCCGCGGCGGATGTGCGCCAGCTCGTGCGTCAGGATGGCGCGGCCGTCTTCCTGCAGGTCCTTGCGCGAGATGACTACGCACCGCATCCAGCTGAAAGGCGCAATGTCCCGGTCGTGCACCAGCAGGCAGACGCCCGTGCAACCGGGCACATAGGCGGCTACGTCCTCCCGGCGCGCCGACCGCAACAGGGCAAGGAGCCTCAGCAGGGAGTAACCGCCCCGCAGCACGAAGAACACCGCCCCCGCCACATAGGCCAGCAACAGCGCCTGCGCCCAAGGCACTTCCGCACGGGCGGCAGGCACGGCCTCGGCAACAGGCGCGGCGGCCGACGCCAGCAGCCATTGCTCCAGCGAGAGCAAGGGTTGCCCCGCCCCGGAGGGCCGGCCGATGCTGACCTCCACCAGCGGAAGCACGCCCGACAGCCCCAGCACGCCCAGCAACGCCAGGCGGTTGAAGCGGTGGAACGTCTCGCGGCTCAGCAGCAGCCGGTAGAACAGGTAGAATGCCGCCAAGCAGAGGGCGGACTTCATGATATAGACCAAAAAGAGTCCCATGAGGTGAGTGATGAGTGGTTAGTGATTAGTGATTAGCGGTCGTTAGTGCGGGCAGAGCTTTCTTCCACTTGTTTTATCAACGCCTTCAGCTCGTCCAGCGAGATGTCCTCCTCCTGCACCAGCGAGGACACGGCGCCGAGGTAAGAGTTGTTGAAGTACTTGCTGACAACGCGCTTTAGGGTGCCCTTGCCGAACTCCCCGCGCGTCACCACGGGATAGTACTGGTAGGTGTTGCCGAATGCCTTGTGCGACACATAGCCTTTCTCCTCCAGCCCCCGCACAATGGTGGACAGGGTGTTGAAGTGCGGCTTCGGGTCGGGGTAGAAAGCCAGCATCTCTTTCACGAACAGCGGGCCTTTCTCCCAAAAGAAGCCCATGATTTCTTCTTCCTTTGCAGTCAATCCTTTCATAATCGGTTCGTTTCTGTTAGACGGAACAAATAACGGGTTTTTATAGTTCATAAACTAATATTCTTAGTTAAAGTAAACTAAAACGCGTAGTTATTCTCCCGGGACAGCTGAAAATACCTACAAATTGCGATTGCCATATTCGAAGAAAAGCCGTTTCTTTGCAGCGGAAATCAGAACATATACCTAACATTTGCGATGGACAGACCACATAAATACGGGGCGGGCGACCGCATGAGCGACCTCATCTGCGACAACTATTCGCTGCTGATGGTGATGAGCCGCTTCGGGCTGTCGCTGGGCTTCGGCGACAAGACGGTGCAAGAGGTGTGCGAGGCACAGGGCGTGGACTGCAACACCTTCTTGGCCGTGGCCAACTTCATCAGCGAAGACCAGTACACGTACAGCGAGGACGACACGGACTTCTCGCTGACCTCGCTGATGGACTACCTGAAACGCGCCCACACGTACTTCCTCGACTTCAACCTGCCCGCCATACGGCGCAAGCTCATCGAGGCGCTGGACTATGCCGGGGGCGCCGACCTGTCGTACCTCATCATGCGCTTCTACGACGAGTATGCCAAGGAGGTGCGCCGCCACATGGAGTATGAGAACGAGGCCGTCTTCACCTACGTGGAGGGACTGATGGAAGGGCGATTGTCCGACCAGTACAACATTGCCGTCTTCACCAGCAAGCACAACCAGATAGACGCCAAACTGAAGGAACTGAAGAACATCATCATCAAGTACTACCCCGAACAAGGCAGCAACAACCTGCTCAACGCCGTACTGTTCGACATATTCAACTGCGAGCAAGACCTTGCGTCGCACTGCCAGGTGGAGGACTACCTGTTCGTGCCCGCCGTGGCCAGCTTGGAAAGGAAACTGAAAGATGAACCCTAACGCACCCCTCAAAATAGTCATTGCCGAGACGTCCGCCATCATCCGCAGCGGGCTTGCCGCCGTGCTGAAGCGCATCCCCAACCTGCACATCCAGCCCATCGAGATTGCCACGCCCGAGTCACTGCGCCACTACCTGCAGCTGCACGCGCCGGCAGCCGTCATTGCCAACCCTACGTTCGGCGGGTGGTTCGACCCGTCGGCCTGCCAGGGCGCGGCGGCAGAGGGGGCCGGAAGCCCCGTGCGCTGCATGGCGCTGCTGTCGTCCGTCATCGACCCCGCCGCGCTGAAGGCCTACGACGGGCAAATCTCCATCTGCGACGACGCCGAGGCCATCGCCCGCAAGCTGCACCGCCTGCTGCGCACCGCCGCCGGCGAAGGCGAGGAGACCGGCAGCGGCAACAGCACCGAGGCCCTGAGCCAGCGCGAGAAGGAAATCGTCACCTGCGTGGTGAAGGGCATGACCAACAAGGCCATCGCCGACCAGCTGTGCCTCTCCATCCACACCATCATCACCCACCGGCGCAACATCGCGAGGAAACTGCAAATCCACTCCTCCGCCGGCCTCACCATCTACGCCATCGTTAACAAGCTGGTAGAGCTGGGCGACATCAAAGACCAGCTGTAGGCGCGAAGTAGCATTCTGACACTTTGCATCCGCAACCGCGCGAGAATCGCTTCTTTCCGCCCGAGGGACGTGCTTACGAAGAAAGCCGCATAGAATAGATATGTACTAACCCCGCATATCCATGCAAATACGCCCCGCCCGGGCTTCCTGTTTCACCCGGCGGAGAAAACCGACGTGTCAGCAGAGATGCGGAATCAAGAGCAGGATAATAGTAAAACGCCCGATACGGCGACAAATTGAAAAACCCCGCCCCACGATGTCACATCGCAGGGCGGGGGCCTTTTATTTCCTAAAAGTGGTTACGTAATTATGACTAACTCATTCATTCAAATCTGACGATGCAAAGGTAACCCCTTCCGGCGGGCGGCGCAATACCCAGAACTCGGTATCCTGCCCCGCCCAGCTCCCCACAGATGGGGACGCGGCCGCCCCTCAGGCATAGCTATGCATGCCGCCCAGCACGTAGTTCACGCCGAAGTACGTCATCAGCACCGCGAGGAAGGCCCCTATCATGTAGAGGTGAAACGCCCGCGGACGGCGCAAGGCGCGCAGGCTGCGCCCGTGGAACGCCGCCCCGTAGACCATGAACGTCACCAGCGCCCACACCTCCTTGGGGTCCCACGCCCAGTAACGCCCCCACGACACATTGGCCCACACCGCGCCCAGGAAGATGCCCGCGCCCAGCAGGAACACCGCCGGATAAAGCATCAGCCGGCCCAGCAGCATCAGCCTCCGGGCCTGCGACGGCAGGCACAAGCCCAGCACCCCGCCCAGCATGAGGAAGGCCAGCAGGGCATAGGCCAGCATGATGAGCGACACATGCGCGCTGAGCCAGGGAGACACGAGCACGGGCATGAGCGGCGTAATCTGAGGGTCGCGCTGCCCCAGTCCCGCCACCAGCAACGCGAAGCCCGCCGCCAGCAGCCCGAAAGGCAACAGCGGCGGGAAACGCCGGCGTAACAGGCAGGCTGCCCCCAGCGCGCAGAGCGCCATGAACAGCATCGTCTCGTAGCCGTTGCCCAGCGGGACGCGCCCGGCCACGTACCACCGCAGCCCGTAACCGAAGGCGTGGAACACGAACGCCGCATACAGCCCCGCCGACAGCCCGGTGCCCGACAGGCGGAACCACCTCCGTCCCGCCGCGCCCCGCGCCAGCCCCCCGCACAGCAGCCGCGCAAAGGCAAGCGCCCCCAGCGCAAGGCAGCCCATGGACAGCAGCCGGACGAACGGGATGCGGTTGTACAGCAGCTCGGCCTCCACCCGCGCCGGGGACAGGGCGGGCACGCTGCCGTCGGCCGGCAGCGGACGCACCAGCGTGCCGTTGCACAACATCAGGATAAGCCCCACCTTCTCGTCCACCTCCACCAAGGCCTTCTCCAAGGCGGCCTGTTCCCGCCCCGGGCGGGGGGAAGCCTGCCTGGCCAAACCTTGCAGGCGGTATTCCTGCCCGTCGAACAGGTCGGACAGGCTGGCCCGCGACCCGGACAGCCCCAGCAGCCGGCGCAGGGACTCATTCTTGATGCGTATCATCGGCTCGTCCTTCCACACCTCGGGGCGCAGCAGCCAGCCGCTCACCACCTGCTCGGGCGTCAGGTTGCCATACGCGGGCTTGCCCGTCAGCTTCAGCACGAAGTCCCTCGCCAAGGTGTTGAAAGGCGCCACCCGGTCGCGGTACACCACCTGCACCCGCGCCAGGCTGTCCGCCCGGTCGCGCGGCAGCACCGGCAACGAGCGCCCCTGCGCCCCAGCCCCCACCGCCACGCAGAGCAGCACGCCCGCCAGCCCGCCCCGGCGCAACAGGGGATTGCGCAACAGCCGCCTGAAACCGCCGCCACGGGCGAAGAGTAACCACAGCATGGACAGCCCCAGCAAGCAGTAGCCCGCATAAGTCACCCCGATGCCCCAAGGGTCGTGGTTCACCGTGAGCCAGCTGCCCCCCTTGCCGTCGTAGGACGACTGGTAAAAGCGGAAATCCCGGTACACCCCGATGCGGTTCATGGAAATGATTGCGGGGACAGCCGCCGCATCCTCCCCATGCGGGCGGAAGCGGACATGGCTCACGTAGTCGGCCGGAGCCTTCGTGCCCGGATAGTACTCCACCCGGAAACTGTCCAGCCCGACGGTAAACGGCAACGGCTGCGGCAGGCCGCTGCCCTGCTCCACAAAGCTGTCCGCCGTGCCGCCCGCCGCCAAGTAGACATGCCCCCGCTTGCCCGTGGCAAACGTGAGCAGCGCGCCCGCCAGGATAACCAGGAACGAGCCGTGCAGCAACAGCGCAGGAAACCTTGCCCGCCACCCGCGGTAGCGGACACACGCCACGACCACCGCCACGGCCAAGGCTCCCCACAGCCCGCAAAACCAATAAGCATGGTACACATGCTCCTCCACAAACGCCGTCCCCCGCGCCTGTTCCACAAAGGTAGCAGCGGCAAGCACCGCCACCAGAAGGCCATACAATGCCACGACCACCGCCTTAAACGTCCTGCCCATACCTCTGCGTCCTGCTAAAACGGTGCGTACTTGTCGTTAACCTGCGCCTTCACGCCCATGCACTCCATCTCTATCAGCCAGCCCGGGCGGCAGACAGGAGCCTGGAGAATCACCTTGGGCGTGCGGGGGAAACGCTCGTCATACAAGGCCTTCACCACCCGGTAGTCGGCCGGGTCGCGCAGGTACACCAGCATCTGCCCCACATCGTCGAAAGTGCATTCCGCCTCGGCCAACAAGGCCTCCACGTTCTCCCACATGTGCTGCGTCTGCCTGCGGATGTCGCCCGGATACATCACTTCGCCCTTGTTGTTGATGCTTGCCGTACCCGAGATGAAAACATGCCGGCGGTCGCCGTAATCCACGCACGCCCCCCGCTCGAAGGTGACACCATATTCATAAGTGGGATTCAAGTGGGCAGGCGCATAGAGGTAACGCATCTGCCCGGGCTGCAGCCCGTCCACGGCATAGGCGTCCATCTGCACCAGCACCTTGGGGTCGGCATGCCGCCCGCCGATGCCCGTACTGGCAATGTAGTGGGTCTTCTCCGTCAGGCCTTGGGTGACAAACACCTCGCTGCGCGCCTTCACCACGCCGCCGTAGTTCACGTCCACATCCTGCACGAAGAACCACGTGCGGACACAATTCTCCGCCAGCTTGCAGCCCTGCTCCACGAGCTGCATCACATAGTCGTTCAGCAGCAGGCGTGTCTGGTATTCCGCATTGGCGGCACGGTTGAAGGCTCCCGCGCTCCACAAATGGCGGTACCCCCCGTGGCTTGCCTCGAAAAGGCCGTTGTGCAGCACCTGTGTCCGGACTCCCTCTTGCAGGTAAGCCCACAATGCCACCTTCGTGCCGTTCAAAGGCGGCTGCTCTACGACGGACAAGGCGCAATCAGACCCCTCAGCCGTAATGGCCAGCAAGAGGTCTGCCTGATTGGCGGCGTCGCTCAGGAAGTAGCGTTTGAACACAGCCACGAAGCCCTTCAGTTCATGCCCCAGCAAGGCATCGTAAGCATTCAGCACGGCATTCAGCTGCTCCTCATACGTGCCTTCCGGCCAAGTGCAATGAATCATCACGTGGCACTCGGAAACCTTGTCCCCGCCATCATACTTGAATATCTCTGTCAGCGTCTTCGCCGACTGTATGGTTTGTTGTTTGTTTCTGTTGTTCATCGACATTTACTGGTAATTTACACTAAAAACACATCAAGGCTGTGCGCCCTTGTCAATCCAATCCTCTATCAGGTTCAGCAACACGGTCTTCCGCTTCGCGTCAAGGATATCCGTATGCGGATGCCCGGTATCCCCGTCGCGGCTCAGCACCAGGTAGAGGAAACTGCTTCCCGCATCGCCCGGGCACACCCGCAACATTCCGGGGTCGCACGCAGCCGGTTGGTCCACCAACGCAGCATAACTGCGCCCCTCGGTAAGATACAGGCCGGCTGCCGCCCCACCCGCACTGGCTCCGTGGCAAGCGGCACAACTGGGCGTGAAAACCTCATCCTGCACCACGCCGTACATGCCCACGTCCTGCTGACCGACATCCATGACCACTACCCCGTCCACGGCATCCGCCACATCCATTTTATGGAACGTATGCACACGGCGGCGCAGGCGGTCGGTCACGCAAAACTCCACGCGGGTCACTTCATCCGTGATGCCGGACATTTCGACTTCCACCTTCCCGCCGTCAGCAGAGGGGTTGGGCACAATCTTCGAAACGACGGCATACTCGCTTCCTTCGTTGAAGCCTGCCACGACCAGGCTGTAACCGCTTGGCCAATCTCCTATGTTACTGATGTTTCCCGTCATCTTCAGGCTAAGGCCTTCCTGGGGGATAACGATTTGTTCCTCATAAATTCGCCCGTCGTCGCACGAGGAGAACAGTCCGGCCAACGGGAAACACACGGCCAAAATCAAAACGTTCTTCGTCTTCATTCTTTCCTTCCTTATGTTTTTTTAGAAAGAGTATTGCAGCAATACCGTAGCCGAATGGGTGGCAATGCCCAGGTCATCGTTGTCACGGTCGAGCTGGGTGTCGTGCCCGGTGCGGCCGATGAACTGGTACATGGCCTGCAGCTTCAGGTTGCACCCCTTGAAGAAGTAGTTCACCCCCACGGCAGGCATATTAAGGAACCCGTTGGTGTCCATGCCGTTACGGTTAAAGAAGTCATAACGGGCAGCCACCTGCACCCGGGGAGCCACAAAGTAACCGCCCTGCACGTATCCGCCCAGGAAGTTGTAAGCCTTGTCTATCTTCTGCCGCTTGGTAAAGCCCACGTTCATCCAGTAGGCTTCGGCGGCCAGGTAGAGCTTGTTCTTCAGCCAGGCAAACTCCAGGCCGACGCGGGTATCGTTGGTACTCTCGCTTTCGCTCTCCACGTTGACGGATGCCGAAAGGCCGAACATGATTTTGTCTTCATGCAAACGGTTGGGATTGCCCTGCGTGGAAGGCATCACCCCCTTGGGCATATACGTCAGGCGGCCAGCATAAAGCAGGGAGGGGATGTGCCAATCATCACTGAGGGTCTTCCCGGCGGTATTGACCGATGCGCCCGTGCCGTTGAACAGGCCTACCTCATAGCCGAACTTGCCGGCCACCAGGCCGTGGATTTCCACGCCCAAGTCGAAACCCGTGCCGATGTTGGGCGTCACCGCATTCAGCGAATAGGGCAGGATGACGGCAGCCGTCAGCGAAGTGGGCAGCACAGGCATCAGCGTTTCACCCAAGGTAGTGAGGTAGGCATGCGAAAAGGGCGTCTTGAACTTGCCCACACGGATGGCAAACTGCTGCTTCAAGGCCACGTCGAACCAGGCTTGTTGCAACAACGCGCCCCCGCTGGCCGCGGCATTGATGGAGAGGTTGAACGACACCTTCTCGAACGCCTTGCCCGTAAAACCCAGCACGGCATAGGGCACCGCAAAACCCGAGTTGGCCACGTTGTCCTGATTGTAAGCCTTATCCAGGCCTTCGTCATCATACCAGTTGAAGTTCCCGCTGGTCTGCACCAGCAGGTAGGGTTTGAACACGAAGTCACCTTTCTTCGTCTCGATGGAAAATCCTTCACGGCCGGCAAGCGACACCACGCCGTTGTCCGTATCTTCCTCGTATTGCGCCATGACAGCGAGAGGAAGCATCGCTGCCAAGAAAATCATTGCTATTCTTTTCATGATTGTGTTGTTTTGATTTCTTTTTATTTAGCTACTGTATCAGCGCCGAAGTGCCACCGTGCCAGCACTGAAGCGCTACCGCGGTAGCGTTGAAGCGCCAGCCCGGTAGCGTTGGGACGCTACCAAGGCCATTCCATTACGTTGGTTTACAACGACTTCAGGAAAGCCACCAAGGCATCGCGGTCTTCCTTCGGCAAGTTCTTGAACAGGTTCTTGGAGGCTTCTCCCTCGCCGCCGTGCCACATGATGGCTTCCACAAAGTTCCTTGCGCGCCCGTCGTGCAGGAAGTAGGTATGCCCGTTCACCCGCTCCTGTAGTCCGATGCCCCACAAGGGGGTGGTACGCCACTCGTTGCCGCGTGCCAAGCCGCTGACGTAATTGTCATTAAGCCCCACGCCCATGATTTCCGAACCCATGTCGTGCAGCAGGAAGTCGGAATACGGATGGATGGTCTGTCCGCCCAGCCAAGGCAACTGCGTGCCCGCCAGCAAAGTAGAACCGCGCGGACGGGTGTGCAGCGTGGTGACGTGGCACAAGTGGCACTTGGCCTCGTAGAACATCTCCTCACCACGGACAACCTGCGGGTCGTTCACATTGCGGCGGGCGGGCACGCCGAGGCACTGCATGTAGAGGTCGACGTTCTCCATGTCCTCGGTAGACACGTCCAGCCGGTCGTAAGCCAGCCCCATCATGCTGCCCTGGTTCACCTGCGCCTGTCCTTCGCAGATTTCCTCCGGATAGCGGCTGTTGGTCATGCCCATGTCGCTGGAAAAACCCAACTCCACGGTCAGGTCCTGGTGCTGTGCCTTGTTCCCGCTAAGCCCTATGCCGTACACACCCTTCTCCGTCACGTAGTTGCAACGGCCGCTGATGCCATACTCCGGATAGTTGCTCTTGGCAGCCAAGGCCTCAATCTCCTTCGTGTCGATGGCCATCATCTGCCCCATGCCCACATGACGCAGAGGGATACGGACAGTACAGAAGAGGTCTTCGGGGTCAATCTCGTCGGCATACCAATCGGTAATGGTGTAGGTGGGCTTGGCCAGCTCGTACTTCTCGCCATCGGGGAAGCTGAACTCCTGGAACTCCCACTCTACCTTCAACTTGCCTTCCGGCTCCACGCCGTAAATGGCCTGGTCGTGCAACACACGCCCGTAGTCCTGGAAGAAGGCACCGTTCTTGCGGCTGACATAGATAAGCATGGACGAAAAACCCGTGCTGCCCGAGCCGCCTTCCGTCCACAGGGTGGGCGCGGTGCGGCCTGCATTGCGGTGGCAACTGCCGCAAGAATAGCCGGCATAGACAGGTCCCAACCCATCGGACTGCGCCTTTACGTCATCATACAAGCCGTCGCCACGCGTAAACCGGGTCTTGTAGCTTCCCGTCACCCAATCGGCTTCCGAATCGTAGGCAAACGAAGAAGTGGAGAAGATGGTGGACGTGCCGGCGGAAAGGGCGTAACCGTAAGGCACCTCGATGTCGTCGGCATTGATTTCATCGTAGTCCTCACAGGCACACCATGCCAGCAGGCCGAAAGCAAGGGACATATATTTTATGCAATGGTTAAACATATCATTCTCTTTTAGTTAGCAATCAAATCGTCGAACTACGCTCCCAAACACGCCAAAGAAGCAGAGGCCGGAACCATGTCCCGTCCCCTACTTCCTGTAGCATTCTCTGCTAAAACTCAATCGGTCAGGCGATGTTCTTTGAAGCGCTTGGCATAGCTGTCGCCACCCTTGTAGCTGTCGTTCCAATAGCCGTAAAGGTCACCAGAGTCCTTTACCAGCAGAGTGACGGCGGCCATCATGTAGTCGCCCCAGTTCTGCTTGTTGGTATCGTCGTACACATAGTCTTCGGGGTCGTTGGCATCCAACTGGTCGTTCAGCGTGCGGGCCTTGCCGTTGCGGAAGGCCAGGAACTCCAGCGTGTGGAAGCCACGCACAGACTGTGCACTGGCAATGGCTTCAGCGTTCGGCCCGTCCTCGGTAAACTCCCCGGTCCATTCCATGGAGTCCCAGGAGGCCTCTTCCAGCACGTTCACAATGCCCTCCTTGTCCAAAGGCCAACTGTCCATGTTGGGGTCGAGTCCCTGGTCGGCCACCGGACCGAAGAGGAAGGCCTCGCTCGTTTCCCACGGTTCGCGGGCTACCAGCCAGGCATCGCAGATGTCCTCGAATGCCGCATCGCTGGGATTTTCGGAGAAGGCATAGATGGCGTCGTACAGCAGCTGGTTCTTATCCTTCAAGTCTTTGTAAGTGGGCAACACCACGACATCCACATAGGTAGATACCACCGGGTCGAGCACCTCGTCGGTATTGATATCGCCGGTGCGTTCAATGTAGCCCTTCAAGTCGTTCAAAGCCTCATACAGGTCGGCGCAGGCACGCTGGGCGTCCAAGGCCTCGGTGCTGTTGATGTGGTTGCGGAAGGGTTGCGGAATGGCGAGGATGGCATCGTGGGCTGTCTTGACAGCCTGCATCACCTCGTCGGCCATCGTGGCGTTCACGCCGCTGACTACCGAATAGATGGAGTTGGCAGCAGCATTCATCTGTGTCAGGTCGAGTTGGTTGTTGGACACCACCTGCTCGCCGCGCGTACCGGTCAGGGCGTTGTAGATGGAAATGATGTTGTTGGAGTAGTCTTCGCGGGAGTGCCAGCTGTACCACGACTCCACGGCGTAAAGGGCATCCGTTGTCTGGCCGCTGTTGTAGAGGGCCAACGGGTCGCCAATCTTTGCCTCGCCCACCTCGTTGGCAATGTCGAGGCAACCGTCGATAATCTGTTCCACACAGTTCAAGGCGCCGCCACCTCCCGTGGTGGGGGGATTGGTACCGGGGCCATCGCCCCCGCCTTTGTCATCACTACACGACGCAAAGGCCACCAGCCCCAGCGCCAGACTTGCTACGTAAAGAATGTTCTTTTTCATCTTGCTTCTTAATTTATAGATTAATACTTATTTCTTGAAAAACCAACCGACATAGGCTATGCCGATGGAAAACTCGTTCTCGCTGTTGTACTTGCTGGTGCCGAATACCTTTTGCGTACCCACCTGGCGGGTAGTGTAATCGGCCTTCACCACCAGGTTGGGCAGGGCAAACCAGTTGATGCCCGCCGTCCACTTGCTGACCTGGCAGCGCGGGTCGGGCACTACGCTCCCCTCACCGCTCTGCTGCGAATTGTAGTATTCGTAGCGGGCAAAGGGATAAATGACGGGGCACTTCTTTTCGTGGAAGAAGGCACTGAGATTCAACCCGGCTTCCGCACCGTAGCACAAGGCAGACTCGGCCGTGCTGCGCATGGAGCCGTGGTGATAATTGGAGTTGTTGGACAGGCTGGTAGAGCTTACCCGGGCGGAATTGTCCAGATTGCCGTAAATGATGTTGGCACGGGCGGTGACGTAGCGGTTCTTATACTCCGCATCGGCCGAATAAATACGGACAGGCACCTTGTAATCCACGCTCTGCGTGCCTGAGGAAGTGGATTGGCTGTAGGTGTACTTATACTCCTTGTCGGCATTGCGGGTAGCATCGGCACAGTAGTAGAAGGAGGCGCCTACCCGCAAGCCCGGCACGCCTTTGTAGTCCAGACGGGCCACATAGCCGGGCGAGGAGAACTTATCCGTTTCAAACAAGCCCTGCTTGCCATCCCTCACCCAGCCGTCGCGCCCGAAGCCGTCGGGGTTCAGGCCGGCAACCGCCATCAGCTGGTAGTCGAAGACGGCATACCCCTTGCCGAAAGAGCCGAAAAGGGAAACGCCCGTCTCATGCCACGTGGAGGGGATGATGGTGGTTTCGCCCTCGGGACGCGAAGTGCCGAAGAAGTTGATAGGTTCGTGGTGGGCGTTGGTCAGGCCTACGGGCACCACCATGTGCCCGGCACGGATGTTGAACGCCGGATGGATGAGCCGCGTGATGTGGAACTGTTCCAACGCCACTTCGCCGGCCTTTTCCATTTCAGTCTCATACTCGTTGTTCTCCGAAGGCTCCAGCTCGGTAGCCATGCCCGTGCCCCCGGACTCGAACTCGATTTCGGCACCCAATATCCACTTCGACGTGAACTTGTAGTCGAAAGCCAATACGAAACGAGGAATGGAGATGCTGCTGCGGTGCTCCTTGGTATTGCCCACGCCGGTACCCGTGAAGCGATTAAGGCCATAATCCATGAAGTTGGCCACAATCTCGCCATACCCGCCCACGCGGAACCGTTCGTACCCATCGTCCGCCGTGGCGGCAATGCTATTTTTTACCTTCCCTATCACCGAGGTTTTCGCTGCCGTGACGGAGTCGGGGGCAGCCACTTCCCCAGCCTGCAAAACACCTGCCGAAAACAGCAGGCACAGGGTAAATAAACCGATTTGTCTTTTCATTTTTTACCTTAATTATTGTTGCCGCAAAGGTAGGGGGAGTGAAAAGGTGTGACAATACCCAAAAAACAGTATATCGGGAAGGACTCATCACCAAGAATAGGTAAAAAAGACAAAAAAGAACCGCGGTAAGAAAAAAAACAGGGGCGCCCTGCCCCTCGTTGGCCTAACAACCATGACCCTCGTTGGCCTAACAACCATGACCCTAGTTGGCCTAATAACTATGACCCTAGTTGGCCTAATAACTATGACCCTCGTTAGCCTAACTACTAGGACCCTCGTTAGCCTAACAACGATGACCCTCGTTGGCCTAACAACGATGACCCTCGTTGGCAGGATAGCGATATATACAGGAAAATGAGAAGGTTACAGCTGCCCGTGGCGAATGAACCGGGCAATGTCGTCCACCACATAGGCAGGAACGGGCGATGGCTGGTCGTACTCCAGCGGGGTGGACTTGCCCGTGCCTTCTTGCAACAGGTGGTTCAGCTTGGGGTAAGATTTGAAGCTGGCATTACGATGGCGGAGCAAGCCGGCACGCCACAGGGCAAAGTCCTCCATCGTCACCTGATAGTCACGCTCGCCTTGCAGCACGAGGATGGGAACGGACAAACGGGCTGCCGCCTCCACGGGGTTGTAGGCATTGGCCAGCCGCCAATACGACTCCGGCAGGTTCATGGGCAAGGGGATGCCGGGGTCGAAGCCGTCGGTACCCAGCAATTTCACATTCCCGGCCTGCTTCCGCACCTCGGACAACTGCCTGCGGACATTTGCATCGGACGGATTGCCTGCCAGCGAGGCCAGGTAGGACACCTGCTCCGCGTAGGCATCCTCCAGCGGGCGCGCCAATCCTGCCAAGATAATCACGCCGCCCACCGACGGCATGTGCCCGACAATGCGGGGTGCCAACGTACCGCCCAAACTATGCCCCAGCACATACACGCTGTCCGGAGCCACTTCAGGGCAACTCTTGGCCAGCGCGAGGGCAGCCACGGCATCGTCCACGGCTTCAGTATCATAGTCGAGCACGCGACCCTGGGGCACACAGTCCGCCCCATACACCCGGGTGCGCTTGTCGTAACGCAAGGTGGCAATGCCCCGCGCGGCCAGTCCCCATGCCAGGTCGCGGAAAGGCTTGTTGGATCCTACGGTTTCATCGCGGTCGTTCGGGCCGGAGCCATGCACCAGTACCACGCACGGCACCCGGGCAGGCCTGCCCTTGGGCAGTGCCAGAACGGCAGGCAGGCGGAAACCGTCCGTTTCCACTGCCAAAGCACGCTCTTCCACACGTATGGAATCGTAGCCCGACGGAGCGGCTGCAGCAGGGGCAGGGGCAGGCATCAGGCGGATGGTGTTCAGGCCGCCGTCATCATCAAACGAAAGCAAGAAGCGCAGCATGTAACGCTCGAACTTCAAGTCACGGTAGTGCAAGTGGTACCCTCCGGCTTCACCCGTATGCCAGTCGCCCGCACTTTGCAACTTGCCAAACTGGCGTTCCACCTGCGGAAGCATGTCCTTGAATACAGCGGGGGACAATTGGGCTTTCAGTTCATCGCTGAGCGCAGCATGGATGCTGTCTGCCTCGTTGGCAACCAGCCACTCATAAATGCGCTGCGCGCGCGTCCCGTTGTCCTGCTGGGCATAGACCACGGCATGTCCTGCAAGTATTCCTGCAAGCAACAGGCATCTGAATAAAAAGTTTCTCATAACTATCCTCCTGATTAATGATAAGACATAACTGCTATTCTACCGGCAGAACACTATCCAGATACGCCGTAATCTCCGCCTCCTGCTCCGGATGGAACCAGCGGATATCGGCATCGCGCTTGAACCACGTCATCTGCTTGCGCGAATAAATACGGCTGTTCTGCTTGATTTTCTCCACGGCAAAGTCCAACGTCCACTCGCCGTCGAGGTACTTGAACAGTTCTTTATAGCCTACTGTATTCAGGGAATTGAGCGAACGATAGGGATAAACACGGCTTGCTTCTTCGAGCAAGCCGTCGGCCATCATCTGGTCCACACGCCGATTGATGCGGCAGTAAAGTTCTTCACGGTTGCGGGTCAGTCCCACTTTCACGATGCGGAAGGGACGCTCTTTCACCCGTCGGGTACGGAAAGAGGTATAAGTCTTGCCCGTCATGTAGCAGATTTCCAAGGCATGGATGACACGCTTGGGGTTTTTCAGGTCAACGATGGCATAATACTCCGGGTCGAGCAATTTCAGTTCTGCGGAAAGCCGCTCCAGCCCCTCCTCCTCATAACGTTGCAACAGGAAGCGGCGGGTTTCATCGTCTACCGTAGGGATATCGTCAATGCCTTTGCACACGGCATCCACGTACATCATGGAACCGCCCGTCAACACCACCACCGGATGTTTGGCAAAAAGCTTGGGCAAGAGTTTCATCACCTCCTCCTCGTACCGGGCAGCGCTGTAATAATCGGTCAGCTGCAAAGTGCCCACTAGGTAATGCTTCACCCGTGCCAACTGTTCAAGGGTAGGCGCCGCGGTACCTATCTTCAAATCGACATAAAGCTGACGAGAGTCTGCCGACACAATGCACGTCTGATACCGTTCTGCCAGACGGAGGCTTAACTCCGTCTTCCCCACGCCCGTGGGACCGATTAAGACAAGCAAGGAGGACATTTAAGGTCAATATCTGTCTTCGTCATAAGGATTGCCGCCGCTACCTTCATCGAAGCCCCCGAAACCTTCTTGGTCGAACTCGTCATCATTATAGCCTTGGTCACCGTAAAAGTTTTCGTCAAGGTCCATCCCCGATGCGTTAGCCTTTGCCTCAAACTCGTCGAAGTCCACAGTCTGTTTGGGAGGTTCGCCCGACTGCCTTGTACATTTGGCACCCGTCATGGACTTCTTGGTGATGATTTCGGACAACTCAATGAAAAAACAACGCTCCGTCATGTAGTCGAATACATAGAGCAGTTTCTGCTTCTCATCTTCCACCAATTCGTTGATACGGGTATCTTTCATTACCCAGCTGTCCATTTCCGAATTGGTATCCATTTCTTCCAGTGTGATTTCCTTTTCCCGTTCCCAATCGTCATCACAAATAAAGAAAGAAGTCATCTGGTCGTCCGCATAGCCTACCGACTTCAAGATTGCCTTGTGGAAGTCATAAAAGGTTGCTTCAGGGTCTATCTGTATCTCTCTGACAAAATCGTCTACCTCGTCCGAGATGATTGTAAATCTGTAGATCATAAGTTGCTTGATTATTGAAATTTAATACTCAACTGTCTTTCCCGTCCCGCTTATTTGCCCGGAATAATACCCCGTGCCGATTCTTTGATAAAGGTTACGATATAATTTATTTCGGGGGTTATTTCCATTTCGCTTTCTATTTTCTTCAGGGCATCGGTCGTATTCAGACCACTTTGGTAAATGATGCGATAAGCGTTGTGTATGCTCTCAATGGTTTCATTGGAAAATCCCCGGCGACGCAACCCTACAATGTTGATACCTGCGTAACAGATAGGCTCACGTCCGGCAATGATGTAAGGTGGGATATCCTTGCTGAAACGGCTTCCGCCTTGTATCATGCCATATCCGCCCACACGGCAAAACTGGTGCATCAGCACATTAGCGCTGACTATGGAAAAGTCGTCAATCACTACTTCACCAGCCATCTTAGTAGAATTACCGATAATGCACCCGTTGCCTATCGTAGTATCATGCGCCACATGCACGCCTTCCATCAAGAGGTTATTGCTGCCCACAACAGTTTTCCCCTTGGCTGCCGTACCCCGGTTAATGGTAACGTTTTCGCGGATGGTATTGTTATTTCCTACTTCAGCTGTAGTTTCCTCGCCCCTGAACTTCAAATCTTGGGGAACGGCGCCGATAACGGCACCAGGGAAGATGGTATTCCCATTTCCTATACGCGCTCCATATAAAATATTGACATTTGCCATGATTTTATTGTTGTCGCCAATCACCACATTTTTATCGATAAAGACAAACGGAGCGATTTCAACGTTCTCCCCGATTTGTGCTTCGGGGTGGATGTATGCTAAAGGACTAATCATATATCAATGAAAGATTAAGAATAAAAAATGAAGAATTCCACTTCACTCTGGGAAAAGAGCAACCGGCTAATTCTTCATTTTTCATTCTCCATTATTAATTTATTTGTTCTTTACTATCTGTGCCATGAACTCGGCTTCACAAACCACTTTCTCGCCCACAAACACATATCCTTTCATGGTAGAGATGCCACGGCGTATCGGCGCCATCAATTCCACACGGAACAACAAAGTATCGCCCGGCACTACTTTCTGGCGGAATTTTACTCCATCTATTTTCAAGAAATAAGTAGAATAGCGTTCCGGCTCATCCACCGAGTTCAATACCAACAGGCCGCCCACCTGTGCCATGGCCTCTATCTGAAGCACGCCCGGCATTACAGGCTCCTGCGGGAAATGTCCTTGGAAGAAAGGCTCGTTGGAAGTTACGTTCTTTACCCCTACAATGTAGTTGGCACCTATCTCTATCACTTTGTCTACCAACTGGAACGGGTAACGGTGGGGCAACAGTTCGCGGATGCGGTTCACATCCATGATGGGCGCACGGTTACAATCATATATCGGAGCCTGAATCTCATGCAGGCGGATTTCCTTGCGCATCTGGCGGGCAAACTTATTATTAATGGTATGCCCGGGACGGGTGGCAATGATGCGGCCCTTGATGGGTTTGCCTATCAACGCCAAGTCACCGATTACATCCAGCAGTTTATGGCGGGCACACTCGTTGGGCCACACCAACGGTTTATGGTTGATGTATCCCAAGTGCTTGGCATCCATGTGGGGGACTTTCATCACATCTGCCAATTTATCGAAACTTTCTTGCGACATTTCGCGTTCATAAATCACAATGGCGTTGTCCAGGTCACCACCTTTGATAAGGCCGGCCTGCAACAGAGGTTCTATCTCACGCACGAACACAAACGTACGACTTGCAGCGACCTCGTCCTTAAACTTCGCCATATCTTCCAACGTGGCAAACTGGTTGGGAATGATGTTGGAGTCATAAGAAACCAGTACATTCAAACTGAAACGTTCATCCGGCAACACGATGATAGACGAACCTGTAGCCTCATCGCGAAACTCTATTTTCGACTTGATGATATAAAAATCTTTCACGGCATTCTGTTCCACCGTGCCTACACGTTCTATTTCCTTGACATAGTATTGCGCACTGCCATCCAAGATCGGGAACTCAGGGCCATCCACTTGTATCAGGCAGTTATCTATGCCCAAAGCATAAAGAGCCGCCATCCCATGTTCAATGGTACTCACCTTGGCACCGTTTTGAGCGATTACCGTACCACGGGTTGTTTCCACCACATGGTCGGCGACAGCATCGATAACAGGTTGCCCCTCTAAATCCGTACGCTGTATTTTGTAACCGTGGTTATCGGGAGCCGGATTGAACGTAACAGTCAGGTTAAGTCCCGTGTGAAGTCCTTTCCCACTCAGCGAAAAGCTTTCTTTCAGAGTCTTTTGTTTCAACATGGTCACTTATTTAATTGTTTTTTCAATTCATTCAATTCTTTCCGAAGGGCACCCAACTCGCGGTACATATCCGGGAGTTTGCGGAACACGGCCTGTGCCCTGAAGTATGGACGTTCTTCCATGGGCGGAGTACCTATCAGCTGCTGGTTGGCCTCCACACTGCTGGGCACACCCGACTGGGCACCAAACACCACCTTGTCGCCAATGTGTATATGTCCTGCAATGCCGACCTGTCCGCCGAACATGCACCACTCTCCCACTTTGGTCGAACCAGCTATGCCCACCTGGGCAGCCATCACCGTATGCGAGCCAATCTCGTCGTTGTGCGCCACCTGCACCAGATTGTCCAGTTTAACCCCCCGGTGCACAATGGTTGCTCCCATAGTGGCACGGTCTACGCACGTATTGGCACCAATCTCCACATCATCTTCCAGCACGACAATACCTATCTGGGGAATCTTCTCATATCCCTCTGCCGTAGGCGCAAAGCCGAAACCGTCTGCACCGACCACACTTCCCGAATGCAACACACAGCGGTTACCTACCCGGCAATCGTGGTAAATCGTGGCATTGGCATATACAATACAGTCATCTCCTATTTTGACACCTTCACCCACCGTGGCATGCGGATAGAGCTGGGTGCGGTCGCCCACTTCGGCATGCTCGCCCACATAAGCGAAAGGAGCGATATAGACATCCTTACCAATCTTTGCCGTCGGGGCAACAAAAGCCAAAGCATGGACACCCGTATGTTTGGGCTTGCTTTGCTCGTATAGGGTGAGCAACCTCGCAAGGCTTTCGTAAGCATTGTCTACTTTTATCATTGTGGCTTTCACTGCCTGTTCGGGCACAAAGTCACGGTTCACCAACACGATACTGGCATTGGTCTCATATAAATAAGGTATATACTTGGGGTTGGACAAGAACGACAATGCCCCGGGTACACCTTCCTCTATTTTGGCAAAGGTATGCACGGTTGCGTTTTCATCCCCTACTATTTCACCTTGGATGAATGCTGCGATTTGTTTAGCGGAAAACTCCATTTTCTATCTTGTTAGACGATTTTAAACTACAAATAACGGACTTTTTTTTCATATATCCTTATTCTGTGGAGAATATTTTATGCAACCCCTTGCATACGCAAATAGCACAAGTAATGTTTTTTCACTTTTTTGGATAGCAACGAGATGTTCAACATGTCCGAAGCTTCGGCTATATTCCGGGTAGTGCCGTCGTTATAGAGTATGTCGATGCTGTCATCGGCAGGATCATACATATTCCGCTCAATACTCGGAGTAGCGATGAAATAACCAGCCTCATGTTCCGTAATGCCCAGCTGGGCGATAACAGACGCTGTCAGCCTGCATATCCGCTCACGGCTGACAGGCTCGGACGAAATCTCCACCTTGAAAATACGACGATCCACCATACCAGTGCTCAAAGTAGAGAGCACCTTATCGGGATGCGAACACCACACTTTCAGTGAAGTCCAAATGTCGTTATCATCCAGACGGATGAAATTCTCCAAACATTCGGGACATTCCAAGAATGCGTTTCTATCGATGTCATTGTAAAGAAAAAATCGCAAAGCAGGCGAAGCAAACACTTCCTCGCCACGCGCCGCCAGTTCCTTGGCACGAAGCAAAGCGCTGATAAGCATCCGCTCATAGGCCACAGAGGTCTTGTGCAAATACACCTGCCAGTACATCAAGCGCCTGGCCGTAAGGAAGTTCTCAATAGAATAAATACCTTTGGCCTCCACTACCAGTTGGTCATCCTTCACATCGAGCATCTTGATGATACGCGCCGAGCCGATGTTTCCTTCAGTAACTCCCGTATAAAAACTGTCGCGCCGCAAGTAGTCCAGCCGGTCCATATCCAGCTGCCCGCTCACCAACTGGTGCAGGAAACGCTTAGGGTATTCATCCTTGAAAATACGGATGGCAAGAGAAAGCTGCCCGCCAAAGTCACGGTTCATGCGGTCCATCAGCATCAACGAGATTTCCTCATGGCAAATGTCGCGCACGATGGTATTTTCCAGCACATGAGAGAACGGGCCATGTCCGATGTCATGCATCAGGATGGCCGCCTCTACCGCTTCCGCTTCACTGTCAAAAATGAAGTTCCCTTTGGTGGTAAGGTGCTGAATGGCTTCGCTCATCAGGTAATAAGCCCCCAGCGAGTGCTGGAAACGCGTGTGCTGCGCCCCGGGGTAAACCACCGATGAAAGGCCCAGTTGCTTAATGCGCGTCAGCCGTTGCAAAAGCGGATGACGCACTACATCGTACAGCAATCCCTTGGGTATCTTGATAAACCCGAACACCGGGTCGTTGATGATTTTGCTTTCGTAAGACATGTCCGGCTATTTTGCCTGCAAATTTAGATAAAATCCTGGAGGTTTTAGCCGGCAGAATAAAAAACAAGGCCGACATCTTGTTTCCCGGGCACTCCTGCGTGCTCTTAGTCACAATCTTATAAATTTAGAGGAAGGTAACAAAAGGTTAGCAAAACGACATAAAAAAAGGAAGCTTTTCACAAAGCCTCCCTTTTCAGTTTTCAATAGGTATTAGTTTTTTTCTTAAGGTAAAAAGATTGTTTTCAGGATAACGTCACAAAGATAGACGCTTTTGGTGATACCTACCAAATAAAAAAACATGTCTTATAACATATTTTTGAAAATGCTTTCACTTTATACCAAATTGCGGGCTGCCTTTTTGCCAGTCGTTAAATCAAGAGGCAAATATAAGCCTATTTTATAAAAAATACTAAGTTTTAGCCCGATAATGTAACTTATTTCCTCGGGAAAAGCCGTTGCAAGAGGCACGCTTGTGCAACCCGGACGTGCCTTACAGATTCTAACGCGGCTACCGGTTCATGCATTATCTTCCGGATAATGTTCCTCGGTATGCCCGCTATGCTTCAAGACTTTGGCATCGATGAAGAATACGATTTCTTCCGCGATGTTGGTGATGTGGTCGCCCGAGCGTTCCAGCTTGCGGAATACACTGACCAGGTTCAGGCAGGTCAACGCACTTTCCGGATGCTGCTTTACATAGTCAGCCAGGATATTGGTGGCTTCCACGTTTATTTCGTCCAGCAGGTTGTCTTTGGCAAAGACTGCCGTTGCCAGCTCCAGATTTTCCTCCTCCAACGCTTTTTTGGCCAGTTCGAGCATGGACAGCACCTGCGATATCATCTCCCCCAAGCGCAGTTTCTTCACCAGTTCGCTGTCAAGCGCCACCTCCTGGCAGTGGATGGCGAAACGCGCGATTCCCTCGGCAAAGTCGCCCAAGCGTTCCAGGTTGGTATTGATTTTCATCATGGCCAACACGAAACGCAGGTCGATGGCCACGGGGTTGTACAGGGCAATGACATCTTCCACGTCGCTGTCTATTTTCAGCTCGAAAGCATTCACCCGGCGTTCGCGCACCAGCACCTGTTGCGCCAGCTTGCGGTCCAACGTAAGCACGGCCTCGCCGGCACGGTCCAACTGGTTGTAGACCAAGGTCCACATCTCGCCTATTTCCTTTTTCAACAGGACGAGTTCCGATTCGATAAATTTTACCATAGTTTTATGTGTTCTTTTTTGGGTTAATATTCTTGCCGCAGTCGCTTCAATGCTGCAAATATGCAAAAAAGCATCCATATCCGCCTCCTTCCCTTGCCTGTTTTTTGGGGGATGCGTCAACCGAAGCGGCCTGTAATGTAATTTTGCGTAGCCTCCTTGTCGGGATGGGTAAATATCTTCTTCGTGTCGCCCATTTCCACCATCTCGCCCATGTAGAAGAAAGCCGTGCGGTCGCTGACGCGGGCTGCCTGCTGCATGTTGTGGGTGACGATGACGATGGTGTACTGCCGCTTCAGCTCGTGGATGAGCTCTTCCACCTTGGCGGTGGAAATGGGGTCGAGGGCCGAGGCAGGTTCGTCCATCAGCAGCACCGAGGGCGACACGGCCATGGCGCGGGCGATGCAGAGGCGTTGCTGCTGGCCGCCGGAGAGGGCGTAGGCGGAAACCTTGAGCTTGTCCTTCACCTCGTCCCACAGGGCGGCGCCCTTCAAGGTTTCCTCCACCCGCTGGCGGATGAACTTCTCGTCCTTCACGCCGTTCACCCGCAGGCCGTAGGCCACGTTCTCGAAGATGGATTTCGGGAAAGGGTTGGGACGCTGGAACACCATGCCCACCTTCCCCCGGAGCTCGTCTACCCGGATGCCTTTGCCGTAGATGTCCTGCCCGTCGATAAGGATTTGCCCCTCCAGGCGGGTATCGGGAATGAGGTCGTTCATGCGGTTCAGCAGGCGCAGGAAGGTAGACTTCCCGCATCCCGAGGGGCCGATGAAGGCCACCACCGACCGCTCTTCAATGGCCATGCTGATGCCTTTCAGGGCGTGGAAGCCGCCGTACCAGAAGTTGACGTCGCGCGTTTCTATCTTGTTCATAAGTCTGTATAGTAATTAAGATGAATTTTATAAGTCATTAATACATAGTCACATAATGGTTCCAACCCAGTCCCTCGGCCTGGAACCGTTGGTTCCAAAGCCCGGATACGTCTGGTCCAATCCCCGGATATGCAGGGTCCAATCCCCGGATACGACGGTTCCAATCCCCGGATACGACGGTTCCAAAGCCCGGAACTGTTGTCACCCATTTGTCTTCACCTTCTTCTCGAAGTACCTGCGCAAGGCGTTGGCCAGCAGGTTCACCAGGAGGATGATGACGATGAGCACCAGCGCCGTGCCGTAGGCTATGGGCAACTGCGCCTCCATGTCGACCCCGCTGGTGGAGATGACGTACAGGTGGTAGGGCAACGCCATGCACTGGTCCAGCAGGCCCGATGGCAGCTGGGGCAGGAAGTAGGCGGCACAGGTGAAGAGGATGGGCGCCGTCTCGCCAGACACGCGCCCCAAGGCCAGGATAAGCCCGGTGATGATGTTGGGCATGCCCATGGGCAGGACGACGTGCCAGATGGTCTGCAGTTTCGTGGCGCCCAGCGCGCGGCTGCCCTCGCGCAGGCTGTCGGGGATGGCCTTCAAGGCCTCCTCGGTGGTGCGGATGACCAGCGGCAGGCTCAGCAGCCCCAGGGTGAGCGAGCCGGCCAGGATGCTGTCGCCAAAGTCCAGGTAGTTCACAAACAAGGCCATGCCGAACAGGCCGAACACGATGGACGGGATGCCGCTGAGGTTGTTGGTCATCACCCGGATGAAGCGCACCACCCAACCCCGGGGTGCATACTCGTTCATGTAGATGCCGCTCATCACCCCCACGGGGAAGGCAAAGAGCGCGCTGCCCGCCATCAGGCAGAACGTACCCACGATGGCGGGCCAGATGCCGCCCGAGGTCATGCCGTCCGTGGGCGGCGTGGTGAGGAACTCCCAGCTGATGACGCCTATACCTTTATATATAATAAAGCCCAGGATGGCAAACAGGATAACCACCACGCTCAGGCTGAGCAAACGGAACAGCCCGAAGGCCACTTGCTGCGAAACACGTTTTCTGTCCATACCGCGAACGAATTACTTTTGTTTGGATGACACGGCCTCGACCGTGAAATTGATAAGCAGGCTGATGAAGAACAGCACCACGCCCAGCAGGAACAACGCCTGGTAGTGGGCCCCGCCGGCGGGCGCCTCGCCCAGCTCGGCGGCAATGGTGGCGGGGATGGTGCGCAGGGGCTCCAGAATGCTGTGGGGAATGACGGCAGCGTTGCCCGTCACCATCAGCACCGCCATGGTCTCGCCCACGGCACGCCCGATGCCCAGCACCACACCCGAGGTGATGCCGGAGATGGAATAAGGTATCACCACTTTATATATAGTCTGCCACTGCGACGCTCCCAACGCCAGGCTGGCCTCGCGCATGGCACGCGGGCACCCCCGCATGGCATCCTCCGTCACCGTGATGATGGTGGGCAGCGCCATGATGGCCAGCACCAACGCGCCCGCCAGGCCGCTCTCGCCCACCGGCAGGCCGAACACCTGCTGCAGGAGGGGCACAATCACTATCAGCCCGAAGAAGCCGTACACCACCGATGGGATGCCGCTGAGCAGCTCGATGACCGGCTTCAGCAGGTTGCGCACCTTGGGGTCCGCCACCTCGGACATGTAAATGGCCACCGCCAGACCGAAAGGCAAGGCTATCAGGATGGCAAACAGGCTGACCCACAACGTGCCGGTAATGAGCGGCAGGAAACCGAACTGCGGCGCAGGCGTGGCCGTGGGGAACCACTCGGCCCCGGCCAGCACGTCTTTCACCGAGATGGTGCGGTCCTCCAGCACATGCACCGAGTCGGGCCGGACGATGAATTGCCCGGGCACAAAGGCGATGATGCCGGGCGTGCGCTCCACCAGCTGCGTGATGCAGGCGCCGGCATTCTCGTACGCCTCGCCCAGCTGCTCCTCCGTGTAGTAACGGGTCACATCTTCCAGGCGGAACAAGCGGATGGGCAGGTCTTCGCCACCCAACTCCTGCCAGTTGGTGATTTCTTCGTCGAACACCCCCTTGATTTGGGCAGGCGTCAGCCCGCTCACCGTGTTCTGCCGGTTCAGCGCCAGCACATAGCCGTCTTCCACCACCTTGCTGCCAAACAGCCCCAAGGCCTCGGAGAACAGGAACAGCACTATCAACACGATGGTCAGGCTTGTCACGAAACCGCTGCAAGCCAACAGGCCTTCGACAATCTTTTCAAAGCATCTTCTCATGTTTACTCTTTTACAGTTTTCCCGCCGCAAAGAAAGGCGATAGGTGTTAAGGACATGTGACTACCGCTTGAAGGATGTGTTACAAACGAGTTACATCTGTGTTACAAAAGCAACCCTGCCCGGTTTTGTAAAACAAATGTAACATCGTTTTCCTTATTTTGTACGCGGTAAACAGGTGCCGGGATACCCGCTTCCCAGCGTCCCATCACCAGCGCGGTAGCGAAGTAACGCCACAACGGTAGCGTTGGAACACTGGCACGGTAGCGTTACTTTGCTGCCACAAGGAGTGTAAAGCACTGATTACCAACCCTTGTATTTCATCATTAATATCTATGTAAGCCAATGAACGCCAAACAATTTTTCCTGACATCCGCCGCATGCCTGCTCATCGCCGTGCCGGCCTGTGCGCAACGCATCAAAGGCAGTGACACCGTCTTGCCCATCGCCCAGCAAACCGCCGAGGCCTACATGGCATCGCAGCCCAACGCGCGGGTCACGGTGACCGGGGGCGGTACCGGCGTGGGCATCTCCGCCCTGCTGGACGGCACCACCGACATCGCCATGGCATCGCGCGCCATCAAGTTCAGCGAAACCATGAAGGCCAAAGCCGCCGGCGAAGACCTGCAGGAAGTCATCATTGCCTACGACGCCCTGGCCGTGGTGGTGCACCCGTCCAACCCCGTCAGCCGGCTGACCCGCGAGGAGTTGGAAGCCATCTTCCGCGGCAAGATAACCAACTGGAAAGAAGTAGGGGGCGACGACCGCAAAATCGTAGTCTACTCGCGCGAAACCTCGTCGGGCACCTACGAGTTCTTCAAGGAGAGCGTGCTGAAGAACAAGAACTACATGAGCAGCAGCCTCTCCATGCCCGCCACGGGAGCCATCATCCAGTCCGTCAGCCAGACGAAGGGCGCCATCGGCTACGTGGGGCTGGCCTACATCTCCCCCCGCGTCAAGACCATGGCCGTGTCCTACGACAACGAGCACTACGCACAGCCCAGCCTGGAAAACGCCCTCAACAAAAACTACCCCATCGTCCGCCCGCTATACTATTATTATAATAAGAAAAACGCCCGGACGGTAGAAGGGCTGCTGCAATTCGTGCTCTCGGACGAAGGGCAAGAAATCATTAAAAAAAGCGGATATATCCCCGTAAAATAGCAAATGAGAAAAAATAGTCGTACTTTTGCGCCACAATACAGATATATAGACATATAGACATATTATGGCAGAAATGACTAAGGAAGAAGCAGGCGAAAAGAAAAGCCTGAACTTCATCGAGCAGATTGTAGAAAACGACTTAAAGGAAGGCAAAAACGGCGGTAAGGTACAGACCCGCTTCCCGCCCGAGCCCAACGGATACCTGCACATCGGGCACGCCAAAGCCATTTGCCTGGACTTCGGCATCGCAGCCGCCCACGGCGGCGTATGCAACCTGCGCTTTGACGACACCAACCCCACCAAGGAAGACGTGGAATACGTGGAAGCCATCAAGGAAGACATCCGGTGGCTGGGCTACCAGTGGGGCAACGAATACTATGCATCCGACTACTTCCAGCAACTGTGGGACTTTGCCATCCGCCTCATCCAGGAAGGCAAGGCTTATATAGACGAACAAACTTCCGAACAGATAGCCGAACAGAAAGGTACGCCCACCCAGCCGGGCGTGGAAAGCCCTTACCGCAACCGCCCCATCGAGGAAAACCTCGAACTGTTCCAAAAGATGAACAGCGGGGAGGTGGAAGAAGGCGCCATGGTGCTCCGTGCCAAGATTGACATGGCCAACCCGAACATGCACTTCCGCGACCCCATCATCTACCGCGTGGTGAAACACCCGCACCACCGCACGGGCACGAAGTGGAAAGCCTACCCCATGTACGACTTCGCCCACGGGCAAAGCGACTTCTTCGAAGGGGTGACCCACTCGCTTTGCACCCTGGAGTTCGTGGTACACCGCCCGCTCTACGACCTGTTCATCGACTGGCTGAAAGAGGGCAAAGACCTTGACGACAACCGCCCCCGCCAGTACGAGTTCAACAAGTTGAACCTGAGCTACACGCTGATGAGCAAGCGCAACCTGCTTACCTTGGTCAAGGAAGGCCTGGTAAACGGATGGGACGACCCCCGCATGCCTACCCTCTGCGGTTTCCGCCGCCGCGGCTACTCGCCCGAGTCCATCCATAAGTTCATTGACAAGATAGGCTACACCACCTACGACGCCCTGAACGAGTTCGCCCTGCTGGAAAGCGCCGTGCGCGAAGACCTCAACGAACGCGCCACCCGCATCTCCGCCGTGCTCAACCCCGTGAAACTCGTCATCACCAACTATCCGGAAGGCCAGGTGGAGGAACTGGAAGCCGTCAACAACCCCGAACGTCCCGAAGAAGGCAGCCACCTCATCGAGTTCAGCCGCGAGCTGTGGATGGAACGCGACGACTTCATGGAAGACGCCCCCAAGAAATACTTCCGCATGACCCCCGGACAGGAAGTGCGGCTGAAGAGCGCCTATATCGTGAAGTGCACCGGCTGCAAGAAGAATGAAGCCGGCGAAGTGGTGGAAGTCTACGCCGAATACGACCCGGACAGCAAAAGCGGCATGCCCGGAGCCAACCGCAAGGTGAAAGGCACCCTGCACTGGGTAAGCTGCGCCCACTGCATCGAAGCGGAAGTACGCCTGTACGACCGCCTTTGGAAAGTGGAAAACCCGCGCGACGCCCTGGCAGCCATCCGCGAGGAAAAGAATTGCGACGCCTTGACGGCCATGAAGGAAATCATCAACCCGGACTCGCTCAAGGTGCTGCCCTGCTGCTACATAGAAAAGTACGCCGCAGGCATGAAACCCCTTACCTACCTGCAGTTCCAACGCATCGGCTACTTCAACGTGGACAAAGACTCCACTCCCGAAAAGATGGTGTTCAACCGCACGGTAGGCCTGAAGGACACATGGAGCAAACTTAACAAGTGAAACAGGCAAGGCACACTGTATGAACAAGAAAAACCTGTTATCGGGCAGAGACAAAGAACTGCTGGAAATGGCGGAAGCCTACGAACAAAGCAAAGCCGAGGGCAAAAGCATCTACATGGACGCCGAAGACATGGCGGACCTGGCAGACTGGTACGCCATGCGCCACCAGCCTGACCGGGCACAGGATGTCATCACCTACGGGCTGTCCATGCACCCCGGCAATACTTCACTGCTCGTGCAACAAGCCTACCTCTACCTGGAAAACTCCGAACGGGACAAAGCCAAGGAAACCGCCGGAAGCATCGGCGAAGATACCCCCGAAGCCACCATCCTGCGCGCACAGATTCTGCTGGAAGACGGGGAAGAGGAACAGGCCGAAGCCTTGCTAGACACCCTCGAAGACAAAAGCGACATTGCCAACATCATCGAGGCAGCCTACATGTACATTGACTTGGGCTACATCGACAAAGCCCGCGAATGGATAGAACGGGGACGGGAAAAATATGCCGACGACGAGGCTTACCTCGCCCTATGTGCCGACTACAGTTTTGCCCTGCAACACCTGGACGAAGCCATAGCCTACTACAACAAACTGATTGACAAGAATCCCTACTCGCCCCTCTACTGGTATGGCATAGCCCGCTGCTATTACGAACAGCGGGAGTATGGCCAGGCCATCGACGCCTGCGACTATGCCACCCTCTCCGATGAAGACTTTGCCGACGCATACCTGTTGCGTGCCAATGCCTTCTACGAGCTGAAGAATGATGAAAAGGCACTGGAAAACTACCGCCAGGCAGAACGGCTGAACCTCATCCCGCACGGCTTCGTCCCCGCCTTTCAAGGCATGATGAAGTCGGCCAAGGGCGAGTGGCAGAAAGCCTACGAATACTTCCAACAAGCCATCACCGCCGACGACCGGCTACTGGACCGCGACTCACGCTGTTCCTTGCTCAGCAGCATCGCCCTCTGCCTGTACAAACTGGGCAAGAAGCAGCAGGCCGATGAGTACTGGACCACAGCCAAAACCCTCGACCCCGGAGCAATAGACCCTTATATAGTAGAAGGACAGGCTTACCTGGAAAGCGGAGATGCCGGAAAAGCCATGGAATGCTGGGAAAAGGCCGCCCGCATCAAGCCCAGCCCCCTTACGTGGGAAAACATCAGCATGCACTGCCTCAGCATCAACCAGCCCGAATACGCCTGCAAGACACTGGAGCGTGCCCGCCAGATGAACCCGTACTCTCCTTTCATCAACGAGAAGCTTGCCATAGTGTACCTCATCGCAGGCGACGCCGCGAACTTTAACAAATACAACCGCCTCTGCCAGCAGCCCATTGAGCCGGAAAAGGTGGAAAAGCTACTGCAGCAACTGCGCCGGGCGGACAACCAAGACCTGTCCGACCTGATGTACAGGCTGCTCGACTCATTACATTAACCCATTAAAAAAACAACCCACACAAACCTATGGAATCATCTGCCGAACTCATCCGCTGGATACTCGAAAACCTCAACTACTGGGTCGTGACCCTGTTCATGGCCATCGAAAGTTCGTTCATTCCCTTCCCCTCCGAAGTCATTGTACCCCCAGCTGCCTGGAAGGCCATGGCCGACGACAGCATGAACATCGTCCTCGTGGTAGTCTTCGCCACCATCGGCGCCAACATCGGTGCCCTGGTCAACTACTACCTGGCCAAATGGCTGGGCCGCCCGCTGGTCTACAAGTTTGCCAACAGCCGCATCGGCCACATGTGCCTGCTCGACGAACAGAAAGTACGCCACGCCGAGGACTACTTCCGCCGCCACGGTGCTGCCTCCACTTTCTTCGGACGGCTCATCCCCGCCGTGCGCCAGCTCATCAGCATCCCCGCCGGACTGGCCGGCATGAAGATGCGCCCTTTCCTGCTCTACACCACCTTGGGTGCAGGCCTGTGGAACATCATCCTCGCCCTCATCGGCTACCTCATCTACCGCCTTACCCCGGTGAAGACCACCGAAGACGTCTACATCCTCGCTACCAAGTACAGCCATGAGATAGGCTACGGCATACTGGCCATCGCCGTTCTCGTCATTGCCTTCCTTATCTACAAGGGGCTGAAAAAGACCCCTAAACCGGAACAGCCGCAGGACTGACCACTTTGCAAAGAGGATAGCCAATTACCGCACTTGCCCGCCCGGAACGGAAGAATCCCCGGGCGGGCAAGTGTTTTCTTCCCGTTCCACAACAGCCATACGAACGGACCCAAATGCCTTCTTCCGGCAAGAAAGGGGATGTCCGTTACAAATTGTCAATTATCAATTGTTAGCTGTCAATTGCCGGAATGCCACCTTTTTTCGTTTTTTTATCGTACATTTGTCCCATGGAACCGGGACGGAACCGCCGCCCCATACGTTAAACCCTTAAAAGACAACAGACAATTATGGCAATGCATACATGGTTTGAATGCAAAATCCGTTACGACAAAACAATGGAGAACGGCATGCAGAAGAAAGTAACCGAACCTTACTTGGTCGACGCCCTCACCTTCACCGAGGCCGAGGCGCGCATCACGGAGGAGGTGAGCCCGTTCATGTCGGGCGAATGGACAGTGTCCGACATCAAACGCGCCAACTACTCCGAACTGTTCCCCTCGGAAGAAGAGGCTGCCGACCGCTGGTTCAAGTGCAAACTCGTCTTCATCACCCTCGACGAAAAGAGCGGCGCCGAAAAGAAAACCTCTACCCAAGTACTCGTACAGGCAGCCGACCTGCGCGATGCCATCAAGAAGCTGGACGAAGGCATGAAAGGCACCATGGCCGACTACCAGATAGCCTCGGTAGCCGAAACCGCCATCATGGACGTCTACCCATACCGCGCCGAACCCGATGACAAGCCCGAGTACGAAGCCAAACAAGCATAACGCCCAAAGATAAAGAACGAAGCTATGGACATCGCGAAGAATCTGCAACAAGTGCGGGCAGAACTGCCACAAGGAGTACGGCTGGTAGCCGTATCCAAGTTCCATCCCGCCGAAGCCATCCTCGAGGCCTACCGCGCCGGACAAAGGCTGTTCGGCGAAAGCAAGGCGCAGGAACTACAGGCCAAGCACGAAGCCTTGCCCCGCGACATTGAATGGCACTTCATCGGCCACCTGCAGACCAACAAGGTGAAATACATCGTGCCCTACGTGGCACTCATCCACAGCATCGACTCGCCCCACCTGCTCGCCGAGGTCGACCGCCAGGCCGCCAAGGCCGGCCGCGCCACGGTAGACTGCCTGCTGCAAGTGCACATTGCCGCCGAGGAAACCAAGTTCGGCTTCACCCCCGACGAGTGCCGCCAATACTTGGCCTCCGGTGAGTGGAAACCACTGGAACACGTACGCCTCTGCGGCCTCATGGGCATGGCCACCAATACAGATGACATGCAGCAAGTGCAAAAAGAATTCCAAGGACTGGCCCGGCTGTTCCGCGAGGTACGAGACGAATGGTTTGCCACTTCACCGTGGTTCAAGGAACTGTCGATGGGCATGTCGCACGACTACCACGAAGCCATTGCCGCCGGCAGCACCTTGGTGCGTGTAGGCAGCCATATCTTCGGAGAACGAAACTACAACATTAACCCCTAAATCCCATACATCATGGCAACAACATTAGAAACCACCTTCGCGGGCTTGCCACTGCGCAACCCCATCATTGTCAGCAGTTCCGGCCTCACCGACAACGCCGCCAAAAACCGCAAGCTGGACGAAGCAGGCGCAGGCGCCATCGTGCTCAAGTCGCTCTTCGAAGAGCAAATCATGATGGAGGTAGACCACCAGGGCGACATGAACATGTACCCCGAAGGCAGCGAATATCTCGCCGCCTACCTGCGCCAGCATAAGTTAGACCAGTATCTCACCCTCATCAAGGAAAGCAAACAGGCATGCTCCATTCCAGTCATCGCCAGCATCAACTGCTACAGCGACGACCACTGGATAGACTTCGCCCGCCAGATAGAAGCCGCCGGCGCCGATGCCTTGGAGATTAACATCCTCGCCCTGCCCGCCGACACGCAATATACCTATGGCAGTTTCGAACAACGCCACATCGACATCCTGCGCCACATAAAAGGCACCGTGCGCATCCCCGTCATCATGAAACTGGGCGACAACCTCACCAACCCCGTGGCCCTTATCGACCAGCTGCAAGCCAACGGAGCCGACGCCGTGGTATTGTTCAACCGCTTCTACCAGCCGGATATCGACATCGACAAGATGGTGCAGACCACCGGTCCGGTATTCAGCAACGGCAGCGAATTGCCCCATGTCCTCCGCTGGATAGGCATTGCCTCGGCAGCCGTGAGCAAGCTCGACTATGCTGCCTCGGGTGGAATACACAGTCCCGAAGGCCTCGTAAAAGCCTTGTTGGCAGGAGCCTCCGCCGTCGAGATGTGCAGCGCCATCTACCAACAAACGCCCGCCATCATTGCCAAGTATAACGATTTCCTGAAGCAATGGATGGAAGGCAAGGGCCTGGAAAGCATCGCCCAATTCAAGGGACGGCTGAACCTCAGCGACCCGCAAGGCGTCAACACCTTCGAACGTACCCAGTTCTTGAAATACTTCGCCTCACACGAGTAAACCGCTGGCAGCCGCCCCGGCCCTCGGCCTGCGGTCTGCACTTCCCGTTCCAGGCTTACCCCACACACCGTCGGGGAATCGCACCCAACACGCCGTGCGGTTCCCCGACTTCTTTTTTTCTCCCTCCAGGACATCCCGTCACCCGGGGAAAGCCATGCCCCGCATTGCCAGAAGTACGCATTATTTACCCGGCTTGTACATATTTCCTACGTTCCATCTTCGCTCCATAGCGACGGAAGATGACCGAACCCGGACCGAACGGGGTACGACCAAGGTAGGTAGCAGGTACGGAGATGATAAAAAGTTGAAACATCCGCCATACCTACCGCCCTGGAATATAAAGCATAAAGCATATACCTATCTTGTCAACCGGCTGATTCCCGGAGATTCTTCGCGTAAAAATATGCGAATCCCATTGTCAGGATAATGAAAAAACACGACCCGTAAAGACGACAGGCCATGAAGCCGGATATCAGGAAAACTTGCTTTTCTTATCATTTTTTCTGTATCACGTTTTACTATATATAAAATTATTTATACCTTTGTCGCAGGCTACATAAACAAAACAAACAAGAAGAGCCAAAGAACGGCAATGACTTTTCTTATTATTTTTTCTATATTTTATGTATGCTATTGAATATTTTATTAATTTTGCCGCGTGATATACAAGCCAAACCATCTCTTAAAATAACTGATTATGAAAACAAATGAAATGAAAAACCAATTTGCAGAGAGCTATGTAGCCCCGCAAATGGAAGTAATTGAAGTAATGGTAGAAAAAGGTTTCGCGCAAAGCGCCGGAGGCGAAGACTTCAACGCGGGCGACTGGAACTATTGACTTGGCGTACCCCTTTCCGGAGGTAACTATCTTTTTTTAACAGACAAAACAATCATTCAAATTTCTACTCGAAATGAAAAGCAAGTTATTTTTGACTGGCCTTGCCATCGTGGCCCTCACCATGGCCGGATGCCAACAGGACGAGCTTGTAGACAGCCCTGCCCTGAAAGGGAATACTTCCATCAAAGCTTCGATGGAAGGTGTAACGACGCGCTCCGCAGTGGCCGATAACGGGACATTCAGCTGGGTAGCCGGAGACCAGATTTCCGTGTACACCAGCAAGGGAACATTCAAGACGTTTGAGACCACGGGCGAAGGCAGCGGAAACGTCACCTTCACCGGGAACCTGGAGTCCGACGAGACACTCGCCGAAACTGGGTATGCCGTTTATCCGGCAGGCAGCCACGCGTACAAAAGCAGCACACTGACCATAAACCTGCCCGCGACCTACGACTACACCGATGCCTATACCCCGAACACCAACGCCATCATGGTAGCCGACATGAACAGCGACAACCTGGAGTTCAAGCACGTGGGCGGCGTGTTGCGGTTTGTCATCAGCAATATGCCGAAAGACGCCGCACAGTTTGTATTCACCGCCAACACGCCGATTACGGGCAAGTTCACGGTAACCACGGACGAGACAGATGCCTACATCGCCACGCCCGCCACGGACGATGCCGCAAGCTATGGCAAGACGGTGACCATCAAATTCCCCGCCGTCACGGCAGACCCAAGCAGCGAAGAGAGCATGACGTTCTACGTTCCCCTGCCCACGGGTACTTACAACGGCTTCACGGTATCCATCCAAAAGGCTGACAACACGGAATTGGGCAAGCTGACCGCCACCGCTATTAACGTGTTGAACCGTGCGGACCTTGGACAGTTCAAAGTGTTTGACTGCGCTACGGACATGAAAATTGCCGCCAGCATGGAAGAGGTGACCAGCGCCTTCAGCAATCCTACCACTGCGGACAACGAAGCACCGGAAGTCAGCGTAACCATCCCGTCTACAGTGTCGAACAGCTCAGAGGCCACCATCACCTTGGATGAAAAGTTCACCGCTGCCACAAACATCACGCCCTCCAAGGCCATCATTGCCTACGAGGCTGCACCGACTTCGGTAACGATTAACGAAGAAACGACCTCTTCCGCCACTCCGGGCGAGAGCAAGGGCGAAGTGCGCGTGGTGATTCCCGCAACGGCAGAAACATCTTCCAAACCGAACATAACCATCAACACCCCCAACCTGACGGCAGGACTGTATGCCGATGATTCTTCCGTAGGCACGCACTATGGCGAAGTTACTGCCACCACCGCCACCAATACCTTGATTATCGGCACGAAAGTAACGGTAGACAAAGTTGTTGTCAACGGCGGAAACGTAAGAGTGAATGCCGGTGCGAAATTGACTGCCATAGAAAGAGGAAGCGGTAATACGAACACTGTTTACGTATATTATGAAGATGTCAACACGCTGCCGGAAAATTATCAGGACATCGAGAACGTTACCTTCATCTCTGCTGAAGAAGAGGAAGTGATTGCTTTCCAAGCTGCCATGGCAGCCGGCGGCGAGGTACAACTGACGGAAGACCTGGACATTACCGGCACCAAAATCACCGTGCCTGCATCGATTACTACCACCCTCGACCTGAACGGACACACGCTGACCGCTGCCAATGACGGGAACATCACCGTGCTGGGCAGCCTGACGCTGAAAGACAGCAGCGCCGAAGCTCAAGGCAAAATTGTTGCCAGCAAAGATTACGGCATCGACACGCCTTATACCACCACCCTTATCTACGTGAACGGTGAAAATGCCAAGTTCACCATGGAAAGCGGCACGATCTACGCCGTGCGTGAAGATGCGGTCAACAAAGGCCAGTTCGGTGTGGGCGTACGTGACGGCGGAGATTTCACCATAACCGGCGGACGCATTGAGGCCGGATGGTACGCTATCGCGGGCAACGGAACTGATACAAAATATAACAGCGAAATCAACATCTCCGGCGGCGAGCTCATCTCCACCATGGACTATGCCGTTTACCTGCCCCAGTCCGGCACGACAACCATCACGGGCGGCACCATCAACGGCGCGGCAGGCGGCATCTCCATACAGCGCGGCACGCTGAATATCTCCGGCAACGCACAGGTATTGAGCGACGGCACGGGCAATACGGGCGACTGGGGCGACGGCACAGGCGACCAGGCCAACAGCTCGCTCATGGTAGCCGGCGAATATGGAACGTGCACCGTCAACATCAGCGGCGGTACTTTCAAGGCCGAAGGCGATGCCATTACCCTCGCCACGGGCACTGACACCAATGTGATTACCGTCAGCGGCGGCACCTTCTCCGACCTAAGCGTACTTCCTTATGTAGCTGAGAATGCAAATGTAAACATTGCACTGAACGGTGATGTGACAATTGAAAATGAAATCCTCATGCTGGATTCCCAAAATGCAGCAGTATCCATCAACTTGCAGGACAACACCCTGACGTTGAATCAGTCCTCGATGCATGTAAAAAACGCTTCCCTTACCATTACCGGCGGTAATATATCTGCCCACCCCCAATCGGAAGTCCATGATGCTTTCGCAACCTTTACTAATGGCTCGATAACTATGGATGGCGTTACGTACACATCAACAGGTGCCGGTATGGGTACGGCTACAACCGAAAATGGAGAACAACAAGCGAATGGCAGCAAAATAACGGTAAGGAACTCTACCATAACAGCGAATACTTATGCCATATCTACCAATGCAACGACTCCTGTGCCCCAAGATGTAGTCATCACCCTTGAAAACAGCACTTTTACCGGGACATCCCCGCTGCTATTCAACATTCCGTGTACTGCAACCATCACAAACTGCCACCTGAACGGAACGTATCATGGCATGATACTCCGTGGCGGAACGGCTACCATCACGGACAGCGAAATCACGCTTGCCTGGTATGACAGCGAGAATACACCGGCAGAAACAATTGCCAATTACTTCGACTCACAAGACTGGGGAAGTGGCAACATGGTTAATTGTGCCGGACTTACGGTAGGAAACAAGAGTACGGGATACCAATATCCAACCAACCTGACGCTGGAAAACACGACTGTCCAGTCTATCGATACAAACGCTTCCTATTTCCCCGCCATGTATGTGTATGCAAACAGCGGAGCAGACTTGGGAGTTACCCTCACTTACGACGACCAGTGCACGTTTACCACCCCGCATGACCCGACCATTGAGTACGGCTCAACCAACATCACGGTAAACGGTATGGCTGTAGAGAACCAATAAGACCTCCAGTACGTTGTCCCCGACGGGACAGCCGATGAAGGGAAGGTTGCCCAGTAACAAACGTTTCCCGAAACGGGACATACCTAAAGCAAATAAGTGTGCCAAGATGCCGCAACCTGCATCTTGGCGCACTATTGTTATCCTCCCCCTTGTGACAAAAAACGACAGCAAAAAAAATAGATAAAACGACACACAACATGAAAATCAACCCCATTTACAAGCTTCGCGAAGTGGCAGGCGAATCCGTCATCGTGCGCCAGGGCAAGGACGGCGCCGACCTGACGCGCATCATCTCGCTGAACCCCACCGCGCGCCTGCTTTTTGAACACTTCTCCGGCAAGGAGTTTACTGCCGAGGACGCCGCAAACTTGCTGGCTGACACCTACCACATCGACCACCGCCAAGCCTTGGAGGACGCCACCCGCTGGACGGACGAACTGCAACGCTGCGGCCTGCTGGAGGACTGACCCATGAAAGAAGCAATTTTGACACAGGAAGAACAAATGCTACTCGCCTTGCTGCGGGCGGCACTGGCAGGCAAAGCCCCCGAGGCACAAGCCTTCGACGGAGCGACGCCCGCCGACTGGGAACGGTGTTACCGCCTTGCCGCACGCCACGGGGTACGCGCCTTGGCGTGGGACGGGCTTGCCCTGCTGCCGCCTGCCCTGTTGCCTCCACGCGCCCTGCGCCTGCTGTGGGGAGCAGACACCTGCCGGGTGGAAGAGCAGCACCGCCGCTACTGCCGGGCGGCACACGAGCTGACTGCCCTGTTTGCCGACAACGGCATTGCCACCGTGCTGCTGAAAGGCACGGGACTCTCCACCTGTTACCCCGTGCCTGCCCACCGCGAGGGCGGGGACATCGACCTTTACACCTATTCCGCCGACCCCTCTGCCCTGGACAACGCACATGCCAACCGCCTGGCCGACCTGCTGGCGGAGGATCGGGGCATGGAGGTAGACCGCAAGCATTCGGAAAAGCACAGCCTGTTCTACTACAAGGGCATCCCGGTGGAAAACCACCACACGCTGCTCGACACCAACAAGTACCGCAGCGCGGCACGCTTGGAGGAGAGGCTGCACCGGGTGCTGGACCCGCAACCGCTGGAACTGCCGGACGGCGGCGGACAGGTATGGGTGCCCTCGCCGGAGTTCAACACACTCTTCCTGGCCTACCACGCCATCCAGCACTACGGGGCCGGACTTTCTTTGCACCACCTGTGCGACTGGGCGTGCTTCGTCAGCCGGTACGGACTGCGCCTGCCGTCGGACCTGGACGACGCCAAGTTCCTGGGAGCGGTAGAAGCCTTCACCACCTTGGCACGCACCGGCCTGGGAGTGGACATGCCCGACCCCGGGCTGCCCATGCTACCGGGGCTGGACAAAAAGATGCTGCACGAAGTGCTGCACAGCCCGTTTGCCCGCGAGGTTCCCCACACGGGGAAGGCAGCCATCCTGTGGTATAAACTCCGGCGCATGCTGCACCGCCTGCACGTGCGCCGGGATGTGCTCGACGAAACGCTGGCCGGAGGCATAACCGAGGCCATCCGCGTACATTGGAAGAATCCGGAAACCCTCTTCAAGCAATGAACAGTAACAACAAAGCCCAAGGAAACCCCATCGGCAAAGCCACGGCCCTGCTGACGCCCACGGAACGGAAGAAAGCGGGCATGGCCGTAGCGGGCGTCTTCGCGGAAACGCTGCTCGAATTTGCAGGCATCGCTTCCCTGCTGCCCGTGCTCTACTACCTGCTGGACGACGGGGGCAACCGGCGCGCCGCCGTGCTGTTCGGCCTCTTTGCCTTTGCCGTCCTCGCCGTGAAGTGGGCAGCGGGCACCGCCTTGGCACGCCGGCGCAACCGCTTCCTGCTGGATGTTTACCGGCGGATGAGCCTGACGCTGTTCACCGCATACTACCGCCGGGGACTGTTGTTCATCCGCGAGCGGGGCACGCGCCGCCTGGGGTATGAGGTGAACAACGCCTGCCTCGCTTTCAGCCAGGGAGTGCTGGCACCGCTGCTGCGCATGACGGGCGACGGGCTGCTCCTGCTGCTGGCGGTACTTGCCCTGCTATGCTGGTCGCCCACGTTGGCAGGGGTGCTTGCCGTTTCGTTTTTCCCGGCGGCGCTGGCCTACATCGCTTTCATACGCAAGCGGGTACAGGACTGCGGCCAACGGGAGCACGAGGCTCGGCGCCGACAGTGGGACGTGACGGCAGACGCCTTTGCCGGCTATGCGGAACTGGAAGTGAACGACGCCGCAGGCAAGCCCCTGCACAGCTTCGGAGAGGGGTTGGATGAGGTAAGCCGCAGCCGCCTGGAGCTGAACATGCTGGGCAGGCTTCCCGGATTCATCAGCGAACTGTCCGCCGTGGCGGGACTGGTGCTGGTGGCGCTGTCCGGCAGCGGCGGAGAGGTAAAGGTGGCGCTGGGCGTGTTTGCCGTGGCAGCCTTCCGCCTGCTTCCGGCATTGCGGTCGGTCATGACAGGCTGGACGCAGGTCAAGAATGCCTCTTTTTGCCTGGGCATCCTGGAAGAAGGGTTGCGCGCAGGCACCGGCAATCCGGCAGACAGGGACAGGGAGAACCCGGTGCACTTCACCCGGGCCATCCGCTTTGCACACGTCAGCTTCCGATACCCCGAAAGGGCAGAACCGGTGCTGGAAGACTTCTGCTGCACCGTCCGCAAAGGCGAATACGTGGGCATCCGGGGAGCGAGCGGGGCGGGAAAATCCACCCTGTTCAACCTGCTCTTGGGATTCCTCGCGCCCGACCGGGGCGAAGTACAGGTAGACGGCGTGCCCCTGTCGGCAGAGAATGCCGCCTCGTGGCGGACACAGACGGGCTACGTGCCCCAACGGGTGTACATCTTCAACGGAACACTGGCGGAGAACATCGCCCTGGGCGACCCGCACCCGGACAGGGAACGCATCATCCGCCTGCTGGACGAGCTGGGAATGAGCGACTGGCTGGAACGGCAACCCGCGGGACCGGACACCCCGCTGGGCGAACAGGGGGAAAAACTGTCGGGCGGGCAACGCCAACGCATCGGCATGGCCCGCGCGCTGTACCGCGACACTTCCCTGCTCCTGCTGGACGAAGCCACCTCCGCCCTGGACCACGAATCCGAGCAGGAAGTCCAGGCCACCATCGCCCGCCTGAGGGAAAGACGGCCGGGGCTGACCATCCTGTCGGTGGCACACAGGGAGAGCTCCCTGAAGCATTGCGGAAGAATCATTACAATCAAGGCAGGAAGCCGCATCAAGTCCGTACCTTGTGAGGGAATCATGCACGATGATTCTAAGAATCATATACGATGATTCCTACCAAAGGCGGCGGGAAAGCAAGACATAGTCATACATAAAACATTACATCGTCATACCACAGTCAACTCATCAACAGCCTATGTTTTATCAGATAGCAGACATCAGCTTCCGCATAGAGGGGGACGCCCTCACGGAAGCGGTAGCGCGGATGGACGGGTTTGCCCCGTTTGCCACGGAGGAAAAAGGGCGCGAAGCCCGGTTCACCGTCCGCCCGGAAGAGGCGGATGAAGTGCCCGCAGGCGGAACACTACTGTATGCGGACCGCCAGTACGGGGTACGGACAGGGTTCTACGCCTTGCCCGCAGGCGGATACCTGCTGGACATGCAGCACGAAAAAGGCGACCGCCTGCGCCTGTGGAGCACGGCCGACGGCACTGCCCTCTGCCTGGCGGGGACACCGGCACCACAACTGTTGCGCTTCGCCCTGTGGACGGGCTACGGCGTGATGACCGCCCGCAGCCGCCGCATTGCCATGCACGGCAGCTGCATCGTGGCACGGGGAGAAGCCTACCTGTTTCTGGGCGAAAGCGGTACCGGCAAGAGCACGCACACACGCCTGTGGAGGGAGCACGTGCCGGGAGCAACGCTGCTCAACGACGACAGCCCCATCGTGTGGGCAGAGGACGGGGAAGTGTGGGCCTGCGGCAGCCCATGGAGCGGGAAAACGCCCTGCTACAAACCGGAACGCTACCCGCTGCGCGGATGCGTACGCCTGGCACAGGCGCCCTGCAACCGCATGGAGCGGCTGACTGGCGCCCGGGCGTATGCCGCCCTGCACCCCTCCTGCCCTCCGGCGTTTGCCTACGACAGCCGGCTGTACGACGCCATAGGGGAAACCCTCTCGCTACTCCTTGACCGCGTGCCCGTTTACCGGCTGGAATGCCGGCCCGACCGGGAAGCGGCACTGCTGTCTTTTCACACTTTATGCCATGAATGAAGGCAAAACCATAGCCAACCACGATTTCTTCGATTGGGCAGAACAGATGCTCGCAGAGGGCAAAACCGTGCGCTTCAGGGTGCGGGGCAACTCAATGTACCCCTTGCTGAGGGACCGGACCGACGAAGTTGCCCTGCGTCCAAGGAACAAAGGGGAAACACCGCACAAAGGGGACATCGTGCTCTTCCATTACCAAGGCAGGCACATCTTGCACCGCGTTGTCCGCATAAAGGGGAACCGGCTGGAGATGAGGGGCGACAACGTGGCGGTACACCGGGAAACATGCCGTACGGAAGACGTGGTCGGAATCGTAACAACCGTATTCCGCAAGCGCAAGGCAGGGAATAAATTCCGAGAAATTCCGCCCAAGGCATCGGCATGGAGGTGCATCGGCTGGTTCAGAAGGGCGTTACTGAAAATCAAATGGCAAACAGATATTACATTCCAATTACAAAAAGTCATAAAAAAGCTGCAATATGCCTCCTCGAGATTGATATATATCAAGAAATGGGAGTAAAAGGACAAAAAAGGCATCCAATCCTTTGGAAATAAAAAGCCGGTGCCTACCTTTGCATCGGTAAAAAGAGAAAGCTAACGCGTTGAAGAGTTTTCAATAGGTATTAGCTTATTATAGATTTGTTTTTAGGATTAACATTAAAAAAGTAGGTATTATGAAACGTTTTGGATTGACAGTCATGGCAGTACTCTGCCTGAGCGTTGCCGGCTATGCGGCAGGCAACCAACCCACAACCGAGAAGAAATGGAATGGAAACATCAGCGTAGAAAAGCTGAGCAAGTACCTGAACCTGGACAGCAAACAAAGCGAGGAAGTTGCCAACATCTGCGAGTTTTTCACCGAACAGATGAACCGCGCCAACCACGCGAAGAAAAACAAGGAGCAAATGATGCGCAACGCTGTCTACGGCAACCTGAAACTGATGAAGAAGACGCTGGACGCCAAGCAATATGCCAACTATGCACGGGTGTTGAACGTCACGCTTCAGAACAAGGGCATCAAAATTGACCAATAAACGCAAAGGACGATAAATTCCCCTAAGGGAATTCCACGATAAAGAAAGGCACCGGTTTTTGCCGGTGCCTTTCTTTATATCTTTACACATGCCGCAAAGATGGCGGAATTACTTAACCGTCACCAGGGTAGCGCCGAAACCATACTCCCGGAAAGAAGCATCTTGGGCAGAACAGGCCGGGTATTTGCGCTTCAGCTCATCGAGCACAGCCTTGCGGAGCACGCCTTCACCCTTGCCGTGGATAAATACAATGCGCGTTCCCCGTTTGTTCTTGTATTGCTCCATCACCTCACGGAACTTATCAAGCTGATAGTTCAGCATCTCGGCATTCGACATGCCCCGGGTATCATCCAGCAGTTCGCCGATGTGCAAGTCTACCTCAAGGATGCCGGGCTTGCCACCGTGCTTAGGAGCATCCTTCCGCTGAACCGGCGCTTGGACATCGGCAGTACCTTTCTGCAACAGGGCTTGCTGGAGCTCTTCTGCCGACACAAAGACCTGGTGCACAGGGCGGTCATCCTTCACCACCTCGTAAAGCAAAGCAGGTGCCTCAAAGAAATCGGTAGGCTGGAAAGTATGCAGCTTGTAAAACTTCACCACATCGATGCGAAGCTCCACACCGACGGCTGGCTTCAAGGCAAACGGACGGTTATCTTTGAACGCAAGCAACTGGACAGCCACACGTTCATGCTCATTGAGGGCGGATTTCTCAAACTCCTCCAGCAACAGCTTGGTGTTGGGTTCCACCAAACCGTGCGAACGGACGGTCCAAGCCTTGCCCTCGGCGCTGAGGTAGGTGTAATACAAATAATAATTACTGTCGTTCACCAGATAGGTTTCAAAGGGAGTGGTACTTACAGCCTTGATGTCCTCGGGCACGAAAGCCAGGTAAACATTGAGCACATCGCCCCCTTTCATCTCGGGCTGGCGGTACACCGATATCTCAGGTTTGGGCAGCGGGGCAGTCTGCACCGGTGAAGCGGAGGCAACGGGACGGGAAGTCTGCCTTTCGTCCTTTTTGCCCGCCGGAGCCTTATCCGCCGCCGGCATCGGAATGTTATAATCATCGGTTTCAATCACCACACATTCGCGCACAGGCATCGGGATGTCGAATCCGTCGGCATCCTCCACCAGCACAATGTCCTTCCCTTGGAATCCTGTCACCTTGCCCCCTCCTACTTCGTTGAGAAAGCGCACTTTATCTCCTATTTTCATATCGTTCTCTGTTTAATAAGGATGAATTCGTAGCACAAAAGTAATGATTCCGTCCGAAATATCCGTACCTTTGCTCCCTGTAAAACATAACCTTATGGCACAAGACCCCAAACATATACACATCAGCGACTACAACTACCCGTTGCCCGACGAGCGCATCGCCAAGTTCCCACTGCCAGTGCGCGACCAGTCGAAGCTGCTCGTCTACCGCCACGGCGATATTAGCGAAGACGTTTTCACCTCCCTGCCCGGCTACCTGACGAAAGGCGACCTTATCGTATTCAACAACACCAAAGTAATACAGGCAAGGCTGCACTTCCGGAAAGAGACTGGCGCACTTATCGAAGTATTCTGCCTGGAACCTATCGAGCCGAACGACTATGCCTTGAACTTCCAGCAAACTGCACATGCCGCCTGGCTATGCATGATAGGCAACCTGAAAAAATGGAAGGAAGGAACATTGCAACGGGAACTGACCGTCAAGGGGCGCCCGCTGACACTGACCGCCACACGTGGAGAATGCCACGGAACCAGCCACCGGGTGGACTTCCGATGGAACAACGCAGAGGTAACCTTTGCCGACATTCTGGAAATATTCGGCGAGCTGCCCATTCCTCCTTACCTGAACCGTGCCACGGAAGAAAGCGACAAGGAAACTTACCAGACGGTTTACTCCAAAATTAAAGGCTCGGTAGCCGCCCCCACTGCCGGACTACACTTCACCGACCGGGTGCTTGCCGGACTTGACCACGAAGGAATTGAACGGGAAGAACTGACCCTGCATGTAGGGGCAGGCACTTTCCGCCCAGTCAAAAGCGAAGAAATAGAAGGGCATGAAATGCATATCGAATACATCTCCGTACCCCGGCATACCTTACAACGCCTGATTGACCACGGCGGACAAGCCATAGCCGTAGGGACCACCTCGGTACGCACGTTGGAAAGCCTGTACCACATCGGTGCCGCCCTTATCCGCCACCCGGAAACGGAAGATGATGACCTGTACGTGCGCCAATGGCAACCTTATGAACCGGCTTCACCCGATGAGCCGGACATAGATGCCGTCACAGCCCTGCAAGCCGTAGCAGACTACTTGGACCGCAACAGCCTGGAAGCCCTGCATACCGGTACACAAATTATCATAGCCCCGGGGTACCGATACCGCATCGTCAAGGCCATGGTAACCAATTTCCATCAGCCCCAAAGCACATTATTGCTGCTCGTATCGGCATTCATCGGCGACAACTGGAAACGCATCTACCACTATGCGCTCGAGCACGGTTTCCGTTTCTTGAGCTACGGCGACTCTTCACTGCTGATACCCTAATAAACTAAAAAGCCAAACAACACACAGCCATGCGACAAGACAACAATCAGGAAATGTTCCCCATAGTAGACGAAGAAGGAAACATCACCGGAGCAGCCACCCGGGGCGAATGCCACAACGGAAGCCGCCTGCTACACCCGGTGGTACACCTGCATGTATTCAACCCGCAAGGACAACTTTACCTGCAAAAACGCCCTGCCTGGAAAGACATCCAACCCAACCGCTGGGACACTGCCGTAGGCGGGCATGTCGACTTAGGGGAAAGCGTGGAGCAAGCCTTGCGACGTGAAACACGCGAGGAACTGGGAATTACAGATTTCACCCCTGAAAGACTGGCGCACTACGTTTTCGACTCCGCACGCGAACGTGAATTAGTCTTTGTACACGCCACAACGTATGACGGTGCCATCCACCCCTCGGACGAACTGGACGGAGGACGTTTTTGGACCACTGAAGAAATAAAGGAAAATATAGGGAAAGGGGTCTTTACCCCAAACTTTGAACAAGAAATAGAACGTGTACAAACACTGCGCACACGTATTTTTAAGGAAAAGTAATTTAGTGATTAGTGATTAATGATGAGTGATGAACAGACATATATCAGACAGTCACTAAACACTAAACACCAATCACTAAACGCCGGCCTACCGCTTAACGGGCCAAGTCCCGGATGACTTTCATCACCTGGCAGCTTATTTCCTCGGCTTCTTCCTGCGTATGGGCTTCACTGTACACACGGATGATAGGCTCGGTATTACTTTTGCGCAAGTGCACCCACTTGTCGGGGAAATCAATCTTCACTCCATCCACATCATTGATTTTTTCATCCTTATAGAGTTCTTTCACCTTAGCAAGAATAGCATCTACATCCGTATCAGGCGTCAAGTCAATACGGTTCTTCGCCATGAAGTAAGCCGGATAGGTGGCACGCAATTCGCTCACCGTCTTACCTTCGTGCGCCAGGTGGCTCAAAAAAAGGGCAATGCCTACCAAGGCATCACGCCCGTAATGGCTGGCCGGATATATGACTCCTCCATTGCCTTCGCCGCCGATAACCGCGCCGACTTCTTTCATCTTGGTCGTTACGTTCACCTCACCCACAGCCGAGGCATAGTACTGCCCGCCGTAACAGGCTGTGACATCGTGCAACGCACGGGTTGAGCTGAGGTTGGAAACCGTGTTGCCGGGAGTATGCTTCAGCACATAGTCTGCTACCGTAACCAGCGTATATTCCTCGCCGTACATACGCCCGTCCTCGCAAATCATGGCCAAGCGGTCTACATCGGGGTCTACCACAAAAGCTACGTCATAATTACCCTTCTTCATCAGGTTCATGATATCCCCCAAGTTCTTCTCCAAGGGTTCAGGGTTGTGCTGAAAATTTCCGGTAGGGTCACAATAAAGTCTTTCCACCTGCTGTACGCCCAACTGCTCCAACAATTGCGGCAAAATAATGCCACCCACCGAATTCACGCAGTCGATAGCTACCCGGAAACCGGCTTTACGAATGGCCTCTACATCCACCAAATCGAGTGCCAGCACGCTGTCTATATGTTTTTGATTATAAGAAAGATCCTTCCGATAAGAGCCCACGTGCTCCACATCGGCATATTCAAAATCCTCGGCCTCGGCAATACGCAACACCTCATTGCCTTCTTCCTTATTAAGGAACTCGCCTTTCTCATTCAGCAGCTTCAAGGCATTCCATTGTTTGGGGTTGTGCGAAGCCGTTAGGATAATGCCTCCAGCGGCTCCTTCCATCGTCACCGCCAGTTCGGTGGTAGGCGTGGAAGCCAGGTCGATATCTACCACGTCCCAACCCATTCCCATCAGGGTACCTACCACCACATGCTTCACCATTTCACCGGAGAGGCGGGCATCGCGCCCTACTACAATCTTATTGCTGTCCGTCGCACCGTTTTTCCGTATCAAGGTGGCGTAGGCAGAAGTAAATTTCACAATATCGAGCGGATTCAATCCCTCGCCGGCCTTGCCTCCGATAGTACCACGGATGCCGGAAATGGATTTAATAAGAGTCATAGGTTTAATAAATTTGATATTTAATATCGTAATAAAGAGGAACTACGCTCTGCATGGCGTAGGTGGAACCCATCTTCGACGGGACAATCAACCGCACATGCGCCCGGTTGCGGATGTAAGGCAGCGGCACCAACCAGCCGGCAGGTACTGCCGTACCGCCCGAATAGCTGGTCTGCATGTAATAACCTTCCGTAAAAATACCGGCAATGGAGGTCGAGGTCTCCACATAACGGAAAGCATCTACCGAGTAAACGATATCCAAATTGGAGTAGGTCATTCCCTTATACAATCCCCTGTCCGGGTCTTCAATGATACAATATTCGGAGAAACGGGTCAACACGACATCATTATTCTTCACGGTATCCGCCTCATCCTCCACGCCGGCATCAACTATCTGCATATATACGCCGCTGGCAAGTTGCACATATTCATTTTTCGACACATCGGTCACAGAGTCCTGTGCATAAAATCGGCTTTGCGAAATCACCGTAATGCTGCTGTCACGGATAAAGGCAGCAATGGCATCATCTTCTTCATCCAGCATCTCGGCATAGGTTTTAGTATCATCACACGCTTGGAATCCGATACAAAGGGTAAACAGAGCTAAAAAGAGGTATATTAATTTCTTCATAATTAAAATTCGATAATCTGTCGCAAAAATACAGTATTTCCCGGTAAGTACACACCCACAGGCGCAAAGTTCTCATCTTTTAACCTTTCCGTCCCGCCGTGTGCTAATCTTTAGAGGTAAGCAACGGCTTATATTTTTCCAACGCCTGTTCCCATACCTTGCGGGCTTCGTCCATGGTGCCATAAAACTCCCCGCCCGAAGCGTTGAGGTGGCCACCTCCGTTGAAGAATTCGGCAGCCAGTTGGTTGCACGGGAAAGTCCCCACCGAGCGGAGGGATATTTTTATCATGGGCTTTTCCGTATCTTCCCGCAAGAAACAGGACAGTATCACGCCCTTGATGCTAAGTGGGATATTGACAAAGCCCTCACTATCTCCCCGGATGTAATGGAACCGGTCCTGCTCTTTCTTGGTCAGCGAAATCATGGCAGCATTATAGCCGCCATAGACTGTCATCTGCGACAGCACATGCCCCATCAGCCGCAGGCGGCTTTCGGAATAAGTATTGTACACCTTTCTGTAGATAGCATCCTTATCGATGCCTTTCGACAGCAATTCACTGATAATAAAATAAATTTCCCGGTTGTTCGAATTATAAGTAAAACCGCCCGTATCAGTCATCATCCCCGTGTAAATGCACTCGGCACCTTCTTTGGTAATCTCGCCAAAATAGCCCAAACGGCAAATAAGCCGGAATACCAGTTCAGAAGTAGACGATATCTCGGGATGGGAAATGATAATGCGGCAAAAATCCTCGGGATGCAAATGATGGTCTATCAAAATCTTGCGCGCCGGTGAGGCAAGCACAGCCTGCCCGACAGCATCAATGCGATGAATGGCATTGAAGTCCAGACAGCAAATCACATCGGCTTCGGCTATAAGCTTGTTGGCAAAAGCCTTATAACGGTCGTACAACAGGATATCTTTGCTGCCAGGCATCCATTTCAAGAAATCAGGGAAAGCATTGGGCACTATGACATGGGCTGTTTTCCCCTGAGAGCACAGGAAATGCCACAAACCCAATGAAGAACCAACGGCATCGCCATCGGGAGAGACGTGGGACACGATTACAAACTTCTCACCATGCGTAAGCCATTTGTGAAAATGGTCTATGGAAGCCTGTTTGATTACTTTGCTTAACATATTGAATGATAAAGTATTATTTCTCAGTAAACGTTCTGAAAGCGCAAAAGTAGTAAAAAAAAACAGGATTTCCGGGCATCCGTAATACCTATTATATACAAAACGACCTGCAAACCCCATTTTTACCCTCACAACACGAAACGTACAGCCCCCTGTTCATCGAGCGAGAGGTAAGATATGCCCAAGCGGATACAGTCACGGACAATAAGTTCACGGTAATAAGCAGAATATGAAGGTTCGAATATAACCATACCGATGGAAAACAAAGAAGTCAATCCGGCAATGCTCCCTTTATATCCTCGGCATACGTACAAGTAATCAATGGCCAAAGGAGCGCCTACCGTTTCCAGATTATTCCAACGTTGATCACGCAAAAAGCAAACACGCTTACCGGCATAAGCCACAATGCCATTGCGCAGGAATACAGGTCCATCCGAACAGTCGCCATACACTACGCGGGGAACTTCCAGATGCAACCGGTTCCAATGTGGAGACAACGAACGTTCAATGCGTGACACATCCGGCACACTGTCCGCACAGACCAGCCACGAACGGCTTCCTTCGGTCAAGCAATGCACTGCCGGACACCCACGTACATTGTAAAAAGCCAGACTGCGGCAAGGAGCAGACTGCCATACGGAAAACGCGTGCCACGATACCAGCATGCCCAACAAAAGCAATGCGCCAAACACACTGCGCGCCGTACGCCGCATATACACCACACACAACGCACCTACCAACAAATAAAACAACGCCACCTCCCATTTGTCTACCCAAACATGGTCTATCGACGAATATGGAAAGTCTTCTATCAACTGCAACACCCGGTTCTGAAGCCAGACCAACCCCTCCACCCCTCCGGCGAACCACTGCTGAACCACGGGGAAAGGTGTCAGCGCCAATAAGACCACTGCCGCATACATCAACAGAGAACTGACTGGAACCACCCACAAATTAGTCAACAAAAAATGTGTGGAGAAACGCGAGAAATAAAGCAATACCAAAGGCGCCGTAGCCAGTTGCGCCGATACAGAGACTGTAGCAAGCCCCCACACATAGCGCAGCAGGCGGTTGTCCACCTTCCACAACCTGTACAACCTGGGCTGTATCACCACGATAGCCAGCACAGCCAAGAACGACAATTGGAAGCCGACATCAAACAACCAAAACGGACGGCACACCAGCATCAGAAAAGCAGTTGCCGCCAACGTATTCAGCGTAAGCAACTTCTCCAATTGCAACCCGGACAATGCCAGCAACGAAAACATGGTTACCGAGCGCACTACGGAAGAAGACAGCCCCGTAATGAAGGCAAACACCCACAACAATACCACGATAACGGCTATCAGCCAGAATTTGAGCCAACGCCACCGCTTCCAGAACCAACTGAACACAAACCAAAACAAAGCATACAGGAAACCGATGTGCAACCCGGACAAAGCCAATACATGACTTGCGCCCGACACCGAGTAAGTTTCCACAATATCGTCGCTCAACTCATCCTGGTCGCCCACGGTCAAGGCGGACAACACAGACAATTCATCCCCCTTGAAACCTAAACTGCGGTATAGTTCCACCACCGCATCCCTGCAATCCAATGCCGCCTGCTTCCAAGTGCGTACACTATCATGCCCTACCGCCTGCCAATGGCCGGCAGGCACATAGGCAGTACCGCACCCACCCCTTTGGCGTAAAAAACGGACATAATCAAACTCATCCGGATTACCATTGTTCTGCGGTGGGGAAAGCGTGGCATGCACCAACAACTCGTCCCCCCGCCTGATGCCGCCCGCCACAGAATCTTTCGGGAAATACAACAGGAACAGCGGACGGCGTGTTTCCGGACGAATGGTGTCCGCCACATATTCCTCCAACACGATGGAACGACATAATATACTGCGCTCTTTCGGTTCCGGTTTTTCCACAACCCGCACTTTGTACACCGACGGCTCACCGGAAAAGGCATACTCCGTCTGTTGCCATTCACGGGACGCCAGCACGTACCCCAGACACAGCAAGCACGCAAATGCCGTTACTCCGTACGCAACGCCCCAATGCCGGCAATGACAGACTATCAACCCCGCCAACAAAACTCCGATGGCAATCCAATACGCGCCAAACGGTGCAGGTGCAGGAAAAGCATCGCCGCATAAAATGCCGAGGGCTAACGGCATCAATAGCCGCAGAAATGGATACCGCTGTAAGCCACTGACGGACAACAAGCACTCCTCCGCCTACAGGTTTTTCAACGCATGAATCATGTCGAGCGGGTCTTGTGCCTTGAACACGGCATTGCCGGCAACCAACACATCGGCACCCGCTTCCACCAGCCGTGCGCCGGTGTCAAGGTTCACCCCTCCGTCCACTTCAATCAACGCTTGCGAACCGGCCTGCAAAAGCAGGTCTTTCAGTTCACGCACCTTTGCCACCGTATGCCCGATGAACTTCTGTCCGCCAAAGCCCGGATTGACACCCATGACCAACACCATGTAAACGTCGCACACAATGTCTTTCAGCAACGATACCGGCGTAGCCGGATTGACAGTAACTGCCGGCAACATGCCTGCCTCACGAATCTGCTGTACAACCCGGTGCAAGTGCGGGCAAGCCTCGTAATGCACATTCATGATGTGCGTACCCAGTGCCTGCAACTCCGGAATGAACTTCTCAGGCTGCACAATCATCAGATGCACATCCAACGGTTTCTGCGCCAGCCGGGTGACATGTTCCAATACAGGAAATCCAAAAGAGATGTTGGGCACGAACACACCGTCCATAATATCGATGTGCAGCCAGTCTGCCTCACTCTGGTTCAACATATCAATATCGCTACCCAGATTACTGAAATCGGCCGACAGGATGGAAGGAGAAATAATAGGATTCATAAGGCTATCTATAAAAAAGTACAAGGCAATTATATCACTGCAAAGTCTTCCGTCAGGTGGAAGCCACGCAACCATTCATCGATGGCCAGGCGTCTTTTCCCGGGCAGCTGCAAGGCACGGATGTCCACCCATCCGTCGGCGGCTGCCACCCGCAGGTAGGTTTTGCCATCCGTCCGCAACGTGCCCGGCGCACACCCATCGGCAGCGCCCGGCATTTTCCCCGTTTCAAATACCTTCATCTGCAACTTCTGGCCGTCGGGCTGCACCAGTTCGGTCCATGCCGCCGGATAAGGCGAAAGTCCCCGCACAAAGTCGTAAATGCTTTTCACGGAGTGACTCCAATCGATACGGCAGGTATCTTTAAATATCTTAGGCGCAGGGCGCAACCCGCCTTCCACCTTCATCTCTTCCTGAGGAATGCCGCGCACCGTACCGTTGAGGATATCGTCCACCGTCTCTACGACCAGCTTGCCGCCCAACGCCATCAGCCTGTCATGCACCGTGCCCACATTGTCCGTATCGGCAATGGGCACCCGTACCTGCCGGATGACCTCGCCCGTATCAATCTCATGTTTCAGGAAGAAAGTGGTAACCCCCGTTTCCGTCTCGCCGTTGATTACCGCCCAATTGATAGGCGCCGCTCCCCGGTATTGCGGCAACAGGGAAGCGTGCAGGTTGAACGTGCCCAGCCGCGGCATGTTCCACACCACCTCGGGCAACATGCGGAATGCCACCACAATCTGCAAATCGGCTTTCCAGGCACGCAAGGCCTCAAGAAAAGCCTCATCCTTCAGCTTTTCGGGCTGGAGCAGCGGCAATCCCTGTGCCAAGGCGTATTGTTTGACCGGTGAATACTGTATCTTATGCCCACGCCCGACGGGCTTATCGGGCATCGTAACGACACCTACTACCTTGTAACCGCCTTCCACCAGGCAACGCAACGACTCCACGGCAAACTCGGGAGTACCCATATACACAATTCTCAAATCTTCTTTCTTCATAACAAACCGTTTTCATTCTTCCGAGAAAGTAACCAATACATGCCTGTAAGCATTGAATATCTTCGACTTGGAAACAAAGCCCAGGTATTTCCCATCGGCATCCACCACCGGCAGGTTCCAGGCGCCCGTCTCATCAAACGTGTGCATGACCTGCTCCATGCTGTCTTCGTGATGCAGGCGGGCAGGCGCCGAGGTCATCAGCTTGTCTACCGTAAAGCGATGGTACAGTTCATGCCTGAACATGATGTTGCGGATGTCATCCAACAAAACCACACCTATCAGTACGCCATCCTTATCCGTCACCGGGAATATATTGCGCCGCGAGGTGGAAACCACTTTCACCAGTTCTCCCAAGTCCATCTCCGGATGCACCACCGAGAAATCCGTTTCCACCACATTCTCCATCTTCATCAACGTAAGCACAGCCTTATCCTTGTGATGGGTCAGCAGTTCCCCTTTCTTGGCCAAACGCATGGAATAAATGCTGTGCGGCTCAAATACAATGATGGTAAGGTAAGCGCTCACCGAAACTATCATCAGCGGCAGGAACAAGTCGTAGCCGCCCGTCAGTTCCGCAATCAGGAAAACGCCCGTCAAGGGGGCATGCATCACGCCGCTCATGACCCCCGCCATGCCCATCAGGGCAAAGTTCTTCTCGGGCAGGAAAGGCGTGACATCGAACTCATTGCTGAAATGCGAGAACACAAAACCGGCAATGCACCCCAGATACAGCGAAGGTGCAAAAATACCGCCGCAACCGCCTCCGCCGTTCGTAGCGCTGGAGGCAAACACCTTGAACAGAATAATCAGCATCAGGTACAGCCCCAGCAGGCTGCTGTGGCCGTAAAACAAAGAGTTGTTCATCACGGTGTCCCACTCCGCATTGCTCGTGCCATTCAACAGCAATTCTATCGTGTCGTAACCTTCGCCATACAGCGGGGGAAACAAAAAGATGAGCACACTCAGCAAGACACCGCCCAACGCCAACTTCTTCAACGGAGTGGCCAGCCTGCCGAAAATCCCTTCAAGCCAGTTCATAGCCCGCGTAAAGTACAGCGATACCAAGCCGCAAAACACGCCCAGCAGAATGACGTAAGGAATACGCCCCAATTCAAACGGCTGGTCCATGTGAAACTGGAACATGGCTTCCTGCCCGGTCAGCACATAGGACAACGTGGCGGCCGTCACAGAGCTTATCAGCAAAGGCAGCAGCGACGACATGGTCAGGTCTATCATCAGCACCTCCAGCGTAAACACCAGTCCGGCGATGGGAGCCTTGAATATGCCGGCCACCGCGCCCGCCGCGCCACAACCCACCAAGAGCATCAGCGTGCGGTTCTCCATCTTGAACATCATGCCCAGGTTGGACCCGATGGCAGAACCCGTCAGCACGATAGGTGCCTCCGCCCCTACCGACCCGCCGCACCCGATGGTAATGGAACTGGCTATGATGGACGACCACGTGTTATGCCGCTTTATGCGGCTTTTCCGTTGCGAAATGGCATACAATATCTTCGTCACCCCGTGGCTGATATCATCTTTCACCACATAGCGCACAAACAGCCCTGTCAGGAAAATGCCCGCCACAGGATATACCAAATACAAATAGTTTGCCCCCGTACTGCTGAAGTTGTCCGTCAGCAACCCCTGAATCCAGTGTATCAGCAACTTCAGCAACAATGCCGCAAAAGCCGTGAATACACCCACCAGGAAACTCAGCACCAGGACAAAGCGCTTTTCCTTGACATTCTGCTCGCGCCACAGGATGAAGCGTTGCAAAAGGTTCTTTTTCCCCGTTTCCATTGCCGGCCTCCCTGCTTGCTACTGACGGATGACCTGTACCAATCCCCCTTCGCCCAGCTTGATAATACTGGAAGGCTTCCCCCCCCCCGTTTCATCACGCCGTGCTTTAACCACATAGTCCACCATCGACTTAAGTTCGTCGCTAATCTCTGCAAAACAGCCGGGCGAAGGCTGCCCGCTGATGTTGGCCGACGTGGAAACGATGGCTTTGCGGAATTGTTGGCACAAACGCCGGGAAAACTCCTCATGCGTCACCCGTATGCCCACACTGCCGTCTTCCGCCAACAGCCCGGGCGCCAGGTTGCGTGCCCCCGGATAGATGATGGTCAGCGGCTTGTCGGCCAGCTCTATCAAGTCCCATGCCACCTCAGGCACATCTTTTACATAAAAATCCACCTTGACCGCCGAGTCCACCAGCACCAGCATCGCCTTGCTGTCCGTCCGCTGCTTGATGCGGTACACACGGCGGACGGCATCCTCGTTGGTGGCATCGCAGCCTATCCCCCAGATGGTGTCCGTGGGATACAATATCACCCCGCCTTCATACATCACCCGGCAGGCTTCCTTGATATCTTCCAAATATTCTCGTTGCATAGTTATCGCGATTGTTACGCAAAAGTAATAAATTCGGGACGATAACCCGCACTTTCCGTCCCGTTTTATTTTCCGGCACAAAGAAATATCCCTGCCCAGTGCCATCCGGTCCACCGGGAAAAAGGGCACAAAGTCCCCAAACTTAGACACATTCTAAATTAAGAAAGAAACTGACACCATCCCCGTACACTGAACCAAGACTCCCCGGATGTCCGTCCCCTGCTACCCGGTACGTACCCGGCTCGTACCCCGGTCGGTGCATGTTCGGTCAGATAGAAGCGAACAAAACACGAATCCAGGCAGCCCCAGACTGCTGTAAACACAGGGATAGCGAGAGTAATAATAATGTAAAAAGAGGAGGAAACGGGGAAATACGTTTAGAAGATTTCATACTATTTTCAATACTAATCCGAGAGTTTTTTCCTACCTTTACACCTTGTTGGCGGAGAAGCGCCCGAAAGGCAGACTCCGCCTGTTGCTACCGAAAAAAGAAAAAACAATATATATAATGACGCACAAATGGAACTATCGTCCCATTACACCCGAACAAGCAGAAGCAAGCCAAAGGCTGGCAAAGGAATTGGGCATCAGCCCTATCCTGGGCAGGCTGCTGGTAGAGCGGGGCATTACAAGCATGGCTGCCGCGCGCAAGTTCTTCCGCCCGCAGCTGCAAGACCTGCACGACCCGTTCCTGATGAAGGACATGGACAAGGCTGTAGAACGCTTGAACAAGGCGATGGGAAAGAAAGAAAGAATTTTAATTTATGGAGATTATGACGTAGACGGCACCACGGCAGTGGCACTGGTCTACAAGTTTATTCAACAGTTTTATTCCAACATCGACTATTACATCCCCGACCGCTACAACGAGGGCTACGGGGTATCTATGAAAGGGGTGGATTATGCCGCCAAGACGGGTGTCAAGCTCGTCATCGTATTGGATTGCGGCATCAAAGCCGTGGAAGAGATAGCCTATGCGCGGGAGAAGGGCATAGATTTCATCATCTGCGACCACCATGTGCCCGACGAGACCTTGCCACCCGCCGTGGCCATACTGAACGCCAAGCGGGCAGACAACACTTACCCCTACGAGCACCTGTCGGGCTGCGGCGTGGGCTTCAAGTTCATGCAGGCATTTGCCCAAAACAACGGCATCGAGTTCCACCACCTCATCCCCCTGCTCGACCTGGTGGCCGTGAGCATTGCCTCGGACATTGTGCCCATCATGGGTGAGAACCGCATATTGGCATACCACGGGCTGAAGCAGCTCAACAGCAATCCCAGTGTGGGCATGAAAGCCATTATCGACGTATGCGGACTGGCGGACAAGGAAATCACGGTGGGTGACATCGTGTTCAAGATAGGCCCCCGCATCAACGCCTCGGGACGCATACAGAACGGGAAAGAAGCGGTAGAACTGCTGATTGAAAAAGAGTTTCCCGCCGCCATGGAAAAAGCCGGGCAAATCAACCAGTACAACGAAACGCGCAAAGACCTGGACAAGGCCATGACGGAGGAAGCCAACCGCATTGTGGAAGCGCTGGAAAATTTTGATGACCGACGTTCCATCGTCATCTACAACGAGGCATGGCATAAAGGCGTGATAGGCATCGTGGCATCCCGCCTGACGGAAATATACTACCGCCCCGCCGTGGTATTGACCTGCGCCAACGGCCTGGCGACAGGCTCGGCACGCTCGGTGTCGGGTTTCGATGTGTACAAGGCCATCGAAGACTGCCGCGACCTGCTGGAAAACTTCGGGGGACACACCTACGCCGCAGGCCTGTCGATGAAAGTGGAAAACGTTCCCGCCTTCACCAAACGTTTCGAGGACTTTGTCGCCCGCCACATCCTGCCCGAACAGACCAGTGCCGTAATAGACATCGATGCGGAGATTGACTTCAAGGACATCACCCACAAGTTCTTTACCGACCTGAAGAGATTCAATCCCTTTGGCCCGGAGAACACCAAACCGGTATTCTGCACCCACCGCGTCTACGACTACGGCACCAGCAAAGTGGTAGGACGCGACCAGGAGCATATCAAGCTGGAACTGGTGGACAATAAATCAAACAATGTAATGAACGGCATTGCTTTCGGCCAAAGTTCGCACGTGCGCTACATCAAGACCAAACGGTCGTTCGACATCTGCTACACCATTGAAGAAAACACCCACAAGAAAGGCGAAGTGCAGTTGCAGATAGAGGACATCAAGCCGAACTAATAAACGCAAGTGGCTGACTACTTATCCATATTAAGGCAGTACTGGGGGTACAACAGCTTCCGCGGCATACAGGAAGACATCATCCGCAGCATTGGTGAAGGGCACGACACGCTGGGACTGATGCCTACGGGCGGCGGCAAGTCCATTACTTTCCAAGTGCCCGCATTGGCAAAGGACGGCTTGTGCCTGGTCATCACTCCCCTGATAGCACTGATGAAAGACCAGGTGCACAACCTGCGGAAGCGGGGCATCAAGGCACTTGCCATCTATGCCGGCATGAGCCGCGAGGAGATTGTGACCACGCTGGAGAACTGCATTTTCGGCAACTACAAGTTCCTCTATATCTCGCCCGAACGGCTAAGTTCCGACTTGTTCCGCACCAAACTGCGCCGCATGCAGGTGTGCATGATTACGGTGGACGAAAGCCACTGCATCTCGCAATGGGGGTACGACTTCCGCCCTGCCTACCTGAAAATAGCCGAGGTGCGCGACCTGCTGCCGGGCGTCCCGGTACTGGCACTGACCGCCACCGCCACACCCGAGGTCGTAAAAGACATCCAGGCACAACTGCATTTCAACAAAGGGAATGTATTCCGCATGAGCTTTGAGCGGGAAAACCTCGCCTATGTGGTGCGATACACTGAAGACAAAGCCAACGAACTGCTGCACATTCTGCGTCGGCAACCGGGCAGTGCCATTGTGTATGTGCGCAACCGCCGCCGTACCAAAGAAATAGCTTCACTGCTACAGGAAGCCGGCATCAAGGCAGACTTCTACCATGCAGGACTGGACGATGCCGCAAGGGATATCCGCCAACAGCGTTGGCAAAAAGATGAAAGCCGTGTCATCGTAGCGACCAACGCGTTCGGCATGGGCATCGACAAACCCGACGTGCGCCTTGTCGTACACATGGACCTTCCGGACTCCATCGAAGCCTACTTCCAAGAAGCAGGACGCGCAGGACGCGACGGGAACAAAGCGTATGCCGTCATCCTCTACGCCAAATCGGACCGGACCACCCTACTGAAGCGCATACCCGACAACTTCCCGCAAAAGGATTACATCAGGGATGTGTACGAACACCTGCAATATTATTACCAAATGGCCATGGGCGACGGACAGGGATGCGTGAAAGAGTTCGACATAGAAGATTTCTGCCGCAAGTTCAAGTACTTCCCTGTTCCCGTGGACAGCGCCCTGCGGATACTGACGCAAGCCGGTTACTTGGAATATACCGATGAGCAGGACAATGCCTCCCGCCTGTTGTTCACCCTACGGCGCGACGAATTATACAAATTAAAGGAAATGGGAGATGAAATGGACCTGCTGATACAAGCCGTACTCCGTTCATACACAGGTTTGTTTACCGATTACACCTTCATCGATGAAGAGTCGCTGGCTACACGCACAGGACTTTCGCGCAACAGGGTCTATGAACTGCTCCTCCACCTCTCACGCCTGCACATCGCCAGCTACATCCCGCGCAAGAAGACACCTTATATTATATACACACGCGCACGGGTGGAGGCAAAACAGCTGCACATATCCCCGCAAGTGTACGAAGAACGTAAAGCCCGCTACGAAAAGCGCATCAATGCCATGCTCGACTACGCGGGGAACGATACCATTTGCCGTAGCCGGATGCTATTGCACTATTTCGGCGAAAAGAACGAACACAACTGCGGCATTTGCGACACCTGCCTGAAACACCGCACACCCCGGGCAAAGAACGGGGAAACAGACCGGCAACTGGCCGACAGAATCATGCAACTGCTGGAGGGGAAAGCCATGACCCCGGCCGCGATTGCCGAACAACTGCCGGAAGACAAAGAACGACTGGCCAAGGTATTGCGCCAACTTTTGGACACAGAACGCATCTTTACAAACAACGGAATGCTACTACTAAAGAAATAATAGCTATTTTTGCAATAGGAAATCATAACACTACGTACTATGGGATTCTTTAAATCATTTTTTTCCGGCAAAACGGATGACCCCGAAACCGAAAGGCAGAAGAACGCCAAAAAGAACTTCGAGATATTCAAATACGACGGTATGCGCGCCCAACGCATGGGACGTGCCGACTACGCCTTGAAATGTTTCACAGAGGCGCTGGCCATTAAAGAAGATTTCGAGACCATGGGATACTTAGTCCAGGTATATATACAGACCCATAAAACCGATGAGGCACGCCAGTTGCTGGAACGCATGGCGAAGCTTGAACCGACCCACGTGGCTACTTTCCTGAACCTGGCCAACGTATGCTACATGCAGGAGGACTACCCTGCCATGGCAGAAGCCGCGAAGAAGGCAATAGCCATAGAAGAAGGCAATGCCATGGCACACTACCTGCTGGGCAAGGCAGAAGGCGGACAGAAGGATGACCTCATGTGCATTGCCCACCTCACCCAAGCCATTGCCTTGAAAGAAGATTTTACCGAAGCAAGACTGCTGCGTGCCGAAGCACTGGTCAAGATGGCACAATACCAGGAAGCTGCAGAAGACATCAACGCCGTACTTGCCTCCAACCCCGAAGACGAGAGCGCCCTCCTGCTGCGCGGCAAAGTAGAAGAAGCCACCGGAAAAACCGACGAAGCCGAAGCCGATTACCGCCTGGTCACCGACCTGAACCCCTTCAACGAGCAGGCATTCCTTTGCCTGGGCAGGCTATACATCGCACAGGGCAAGCCGGCGGAAGCCATCAAGCTGTTTGACGAAGCCATCGAACTGAACCCCAACTTCGCGGAGGCCTACCAGGAACGCGGGCGCGCCAAGTTGCTGGCAGGCGACAAGGACGGCTCGGTGGAAGACGTGAAGAAAAGCATGGAACTTAACCCGAAAGAGCTGCAAGACCTTAACGGGCAATACGGCAACCAACCGCTGACGAAACAGACGGACATTCTGGGATTGTAAACGTTGCCGCCCCTGGTGTCTGGGGATTATGCACATGGCCCAACGAAAGACGCCCTATCCTCACGGACGGGGCGCGAGCAGGGAGGCGACGGCCGTTGCTGTAAATATATTTCTTACTGCTTTCATTCGTCGTTTCATAAGATGGATGATAAAAATGGGATTTTTGCATGTCTGATTATCAGAGTATTATCTTAGTCAAATCTTCACCTCGGTGAAGGAGGCTGGTCCGCCTCGGTGAAGGAAGGCTGTTCACCATGGTGAACAACCCGCCTACACCAAGGTGAAGGTTCAGCCTACATCTTAGTGTAAAAAATATTCATATACTCGACGGGGCATCACCCGCTCCTCTATCGCCTGGAAGACGATGAACAGCGAGGGCACCACGAAGCGGACGCGCGGACACACGGCAGGCAGCATCCTGACAGCTATGCTTGTCCGTGAAGCCAAAGTCAGCCTGCGCAACCCGTCCCTTTCCGTGCAACAAGTAGCCGAAATGCTGAGCTTCAGCGACCAATCGGCTTTCGGCAAGTTCTTCAAGCGGGAGTGCGGAATGTCGCCAGTGCAGTACAAAAAAGAAACCCAATTCAAAAAACAACAAGAAAATAATCACTATACTTGAAAAAAATCCGTTCCTTTGCTTGCATTTCAAAGAAAAGCATTACTTTTGTCCCGTCAATTAAACGAAAAAGCGACATGAAGTCATTCAACTTTGCATACTACTTCTTCTTTTACTTTTACTTTAGCCACAAAGTAGAGCGGGAGTTTGTATGTGCCAAGTGACAGTGGCGCTTAAGAACCAAGGACAATGATTAAGCAACGATATGAATCCCGCTCCCGCACGAAGGAAGCGGGATTCTTTGTTATAGATATCTAATGTGCATATGAAACGAATAGCCATCCAAGGGACTTTGGGTTCCTACCACGACATCGCCGCCCACCGCTACTTCGAGGGGGAGGACATTGAACTGCAATGCTGTGCCACGTTCGAAGAGGTGTTCGACGCCATCCGCCAGGACAGCCGGTGCATCGGAATGCTTGCCATCGAGAACACCATTGCGGGCAGCCTGCTTCACAACTACGAACTGCTGCGGCAGAGCGGCACGCAGATAGTGGGCGAGTACAAACTGCGCATCTCGCACAGCTTCGTCTGCCTGCCGGACGAGGATTGGGACGACCTGACCGAAGTGAACTCGCACCCCATTGCGCTGATGCAATGCCGGGACTTCCTGAACCGGCACCCGGGACTGAAGGTGGTGGAAGGCGAGGACACCGCCCGAAGCGCCGAACAAATCAAGCGGGAGAACCTGCGCGGGCATGCCGCCATCTGCTCGAAGGACGCCGCCGGGCTGTATGGCATGAAGGTGCTGGAGGAGGGCATCGAGACGAACAAGCATAACTTCACACGCTTCCTCGTCGTGGCAGACCCCTGGCAGGTGGACGAGCTGAACCGCCACCGCGCCCACGAGCCCAACAAGGCCAGCATCGTCTTCACCCTGCCCCACCAGGAGGGCAGCCTCTCGCAGGTGCTCTCGATACTGTCGTTCTACCGCATCAACCTGACCAAGATACAGTCCTTGCCCATCATCGGGCGGGAGTGGGAGTATGAATTCTACGTGGACGTGATGTACGACCAGCTGCTGCGCTACAAGCAAGCCATCGCCGCCATCACGCCCTTGACCAAGCAACTGAAGATATTAGGAGAATACGAAGATGGAAAATCAAACGTGCAATAGCACTGCGGCCCGCAGGCCGCAAGCTGAGGGTTACCGCCCGGCGAACCGGTTGGGCGGGGTGAGCGAGTACTACTTCTCGCGCAAACTGAAAGAGGTGGCGCAGATGAACGCGCAGGGGATGGACGTCATCAGCCTGGGCGTCGGGAGCCCCGACATGCCCCCCTCAAGTGAGACCATCGAAACCCTGTGCCAGGCCGCCAAGCAGCCCGACGGGCACGGCTACCAGCCCTACACGGGCATACCGGAGCTGCGCCGGGCCTTTGCCCGGTGGTATGGACGGTGGTACGGCATCACGCTCGACCCCGAGACCGAGATACAGCCCCTCATCGGGAGCAAGGAGGGCATCTTGCACGTGACGCTGGCCTTCGTCAACCCCGGCGAACAGGTGCTGGTGCCCAACCCCGGATACCCGACGTACACCTCATTGAGCCGCCTACTGGGGGCGGAGGTCATCCCTTACGACCTGAAGGAGGCAGACGGCTGGATGCCCGACTGGGAACAGCTGGAGCGAATAGACACGAAGAACATCCGGCTGATGTGGACCAACTATCCCAACATGCCCACCGGAGCCCCGGCCACCATGGAACTGTACCAGCGGCTGGTAGACTTCGCCCGGAGGAAGCACCTGGTCATCGTGAACGACAACCCCTACAGTTTCATCCTCAACGCCCATCCGCTGAGCATACTGCAAGTGCCCGGAGCCAAGGAGTGCTGCATCGAGCTGAACTCAATGAGCAAGAGCCACAACATGCCAGGCTGGCGGATAGGCATGCTGACATCCAACGCGCAGTTCGTGCAGTGGGTACTCCGGGTGAAAAGCAACATCGACAGCGGCATGTTCCGCGCCATGCAACTGGCCGCAGCCACCGCGCTCGACGCAGAAGACGACTGGTATGCTGCCAACAACGCCAATTACCGCCGCCGCCGCCAGCTGGCCGAAGAGATTATGAGCGTACTGCACTGCACGTTCGACCCGCAGCAGGCGGGAATGTTCCTGTGGGGGCGTATCCCCGACAGCTGCCGTGACGTTGAGGAGCTGACGGAGCGGGTGCTGCACCGCGCGCGCGTATTCCTCACCCCGGGCTTCATCTTCGGCACCAACGGCGCAAGGTACATCCGCATCTCCCTCTGCTGCGAAGATAGCCGCCTGCGCGAGGCATTGGAGCGCATCCGCCAGAGCTATGGCGACGGGCAGTAGCCCCTCGGGCGAAACGAACGCCCGGGAAATCGTGCGGCTTTCGACCGCTGCCGGACGGGCGACCGTTAGGGAACGAACGGAGTGACCGGGCAAAAGACGTTAAAACCACAGCCTTACACCATACCATATATACACCGCAACCTATAAAATCGAACGATATGGAACTGAAACTACAACCCCTACAGCTGCCCGGCGTGCCGCAAGAGCGTCCGCTCGTCATCGCGGGTCCGTGCAGCGCAGAGACCGAAGAACAAGTGATAAACACCGCCACGCAGCTGGCCTCGAAAGGCATCAAGCTGTTCCGCGCCGGCATCTGGAAGCCCCGCACCAAGCCCGGCGGCTTCGAGGGAGTGGGCGTAGAAGGCCTGCCCTGGCTGAAGCGCGTCAAAGCCGAGACCGGCATGCTCGTCTGCACCGAGGTAGCCACGGCCAAGCACGTGCTGGAGTGCCTCAAGGCCGGCATCGATGTGCTGTGGATAGGCGCCCGCACCACCGCCAACCCCTTTGCCATGCAGGAGATAGCCGACGCCCTGCGCGGCGTGGACATCCCCGTGCTGGTGAAAAATCCCGTCAACCCCGACCTCGAGCTGTGGATAGGTGCCCTTGAGCGCCTCAACCAGGCCGGGCTGCAACGGCTGGGAGCCATACACCGCGGCTTCTCCAGCTACGAGCGGAAGATATACCGCAACCTGCCCCAGTGGCATATACCCATCGAACTGCGCCGGCGCATCCCACAGTTGCCCATCTTGTGCGACCCCAGCCACATCGGGGGCAAGCGCGAGCTCATCGCCCCGCTGTGCCAACAGGCTATGGACCTGGGCTTCGACGGCCTCATCGTGGAGAGCCACTGCGACCCGGACAAGGCCTGGAGCGACGCCTCCCAACAGGTGACGCCGGACGTGCTGGACTACATCCTCAACCTGCTCGTCATCCGCAAGGACACGCAGAGTACTGAGAACCTCTCCGAGCTGCGCAAGCAGATAGACGAGTGCGACAACGACCTCATCCAAACGTTGGCCAAACGCATGCGCGTAGCCCGTGAGATAGGCACCTACAAGAAGGAACACGACATGACCATCCTGCAAACCGGCCGCTACAACGAAATCCTCGAGAAGCGCGGCTCGCAGGCCGCCCTCTGCGGCATGGACACCGAGTTCGCGAAGAAAGTATTCGAGGCCATCCACGAAGAAAGCGTCCGCCAGCAGATGGAAATCATCAACAAGTGAGACGAGTAACGAGTAACGATTAGCGGTTAGTGATGAGTGGTGAATACGCCTCCGGCCAGCGGCTGACATACGGTTCCATCACCCATCACTAACGCATCGCACCTATCCACTAATCACTAATCCCTAACCACTACTTATGCGCATCCTCATCCTCGGAGCCGGAAAGATGGGCTCCTTCTTTACCGATATACTGAGCTTCCAGCACGAGACAGCCGTCTACGACACCAACCCCCTGCAGCTGCGCTTCGTCTACAACACGTGCCGCTTCACCACGCTGGATGAGATACGCCAGTTCGAGCCCGAACTGGTCATCAACGCCGTCACCGTGAAATATACGCTCGACGCCTTTCGGCAAGTGCTGCCCGTGTTGCCCAAGGACTGCATCCTGAGCGACATCGCCTCCGTCAAGACGGGGCTGAAGCAGTTCTACGAAAGCTGTGGCTTCCGCTACGTGAGCACCCATCCCATGTTCGGCCCCACCTTCGCCAGCCTCAGCAACCTCAGCAGCGAGAACGCCATCATCATCACTGAGGGCGACCACCTCGGGAAGGTGTTCTTCAAGGACCTCTACCGGACGCTGAAACTCAACATCTTCGAGTACACCTTCGAGGGCCACGACGAGACGGTGGCCTACTCCCTCAGCATTCCTTTCGTGTCCACCCTCGTGTTCGCCGCGGTGATGAAGCCGCAGGACGCCCCGGGCACCACGTTCAAGAAGCACATGGCCATCGCACGCGGACTGATGTCGGAAGACGACTTTCTCCTGCAGGAAATCCTGTTCAACCCCCGCACCCCAGCCCAAGTGGAGAACATCCGCGTGGAGCTGAAGCGCCTGCTGGAAATCATCACCGACAGGGACGCCGACGCCATGAGGCAATACCTGAAGAAAATGAGGGAGAAGGTGAAATGACTTCCCGGGCTTTTCGCTAACTTTGCACCACCATGATAGATCAACCCACCATAGACCGTATAATGGACGCGGCTCAGATATACGACGTCGTGTCCGACTTCGTCACCCTCCGCAAGCGCGGAGCGAACTTTGTCGGCCTCTGCCCCTTCCACGACGACAAGACGCCATCCTTCTACGTCTCGCCCTCCAAGAACCTGTGCAAGTGCTTCGCCTGCGGCAAGGGAGGCAACCCCGTACACTTCATCATGGCGCACGAGCAGCTCTCTTTCCCCGACGCCCTGCGGTACCTGGCCCGGAAGTACGGCATCGAAATCCGCGAGCGCGAGCTGAGCGACGAGGAAAAGCAGGCACAAAGCGAGCGCGAAAGCCTGTTCATCGTCAACCAGTTTGCCAACGACTACTTCCGCCACACCCTCCGCCAGACAGAGCAGGGGCGCACCGTCGGCCTGGCCTACCTGCGCAGCCGGGGCTTCCGCGACGACATCATCGAGAAGTTCCAGCTGGGCTACTGCGAAGACAGCCACGACGCCTTCGCCAAGGAAGCTCTGGCCAAAGGCTACCGCAAGGACTACCTCCTCAAGACCGGCCTGTGCTACGAGACGGACGATCACCGCCTGCGCGACCGCTTCTGGGGACGTGTCATCTTCCCCGTCCACACCCTCAGCGGCAAGGTCGTAGCCTTCGGGGGGCGCGTGCTCGCCAGCGCCACCAAGGGCGTCAAGGTGAAATACGTCAACTCTCCCGAGTCGGACATCTACCACAAAAGCAACGAGCTCTATGGCATCTACTTCGCCAAGCAGGCCATTGTGAAGCAAGACCGCTGCTACCTCGTGGAAGGCTACACCGACGTCATCTCCATGCACCAAAGCGGGGTGGAGAACGTGGTGGCCTCCTCAGGCACCGCCCTCACCACCCCGCAGATACGGATGATACACCGCTTCACCCCCAACATCACCGTCCTCTACGACGGCGACATGGCAGGCATCAAGGCATCGCTGAGAGGCATCGACATGCTGCTCGAAGAGGGCATGAACATCAAAGTCTGCCTCCTCCCCGATGGCGACGACCCCGACTCTTTCGCCCGCAAGCACAACGGAGCAGAATTCCGCCAATTCATCCAGGAACATGAGACAGACTTCATCCGCTTCAAGACCAACCTGCTGCTCGAAGACGCCGGCAAAGACCCCATCCGCCGCGCCGAACTGATAGGCAGCATCGTGCAAAGCATCTCAATCATCCCCGAAGCCATCGTGCGCGACGTCTACATCAAAGAATGCGCCCAGCTCCTCCGCGTCGAAGACAAGCTCCTGGTCAGCGAAGTCGCCAAGCGCCGCGAAAAACAAGCCGAGCAGCGCGCCGAACAACGCGAGCGCGAACGACGCCAGGCAGCCGCACGCCACACTGCCGCCGATACCCCCCGGACAGACAATGCCCCCGCGCCCGAAGGGGTTCCCGCACCACCCACGGACACGGCGCCCGTCCCCGCACCGACAGACCTCCCGCCGGCGCCGGACGAATACACTTCATTCATCCCCCAAGAAGACAAGGAAGAGCAAGCGTTCTACAAGTACGAACGCCTCGTTCTGCAAATGGTAGTACGCTACGGTGAACGCGTCATGTGCAATGTGACAGACGACAACGGCAACGAGCAGCCCCTGACCGTGATAGAATTCGTCATGAACGACCTGAAGGAAGACGAACTGGCCTTCCACACCCCCCTGCACCGCAGGCTGCTGGACGAGGCCGCAGTCCACCTACACGACGCAGGCTTCCGCGCCGAGCACTTCTTCCTGAACCACCCCGACCCCACCATCAGCCAGCTCAGCGCCGACCTCGTGAGCAGCCGCTACCAGCTCAGCAAGTACCATTCAAAAGGACAGAAAATAGTAACCGACGAGGAGCGCCTCTACGAACTGGTGCCCCTGCTGATGATCAACTTCAAGTATGCCATCGTCAGCGAAGAACTGAAACACATGATGCAAGCCCTCCAAGACCCCGCCGTGAGCGCCGACGAAGAGCGTTGCAACTCCATCATGCAACGCTACGCCGAACTGCACAAGGTGCAGAACCTGATGGCCAAGCGGCTGGGCGACCGTGTAGTGCTGCACCCCTAAAGGAGTGCCGCCCCCAAAAAGGGCAACGCCTTACCCCCCGTGCCGGATGAGGTTCATGAACTCCTCGCGCGTCTTCGCCTGGTTGAACGCGCCGGTAAAGTCGGAAGTAGTCGTAATGGAATTCTGCTTCTCCACCCCCCGCATCTGCATGCACATGTGCTTGGCCTCCACAACAACCATCACCCCCAGCGGGTTCAGCGTTTCCTGGATGCACTCCTTGATTTGCAACGTCATGCGCTCCTGCACCTGGAGGCGGTGCGAAAAGATATCCACCACGCGGGCAATCTTGCTCAGCCCCGTGATGTAACCGTTAGGAATATAAGCCACGTGCGCTTTGCCGTAGAAAGGCAGCATGTGGTGCTCGCAGAGCGAGAAGAAATCTATGTCCTTCACAATAACCATCTGGCTGTACTCCTCCTTAAACTTTGCCGAACGCAGCACTTCGTGCGGGTCCATGCTGTAGCCTTTGGTCAGTGTCAGCATCGCCTTGGCAACCCGTTCGGGCGTTTTCAACAGTCCTTCCCGCTCGGGGTTCTCGCCCAGCAAGGTAAGAATGCGGCGGTAATGCTCCTGCAGTTCCGCCAGATGGGGAGAAACAATCTCTTCTTTTCCTAACATGTGTATAATGAAATGGTGTTTGTCTTATTTTAATACAACGGAATATTGATTTGGTCACGCACGATAGAGACCTCCTTAAACCTGCCGGTGGCACGCAATTGCCTCATCAAGGCATCTGCCTCCTCAATGCTGCGGTAGTCGCCTACACGGCACAGCCAGCGCGGCGGAATGAAATTGGTGTAAACAGGCAGTTCGGGAAACAGCGACTGAATGGAATCGCCCACCGTCTGCGCCTCGGTACGGGCACGCCGGGTATTGTTTCCGGCATAAACCTGCACACGGTAACCGGGAACTTTCAGCACCCGCTCGTCATCGGCTCCCGTAGGCACATACTCCGACCCTATCAATGCCGTAATGCGGACATCCTGGTGGATGGTTACTTTGCCCTGCCCCGGCACGTCGCGTTGCAGGCTGTTGATGATGCTGTTTTGCGCCTTCAGGCCCACGAAAGCCAGGCAAGCGGCAAGAAGCAATGCGAATCGTTTCATTCTGTCTAAATAAAAAAGGGTTAAGGGAAAAAACGCCGACGCCACAGGCGGACAGCGTTTTTTTGCAAAGAAACAAAGAACCGGGAGGCACAAGACGCGGCCCCCGATTCTTTATCACAGGGTTTTCACCCGATTAGTTGAAAGCATCGATGATGCCCTTGAAGTCTGCTGCCTTCAGGGCTGCACCGCCAATCAGGCCGCCGTCCACATCGGGATTGGCAAACAGTTCTTTGGCATTGCTGGGCTTGCAGCTTCCGCCGTACAGGATAGAGCAGTTTTCGGCCACTTCCTTGCCATACTTAGCAGCTACCTGCGAACGGATGAAAGCGTGGATTTCCTGAGCCTGGGCGGGAGTGGCAGTCTTGCCTGTGCCAATGGCCCAAACCGGTTCGTAAGCCAGGATAATCTTCGAGAAGTCTTCTGCCGACAGGGAGAATACGGATGCCAGCTGGGCAGCCACTACCTCGTTCTGCTTGTTGGCTTCGCGTTCTTCCAGCACTTCGCCGATGCAGAAGATAGGAGTCAGGCCGTTGGCCAAAGCCAGTTTCACCTTCTCTTCCAGGATTTCCACCGTTTCGTGATAGTAGGCACGACGCTCAGAGTGGCCCAGAATGACATACTTGGCACCCGTAGAAGCTACCATGGCGGCAGAAACCTCACCGGTATAAGCGCCCGACTCCTTGTCGGCGCAGTTCTCGGCGCCTACGCCAATCTTGGCAGCGTCCACCAGCGGAGTAACCGAAGCCAAGTGGATAAACGGCGTGCAGATGATTACATCGCAGTTGGGCTTTTCGTTAGCCAACATTTCATTCAGTTCTTTAGCCAGAGCAATACCCTCTTGGAGAGTCTTGTTCATTTTCCAGTTTCCTGCAACAATGTTCTTTCTCATTTTGTTTTACGATTAAAGGGTTAATATATCAATGTGTTTCGTTCGTTTCCCGGGTTGCGGCCTCCTGTTTGCCCGCCGGTTTCTTCATCCGGCGCTTTACCACCAGGATGTCAAGCCACAGCACCAGCAGCAAGGGGATGACAAACCACAACAGCACGTAGCACAGCGTGCGTGCATCGCTTACGTCCTTTTGCTGCCCCAGCGGCAGGTTTTCCAAGGCATCGGTCAGCACATATTCATCGGGCAACTGGTTGTCGCTCCATTTGTTCAGAATCACTCCGCCCTTCACCAGCAGCATGCCGGGGTTGGAGCGGACTATCGTCTTCAGCGTGATGTCGTCCATCTGACAGAAGGGGTACTCAGCACCGGTACGGTCGCACCACTCCTCTATGTCTTCCGTCGCAGAGGAGGTCAGGGCATAAAAGCGGTAGCCATGCTCCACGCTGTAGTCGTATATCTCGTTAATCAGGTCGATGTGGCTGTCGTCCGCCTCTTCGATGCGGTGTGCCACCATGAGGAACGTGTAACTGCTGTCGGCCAGCACCTGCTCCGTAATGTCCGTGCCGGTGGCAAGTTCCAGCATGGCAAAGTCGTGGATGGGCGGCTCATACCCTTTCTCCTTCAGCACCGTCTTGGATTCTACAAACGTCCAGGTGCTGTCGGGATAGTTGTCCAGCGTAAACTCCTGCCGTTTCCCGTCCTTCTCCAGGATGTAGGTGGTTTCAAACACATCGGACTTGGCACCTTCAGGCACCGTCATGGCAGCCCGCATGTCAGTACCTATCTTATACGGGCGGAAGTCGAATATCGGCAAGCGGGACAGGCAATAGAACGAAAGGATGAAAATAAAGAGCAAGGTGTACATCGACACCATCCATGCCGACTTCTGCGAGATGAAACGGAGTATCAGCTTGCGCCCCTTGAAAGCCACCACCGCCGCAACCAGCAGCACCACGTTCTTGCCGAAAGTTTCCCAGTTGGTCAGCACCACGGCATCGCCGAAGCAACCGCAGTCGGACACCGGGTCCGCAAGGGCAAGGTACAGCGTCAGCGGGGTCATAAAGCACATCAGCAGCAACGCCAGCCACGAAGCCATGCTCCGCCGGATGCCCAGGAACAGGAACACGCCCACGCAAAACTCTATGCCGGCAAGCCCGATGCCGAAAAACAACGCCACAATCCAAGGCACCCATGCCGACAGGCCGAACGCTTCCAGATAGTCCTGTATCTTGTAGAACGAGCCCAACGGATCTACCGCCTTCACGAAGCCGGAAAAGATGAACGTGATGCCAAGTACGAACCGGCACACGTTGACACAGGCCTGCCTGACGATATGTTTCTTATCAGTTTCCAAACTCTATCTTTATCAAGCCGAACACGGCGTAGTTTATCATGTCCATATAGTTGGCGTCCACCCCTTCCGACACCAGCGTCTGCCCGGCCAGGCTCTCAATCTGCTTGGTGCGGTACAGTTTCATCAGTATCAGGTCGGTGTACGAGGTTATGCGCATCAGCCGCCACGCCTCGTCGTAATCGTGGTTCTTGGCAAGCATCAGTTCCAGCGAAGCCTTGGCGTACTTGTCATACAGGGCAAGCGCCTGCTCGTTGGTCAGGTCGGCAGCCTCGGCATAGCCCAGTTCCAGCTGTATCAGCCCGATGATGCCATAATTCACAATGCCGATCAGCTCCGGGCGGATGCCCTCGTCCACTAAGGCCACCCCCTTGGTCTCGATGCTGCGGATGCGGTTGGCCTTGATGAATATCTGGTCGGTTACGGAAGCCGGGCGGAGAATGCGCCAGGCAGCGCCGTAGTCATGAAGTTTCTTGGAAAATAAGTCGCGGCAGATGGCTATGACCTGCCCGAATTGCTCTTTGGTATCTTTCATATCCTTACAAATACTTGGCAAAGATAATGATAATTCTTCAGAAATGAAGAACGAAGCATGAAGAACGAAGAATTTCCACCCGGAAGAAAGGCGAAAGCCCATACAGGACCAGATGCGGGACACCCTCCTGCCTAAAAAGAGAAGAACGGAAAATGCGTCATTCTCCGTTCTTCATCCGTATTGCTTAATTCTCAATTTCCAATTCATCACGAGCACCTCAGCACCTGCCCCGGGCGCAAGATGGTCTTGCGGGTGATGCGGTTCAGTTTGCACAGGCGGCTTACGGTAGTACCCTGGCGGGCGGCAATCTTGCTCAGCGTGTCGCCGCGTTTCACCTTGTAATACAATCCCTTGCCCGATGCCCCCTGGGTTGCCGACTTATGCTTTTGGAAGGTGTACGTATCTGCCACGATGTCCTGCTTCTCGAAGTTGAACATGTCGGCAGGATTCAGGCGCACGCCCAGGAACTGCACCTCGAAGTGCAGGTGCGAACCCGTGGAACGTCCCGTGTTGCCCCCTAAGGCTATCGGCTCGCCGGCTTTCACCAGCTGGTCCACCTTCACCAATTGCTTGGACAAGTGGCCGTACACCGTTTCCAAGCCGTTGTCGTGACGGATGACCACATATTTGCCATAGCCGCGGCGCCCCTGGTTCTTCACAATGCGCACCTTGCCGTCGAACGCGGCACGGATGGTGTCGCCCACATACACCTTCACGTCCAGCCCGTAGTGGCTGCGGCGGCGGCGCGGACGATAGCCGAACACGTCCGTAATGCGCGTATGTTCGGTGGGCATGCAGAAGCCGGTGAGGTCAAAGGTATAGGATTCGGGGATAATGGAGTCGGGATAGCACCGCACTGTTTCGTTGTTCCAGCTGGCGTAGAGGTCGAAGGCGGGGTAAAGCGATTGCTCTGCACGTATCTGGCGTTGCAGGGCCAGCGAGTCGATGCTCTTGAGTTTGCGGTCGATGGGGGCTTGTCGGGCTATGAGGTCTTGCGCTGCGGCATCCAGGCTCGCCGTTGCCACCACGGCCGCCAGTACGGCTTTAATCCATTTCAAATTCATGCGTGTTGTGTATTCATTGCGGCAATGGGGCACATTTCCCATGCCCGATGCCCGGTTCTATCAAAAAATTTTCCCAAAGTTAGCATTTATGCGCGAGATGTGTTACCCGCAATTTCGTTTTTTTAAGATTCCGCACAGGCCACCTCCCTGTGAAGGACAGATAAAAGAGTTACAATCAAACAATTACACAAAACATGTTTTACAACATATCTCCCCTTTGCCCACAAAAAAGAGACCGCCCCCGGAAAGGGACGGTCTCAGCAAACAAAACAAACAAACGTTCGGCCATTCTGGCCAACGCTCCGGTGCGGTTGCGCCCAACCGCGCCGGGGGAACACCGCCTCACGGCGGATATTTATCGGTAATACTCACTATTGTCCAAAGACGGGTCACTCCCACCCACCTGGCTGTCGGGTATATAGGCTGCACGGATGCGGAACACCTTGTCACGCTTGGCATAGCCGCCTTCGCCTTCTTGAGTTACTCCTATTGCCGGATAGCCTCGCCCCCAATCATTCGGGTTATAGGGAGTATCCCAATCACCATTAGGCAATTTCTCATAAGGCTTGTTAGCCTCGCTGGTGGCATGATCGAATTCCGGATACGCCCCCGGCCCTTGATAGTTGGACTTCGTGGCGCGGGCATAATCCGAATGCTCGCCAGTCCAAGTAATACGGTCGGAGGACGTACTTCCACCATTTTTTCCATAATTCCCTGGGTTGGAAGACCAATACCATTGGTTCTGGAAAACTTCGTAGTTGCCATAATAGCGATCTAACATGTGCTCCAGCTCGCGGATAGTGGGATGGAACCAGTGACATTCATCCACCCGATGAGTATCTGGGTTACGCTTATTCTTGTTATAGCAATATTCGGTAGCACCACGCGGTTTTTCATTCAATTTCATTTCCCACTCATCATCGGATGAAGTATTTTCCCGAAACTTCTGCATGATTGTCATTGTGTTGCGCCAACCATAAGGAAGATATTCACCGCCATTTATATCTCCCAGTCCGGTCACCACGCCCATGAAGCCCCATTCCAATCCATCGTAAGTATGCGTATAGAGGTCTTTTCCGTCATAGTGCTCCAAATACTCCTCATATTCCTCCATATAGATAGTATAGTCGTCATAGCGCCCATTATCATTGGCATCTACCGGCACCGCCCTCATGCCCGCCTGATGAATCGGAGCTTCGCGTGAGTATTCCAAGTTGCCACGCTTCCAGGTGATTTTTATCGTGGCATCCCTGCCTGGCACGTCTTCACCGTGATCTGCCTGCCACTGGGTAGGCACATTCTCATCAATGTAGAAGTAGATGCGCTCCTCATAAGGGGTATAGTCGATTCCTTCTTCCTGCTTGCTATCCACCACATACTTCGTCCCTTCGCCATTCGCTTGCCCATCCAACTCATCCATCAACGAGGTGGTGAAATAGTCCCGCTTACCATCTCCGGCATATTCCGCAGCTTGCCTTATAGGCTCCATGCGTATCCACTCCGGCACCTGTCCGTCCTCGCCGGGCAGTATCTCCACCGTCACTGTTCCCCCGGCATAGATGTAGACGTCCATCGGCGTCACGTTGAAGTGGGCGTCGTGCTCACGCTCGCGCAGCATCTCGATGAAGTAAGGGTTGCCTTCCGTATCGATATCCACCCGGGTGTCCAGCATGGCTTCTTCGCCCAAGCTGTTCACGGTGATACCCCTCACACTGATGTTGTGCTTGTATTGTCGGTTGGCTTTGATGGTGAAGTCATCCGTGGCATTCGCACCGGGGTAAATGGTGTAGATTATCTTGTACATATAGCCATTATGGTTGGTGTAGATGCCGGTCAGCTTAATATAGGCTGCATCATCCTTAGCACGACGATTCTTATAACGTTGATAACCGTATTCTTCAGAATCAACGCCATCCGGATAATCAAAGTCCGTTGCCAACCGTGCGTGCTCAAACATGTATAGGCTCAAAGACAACGAACCATTTGCATTCATCACGCGACCGGTAAAATTCTCTAAGCCTTCTGTCACTTGGGTTTCCCCGTCCAGCAGTGTTATGCCACGATTTTTATCCGTCGTTTCATCCAAGGTTTCATCATCCAATTGAGGGAATAAGGTTCCCCCATTGGGAAAATGGTTCACATACACCTCGTCGAAACGCAATGTAGGATACGGGCTCCCGGTCTCCGGTCTGGGATACGGATCCATGGTAAAGTCGAGGTCGATGCGCGACATCAGCGACTTCAGTTGCACCAGCACTACCTTTCCGCTGGCCAGGGCGTTGCTGCTCAGATTTACTCCCGTCTTCACGCCATACATGGGCAAGCCCTCATCGGGCAAGGCGGTGGTAAACGCGGGGAGGGTATAAACGAAATCCTTGAAGTCATCATAACTTTCAATGCCATCGGGGTGGCCATCGTTGTTTTCATCTTTAAAGGTGTCCTTAGGCATATTGGCCAGCACCACCACAGTGGCACTTTCTGCTGCCGCTTGGTCGCCAAACAAAGTCGTGTTCAACACTGTGTTTTGCCCTGTAGGCACGAAGCGGTAGAACTGGATGGCATCGGCACCGTCCGGCTTCAAATAGTTACCATCGGCATCGAATATAAAGATATGTACATTGGAAATCTTCTGTTCGTCGGCCGTTTTTGGGTCGGTACCACGGGTTTTCACCTTGTGCACACCCATATTGGCAGGCAACCACTGCAAAGCCACTTCGCCTTCTTTCAACAGCAGGCCAGATTGCTGTTCTTCCCATTCGTTGGTGCACGAGGTTGCCCATAAAGCCAGCAATACGCCCAATGCACCTTTCCATATATTCCCTCTATTCCTCATCGTCATTACCCTTTCTGTCTTTTTACTATTCAAACACAATGTCGCTGTCGCCACCATCTTCCCAAGCATCCTCGCTCTCAACCTGTATAATAAAGTCATTACCCACTATATTGATATTGAACACACTGCGCATGCCAGGTTTGAAAGAGGCATCTTCCAAAAGCATACTAACGTCAGCATCAATATCTCCTCCCTCCTCGCTTTGCGCCTGAAGTTCAAGACGCAAACTTTTGTTGCCATCGGAAGTCAACTTGCCGTCTGCATTCGGAATAAAAAGCAGGACTATCATCTCACCCTCATGCCCAGTCTCTTTACTTACAATGTCAAAACTTGAAGGAACCAACTGGTCATCAGCATTAATCGTTGCCGCCGGGCAGGTAAACCCCTTTGTTGTACGTCCACCCAATAACTTGAACCGTCCGATGTAGACATCATCGCCCACAGAATAGCCGCTCTCCTGCCCTGTAACGCTAAGCGATTTATAAAATCCTTGGCGAGGATTGCTTGTGGTGCCACCACTCAAATACAAGTCACTGACAGTAACATCGTACAGATTATAATTGTTCACACGAAACTGGAACGCGCAAAACATGTGGCGAAAGTCCAACCTGACCGAGCCGTCGCTCTTCCTATGGTCGATGGTGTAGGCCAGCATCAAGTCGGGCACCGCCCACCAATCATGCCCGCTATCTAAATCCTCGCCATTGGAGTGCGGCATTGTGTAAGTGATGGTAGGGTCGCTGCGGTCATTCTCTCCACTCAGCTTGACGGTTCCCATATTCACACCATTGATGACAATGTCACGCTCGCCCGCCTTGTCTGGAGCGCCACTGGCATATGGATAATAAGCAAAGAACGAATAAGTGTAATCCTCATTAGCCAGCCATGGGTGCAGGCCACCGATGCTTCCGTCTCCCGTCCAATTATAAGTCCAAGACCCGGTTCCATCATACGTCAGTTCCTGATTATAAAAAATATCGGGGTAACTGAAAGGTCGCTTTGTATTCCAAGGTTCATCGCTGATGTCCACATTGCCATTGCGAGCCGCACAGTAGCCCAACACGCCCACTTTGTCCCCCATCTGGAAACTACCGTCGCGCAAAGCCGCAGCGCGGGTTCCGGCCTCATAAGGCGAACTGAAAGTAATGACCTCCGTGGAGTATTCCGACTGCGCACCACTTGGCCACTCGTCCTGCCCGCAAGCCACCATAACAAGCAGTAGCAGCATTAGTAAATATGTATTCTTCATCGTCATATATCATTCATTTATTGTCATCTAATTATTGTTATTATCGCTACCGATGTTAACATTACCACCTGTGCCCGATTCTTCCCACTCCGGCACAGTGAAATCACTGAACGTAATGGCATCCACCTTCACGGTCAGCACATAGCGGTAGGTCTGTCCGGCTGCCCAACGGGTGATGGAGGTGCCTAAATCGATAGTTTCCGTAACTTGCTCATTCCCGTTCCGTGTAAGGTTAACGAAAAGTTTTAAGCCGGAAACAGATTGCGGGATAAGCAGCAGGGGGCCAATGATGTCCATCGAAGAATTAGCGGAAAGGTCTCCTCCCGAAACGTTTTTGAATGGCGTGTTACCGTCTGTAACGGCTGCACTAAGATTACTCCAATTAGCCACTCCTCCGCCCCCCTTCAAGTTGTGCGAAAAGTCGCCCTTCAGCGCCATGCCGTAGAGTGAAGCACTGTTCAGCGTAGCCGTCACCCCTGGGTCGGTGCGCAGCACTACGGATACTTTTGCCAACTCATGCCCGAACCCCAGCTCTACCGCACTTGCCGCCGTACTCTCATCCGCCTGTATCCCCGTCTTTCGCGCCGTCATCAAGTCCACCGCCGCATCGCCCGTCTTCGAGGCATCGAAGCCCGTCACGGTGAGGGTGCCATCCTGCGTACAAGAGGCAGTGATGCCCGTGGCCGGATACACCGCATAAAAGTCATACTCCGCGCCAAGCACCCAGTAGCGTACGCCGCCGGTATAGCTCCAGTTGTTGCCATCGGAAGTGACAGGGACGCCGTCGAACGGCTGGTTACTGCCCGCGTCCGACGTGTACCAGCCCCACACGGAGAAGGCGTCCTCGGCGGAGAAACTGCCCTCCACCACCGCCTTGGTTTGCGGCGTGCTGAAGGCTATGGCGTCCGTTTCCCCGTCATCAGGCAGACCCATCGTTGCCTCGCCGGTGCACGAGGAGGCGAGGCAAAGTAGCAAGGCGGCGCAAAAGGAAGGCATTGAAAGATTACGTTTCATATCGGATAAGTAACTAATCATAAGTAGTTGTTCATATTTAGTTCATATTTAGTTCATATTTAGTTCACACTATGCCGGTCATTGATTTTTTAGACGCGGATGAGGCGGATTGAGCGGATTTGTAATTTAAGCGATACCCCTCTCACTATCCGGCGAGATGCCCCTCTCACCGACCGATGAGGCATCCCTCTCACCGACCGGTGAGAGGATATCCTCACGCAAGACGGGGGGACTCAGCCCATCTGCTGGTTGCCATCCTCGTCATCATCATTGCCGCCGGTCGAGCCGCCGGTGGTGGTTGCCCCGACGGTCACCGGGCGCGGCAGTTCGAAGGAACGTGGCTCCTTGGTCAGCGTGCCGCTGCTTCCGGCATACTGCGTGGTCACCTTCACCAGCCACTGCCCTTCGGCCACCCCGGCAGGCAGGCTGAACTGCAACTTCTTGGGGGTGTTGGGCGATATCTTCTTCGCGGGGATGAAAAACGAGGTGTCGGGGTCGTCGGCCTTGGTAAGGGTGACGCCGACCGACGGGTCGCTGCCCACTACCTTCAGCCCGTTGCCGGTGATAACGACCATTTCGCCCGGCTCCATGTCGACGGGCACGCGGGTCATCACGCCGCCCTGCTCACGCTCCTCGCTGAAGGCGCTGGTCATGCCGGCTATGTAGGGACCCGTGGCTGCGGGTTGCAGGAAGAGTTGCAGCTTGGCTTTGCCGAAAGCCTCGGCCAGCACAGGGCCTTGGCGCAGGCTGGCGTACACGCGGATGCGCTCGCGGTCGACGGGCAGCGACAGTTCGCTCTCCATCACCACGCCGCTGGCCATGGGCTGGGCGTAGCAGAAGGGGGTGCTGACACAAAAACCACTGGCCACGGCATCGGCCATCACCTCCATGGCCACCTTCAGTGCGCCGAGCACCTTGGTTTCTTCCTCGCCCAGGCGGGCGGCGGTGGCGGCGGCAATGTCGTCCAGCGTCAGCGACGTGCTTTGGGTTTCTACCTTCACCACGTAATCGTCGGGCACGTCCGTGGTGAGGGTGTTAGGGTAGGCCTTCAGGTTGAGGTCGAGTGTAAATTGTTGTGCCATAGTGATGTTCTCCTATACTTTAATGTTGTCAATACTCAAAAAAAGTAAAGGTTCTATGGCGTGTTGGGAGGGATAAGGGGGATATGGAATTCGACCTCTTCGAGGTCGTGAAACCTATTTCCCTTATTTCCCAATACGCCAAAGAACTTTCGGGCGACGAGCGCCCATGGTAGCCTGCGGGGCGGCCAGGCACCGCAGGCTGATATGACTGCTATTTTTTAGTTTAAAGTAATATCTTCCTTTGTAGGAGTGCCGTAACCGGTAACTTCGTCTACTTCAAACTTGATAGGATATACATCGGTATCTGGGTCTGTCGTAATATTCTCCATTCCCAACTCTGCCGTGTAGAGGTAGTAGTTACCTCCAGCCCATGCGCTTATTGTATTGGTAGGTAATGTAGCAGTAACCTTACCTTTCTTGATTGTATTAACGCCATCGGAAGCAACAGCATCTACACTAAAAGTAATTGTACCTACGGTTTGCGGGATAAGATACCAAGCATCAGTAGTTAAGCCGTTTGCATCAGTAGGCACCGCTGTTGCTGAAGCCAAAGTTGTATAAGTCGCATCACCAGTTCCAGTTGTAGTCTGCTGCACACCTGCGACCCATGTACCATCATCAATAATGGTGCTACCAATAGAAAGGTTCTGCAACTTCACATCCAACCCTGCCAGTGTATTATCCAGCGTAAACTTGAACGCTATCTTAGACAGCAAGTGCCCGAAAGTAAGGGATACGGCGCCTTGCGAGGAAGCTTTCACATCATTAACCGGCTCATCATCATACACCAAGTCATAGCTGCCTGCACCTGTCACTGTCAGTGTCAAGCCACTGGTATAGTCCCAATTTGCACTGGCAGCATTGGCAGGAGCATAAGCGGCAAATTTGTAATCTTTACCATCAACCCAATATTGCAGGGGGGTGTAAATCCATGTGCTACCTACACTACCGTTCACCGTGGTGCCATTGAACACGCTACCATTCTCTGCATAGCCACCATACACTTGGAAAGACTTTAGCGTCGTGTCATCCGTATCGGCCTTCGTGATGTTGTTAAGGCCTGAACCGGCAAAACTGATGATACCGGTTTGCTGGTCGGTCACATTGACCACTTCTTCGTTCGTACAACTTGCCAAGGCTGCTACAGCCACGCCAAGCAAAAACAGACTTTTCTTCATACTCAGTAAGAATTAGTTATACAATAGATTATTTATTTCTCATTTTCTCTTTCAATTCAAAGGAATTACGATGTCTTGCCGTTCGCCCCAATCGTCTATATCCACATCAAAGCCTCCGCCTCCTGCCGTGCCTTCCTCATCCGTCACCTCAATGCCCGATACCGTTATGACGCCACCGCGCGGCTGCCCTATCACCTGGTCGGTGACGTCGAACTCGAAAGTCTTGTACTCCCCGTTGCCGAGCCGCACCTCAAGGTTGAGGTGGTACGTTGCGGGCGTGCCGTCGGCACGGGTGTAGTGGTCGCCCGGATAGTTGGGCACGCCAAACGAATGCACTTGCGCCTCAGCGCCATAGTCCGTCAATTGGCAGTCGTACATCACCGTGGCGGCATCGTTGCCCGTGTGCCCGTCGGTCAGGTACACGCTCTCCGCCATGCCGGCCAGCGCGCCGCGCGCCAACGCCACGTATTGCAGGCCGTGGCTGAACTCGTAGCGCACCAGGTAGGTGTACACCAATGGGCGCATCTCTACGGGCAGTTCCACAGGCTCGAGCGTGCGCTGCGCCTCGTGGTCGTCCTCGAAGTGCCCGTACAGCATGTCGGGCTGGTTGACGGTGCGTTCCTCGGCATGCAGGGACTCAAAGCCGGAGCGCGTCACCGTGCGGGTGGAAGCCGTGGCGCCTGCCGCAGCCTCGAAGCCACTGAAGACGATGTACTCCGTGTCGTTGTTGTAGAACAGCAGGTCGTGCGTGCCCTCGGGTAGCGACGAGATGTGTCCGCCCCCGGCCTCCAGATTGGTCTGCCCAAGCGATTCGCCTTCATCGGCATAGATGACCACGCGCACACCGTCGGCAATCTCCGGGCGCAGGTCGTCGTAGTCCAACGCCCAACCGTCATCCCACTCATCGGTCCACTGGTGGTCGTAAGCGCGCTCCCACTCCTGCTCCCACGTGACGGCGGCATGAACCTTGACAGTCATTGCGTGCTCGTCGTGATTGTAACACAGGTCTTTGCGGCAACCTGCCAGCAACACCAGCAGGAGGAAAAGTGAGAAATGAAGAATGAAGAATTTGCGCCCGAGATGAAAAGACGCCCCCCATTGCCTTGCAGAAGAAGTTTTCTCCCTGCCTCCGGGCAAAGGCCTATTCTCCATTCTTCGCCCTACATGCTGCATTATCCGTTTCGTTTTCATTGTTTACCTCCTTTCTCCGCCCAGCGGCCAATGTTCCATACCCAGGCAAAACGCAACTTTACCGGACCGAAATAGTTCAGGCGGCTGCTCTGCTGGTAAACGTAGTGCCCGTCGATGGGCACGTATTCCTCATACCACGTGTGCATGTAGCCGATGCCCACGCTTGCCTCGAAAGCGAAGTATTTGCCTACGGGGAACATGTAGCCATACGTCAGCCCTGCCACAACGCCTTCGCCCTTGTAGCCGCGTCCGCCGTTCTCCAGGTCGTACCAGCCGCCACCCGCCATCAAGCCTACGTAGTGTCCGCGCCGGCTGCCCTGCGGCTTGAACCAATAGCGGCCTTCGGGAAGAATGGTTGCCAACTGGTAATATTTGTGCTTGCCACTGTTGTGCCACCACGCCATGTTGCCCTCCACGGCAGCCGACCACCGCTCGTTGAAACGGTATTCCACCTCGAGCGAGGGCATCAGCAGGGCATCGTACAACAGGTTGGTTTTGATGTACCAAGGTGAGGGAATGTATTCGCGGGAGAAAGGCACTTCTTCCTGGCTTTCAGAAAGGGAAGCGCCTGCCGGTGCAACAGGTTCGCTTACCGGCTCTGCCACCATCACAGTATCGGCAGGAACGGCAGGTTCTGGTTCCAGCTGGGGAGCAGGTGCAGCAACAACCTCCGGTTCTTCGGAGGCTGGCTCATAACCTTCTGCAAACTCCAGCCCCATCAGGGCCACGATGTCCGTCATGCCGTTGTAAGAGCGGGTGGAATTGAACGTGCGGTAGTACTCCTCCTTCATGCCGTGATAAAGGATGAACCACGACTTCACTTGGTTGCTCCGGTTCTTGGCGGCAGCCAGGTTGGCAGCCGTCGACCCAAAGGAACCACAGAAACCCCGGATGCGGATATATGCCTTGCCGGAAACAATGTCATCATGATACTGCGCAATGAGCTGCGCGGCCAGACGGATGGCCTCGTCGTTGCCACGGTACGGGGAATAAAACATGTACTTGCCCGGCACGAAACGGAACACGATGGTCGTGTCGGGCTTCAACCCACGGGCACTCCCGTCCGTACCCGATGCATGGGAGAGCAACGGAACCAGAGACAATAATGCCCCTGCACAAACTTTTAAGAACAACCCTTTCATTTTTTGTTTTGATAAATTAGTACGAAAGACAGAATAGTTGTACATTTGCAATCATCATACGCCTTCGTAATACGGTAGGTGCAAAGTAATTTTATCTACACAATAAATGCAAATAAATTGCCCTCAAATTCCCAACAATATTACACTTTTTAACCAACAGAGGAAAAGCTAATGCGTTTTTCAGATGAAAAGCCAACAAATGTAAAAAAGTCAGGTTGTCTATTGGCTTATTTTTTCTGCATACCCTCCCCTTTGCCGGCATTTTTTAAGGCATATCCGTAATCCCCAAAAGTCCGGACAACAATGACAGCATGCAAAAATCTGAGGTTAAAGAAGAATCAACTGATGGCAGCCCAGTTGACGTTGGTCTTGCGAAGAAGTTTCAGTTGTCGCCACAACACATCATTTTCAGGAAGAGTACCCTCTGGATCAGTATCTACCACCTTTTGCGCCACCTCGCGGACGTATTGCAAGAGTTGCCCGTCGCGGGCAATGTCGGCAATCTTCAAGTCGAAGGCAATGCCGCTCTGCTGGGTACCCTCCAAATCGCCGGGGCCGCGCAGTTTCAGGTCGGCTTCGGCTATCTCGAAACCGTCGTTGGTACGCACCATGATTTCTATGCGCTTACGGGTATCTTCAGACAGCTTATAACCGGTGACAAGGATGCAATACGACTGGTCGGCACCCCGCCCCACCCGTCCGCGCAACTGGTGCAACTGGGAAAGCCCGAAACGCTCGGCATTCTCGATTATCATAACCGAAGCATTCGGCACATTCACACCGACCTCTATCACAGTGGTAGCCACCATAATCTGCGCCTCGCCGGACACAAAACGCTGCATTTCGGCATCTTTCTCGGCGGGTTTCATCTGCCCGTGCACCTTGCACACCGTACAGTCGGGAAAAGCTTCACAGACTTGCCGATAACCTTCTTCCAAGTTCTTCAGGTCTATCTTCTCGCTTTCCTTAATCAAAGGATAAACAATATACACCTGCCGTCCATCGGCTATCTGCTTGCGCACGGAGCGGTACAGGGCAGCCCGATGGCTGTCAAACTGGTGCAAGGTAGCTACCGGCTTGCGCCCGGGCGGCAGTTCGTCGATGACGGACACCTCCAAATCGCCGTAAAGCGTCATGGCCAAGGTACGGGGGATGGGCGTAGCCGTCATAACCAACACGTGGGGAGGCTGCACGTTTTTCGTCCACAGCTTGGCACGCTGAGCCACCCCGAAACGGTGTTGCTCGTCGATAACCACCAGCCCTAAGGACGCAAAGTTTACCGTGTCCTCAATCACGGCGTGTGTACCGACAAGGATGTGCACCTCCCCCGTCAGCAGCCCGTCCAAAATGGCCTGCCGCCGTTTGCCCTTTACCGAACCGGTCAACAGTTCCACCCGCACGTCCATGCCGTAAAGCAGTTCGCGGAGGGTATCGTAATGCTGGTTGGCCAGAATCTCGGTAGGAGCCATCAGGCACGCCTGGTAACGGTTGTCGAGGGCAATAAGCATCGTCATCAACGCCACCAGCGTCTTGCCGCTGCCCACATCGCCTTGCAGCAGGCGGTTCATCTGCCTGCCCGAGCCCAAGTCGTGGCGTATCTCTTTCAACACCCGCTTTTGCGCGCCGGTCAAGGCAAAGGGAAGGTTGCGGGTATAAAAAGTATTGAAAATGTCGCCCACCTTGCCGAACACAAAGCCGCGGTAACGCCGCTGGCGGTCGCGGGCATAGCGCAGGATGTTGAGCTGCACATAAAACAGTTCCTCAAACTTCAGGCGGTATTGCGCCCGGCGCAAAAGGTCGGCATTGCCGGGAAAGTGGATATTTACCAATGCCTCGGTCAAGGGCATCAGGTGGTTGGCAGCCAGGATAGAGGGGGAAAGCGTTTCGGGCAAAGGCTCACGCAACAGTTGTACCACCGATGCCATCATCTTCTCAATGGCATGCGAGTTGAGCGAACTGCGCTTCATTTTCTCAGTAGTATTGTAATAAGGACGCATGCCCAAGGCGGAAGGCTTCACGTCGGCAGCATCATCCATGTCGGGATGAGCCATATTAAAACGCCCGTTGAACACCGTAGGCTTGCCGAACACCAGGTATTCCCGATGCGCCTTGTACTTGCCAAGGATATACTTGATGCCCTGAAACCACACCAGATCCACCACACCCGTACCGTCGGAGAAATGGGCTATCAGCCTGCGCTGCCTGCCCTCGCCGACAGCCTCAAAACTGAGAATCTCACCTTTCAACTGGATGTAAGGCATCGAGCCATCTATTTCGCGAATGGCATAGATGCGGCTGCGGTCCACATACTTATAAGGGAAATAATACAACAGGTCGCGCAACGAACAGATGCCAGCCTCCTTGCCCAGCACTGCCGCCCGCTGCGGTCCTACGCCCGTCAGGTACTTGATGTCCCGTGTACTCAAATCGAACATGACGCACCTGCCAACGCTTCTGCCACTTTCAAATCGAAAGGAGTGGTTATCTTGATGTTTTCACGGTTGCCCTCCGTCAGGCACACGGGCATGCCCATGGCTTCCACCACGGAGGCATCATCGGTAAAAGCCGGGCTATATTCCCGGGAGTAGGCTTCTTTCAGCAACGCGGCGTCAAACACTTGGGGAGTCTGCACCAACTTATAAGCATCCCGGCTCACCGTCCGGCTCGTGCAGCCTTCCACCAGGCGGAGGGTTTCCACCACATCCGTCACCGGAACCACGGCACGCTTCTCTGCCGCCAACCGGAAACAACGGGCAATGACCTCCTGCGACACAAACGGGCGCACCCCGTCGTGTACCGCCACCAGTCCGGGCGTTTCTACCCGCCGAAGCCCCTGTTGCACGGAGTGGAAACGCGTAGCCCCGCCGTCTGCCACTTCATGGGGTACGCAGAAACGGTATTCCCGGCACAGCCCCGCCCAATACGCCTGCTGGTCGTGCGGCAACACCAAGATGATGCGCACCGCCGGACTGTAAGCGTAAAACGCCTCCAGCGTGCGCATCAGCACCGGTTTCCCGCCCACCGGAAGGAACTGCTTGGGGAGGTCTGCCCCCATGCGGAGCCCCTTGCCGCCTGCAACGATTACTGCATACTCCATTAATGAAGAATGAAGAATTGAGAATTCTTATTTTTCAATTTTACCGGATGCACATGGCCTCTTCCAGCTCTTTCACTTTCTCTCTGCCCACCATCAGTTCTACCAACGCCAAGGCAAACTTGATGGAAGCGCCGGGTCCCTTGCCGGTCACGATGTTGCCATCGCGCTCTACCATGGCACCGGTATATTCGGCACCCTCCAGGTACTTGTCAAAGCCCGGGTAGCAGGTAGCCTTCTTGCCCTTCAGCACACCCAGCTTGCCAAACACCAAGGGAGCGGCACAAATGGCTGCCATCGGCTTGTTTTCCCCGGCAAACTTCAATACCAGGTTGCACAGTTCTTTGCTCTCTGCCAAGGTAGTAGCCCCGGGCAGGCCACCGGGCAACACAATAAGGTTTGCATCGAAGAAATCGCAATTGGCTATATTCTTATCGCACAGCACCGGCACACCGTGCGCGCCCTTTACAATCTCATCGGGCGTTACCGATACCATCTGCACCGTAAGTCCCGCACGTCTCAAAATGTCGACTGAAGCAAAGGCTTCCATTTCCTCAAAGCCGTCTGCAAAAAACACATAAACTGTTCCCATAATCGAATCTCCTCTATTTTAGATTGAAATAATATGTTATCGTACCTACCTGGTTGTCCACCCCGCTCACGGCATTGAAGCGTGCTTTCCGCGCCGCGTCTTCCGCCGCCTTGCGCAAGGCGGGATTTACCGTATTGGTCTGCCGGTTGATGGCGGTGGCAATCACCTCGCCCGCCGGATTCACGGTAATGGTCACTACCACGCGGCCTTCATCCTGCACGTTGTACACCGGGCGCGGCAGTCCGCCTTCGCCAATGGAGCGTCCGCCCAAGTCAAAAGTGCCATATCCGCCCACACCGGTGGCCTTTCCTTCGGGGGCATTGCCTGCGGCACTTCCCTGCAAGCCTTCGCCCGCCGCCTCCCCCCGGCTTTCCATCTGCGCGCCCCTGCCAAAAGCGCCGGCAACCCTCCGACGCGCAGCCTCTTCGGCCTCCTTGCGCGCCCGCTCGGCTTCCGCCTCCGCTTTCAACCGGGCTTCTTCGGCTTTCTCCGCCTCGGTTTTCTCAGGCTCCAAAGCCACGGTTTCTTCATAGTCCTGCGTCAGGAGTTCCGGCTCTGCCGCGTCCTCCACCTCAGGAAACGGGTCAGCCTGAGGCATCACTTCCACATCAACCAGCGAGGGGTCGGAAAAGCCTCCGGCATCGGGCGCATCGCCCAGCATGACCGGCATGCCGCTCTCCTCGCCGGGCAACGGCCTTTGGAAACTCATCAGAAACAAAAAGCACACCAACAGGACATGCACCAACACGGCACCTGTCCAACCGATGTACTTCCCTTTCTTCTTACGGTCTGCCATAAAGCTATTTTAATGAAGAACCAATAATGAAGATTGAAGAATTTTGCCTCTTCTCCTATCTCCTTTCCATTCTCATAATTCCATATTCAATCCGTTTCCGGCGGACGGGTAGCCAGCACCATCTTGAAATGGTTTTCATTGGCTATGTTCAGCACCTTCACAATCTCGCGATAGGGAACCGACTCGTCGGCATACAGGGCCACATACATCTCCGGCTCCCGCTCCGCACACCCTTGCAGGAAAGGAGCCAGTTCCTCCACGCTCAACGGCTGCTCACGGTCGTTGCCGAATGCCGCATAATAATTCAAGTCCTTGTCGATAATCACCCGCGTCAACGGTTTGGCCGAAGTCTGCTCCTTGCCTTGGGGCAAAAGCACCTTAATGGCATTGGGTGACACCATCGTCGAAGTAATCATGAAAAATATCAGCAGCAGGAAGATGACATCCGTCATGGATGCCATGCTGAAAACGGGCGATATTTTAGCGTTGCGTTTTAACACAGTCCAAATCCGTTATCGGGGGGTTATTATTCCTTTGCCTGTTGCGACGGTTCTTCCAGCAAGTCCATGAAAGCCATGGTCTTGCCTTCCATCTTGTTGACCACGCCGTCCACCAGCGTCACCAGATAATTGTAGGCAAACATGGCGATGATGCCCACTATCAGTCCGCCCACGGTCGTTATCATGGCCTCGTATATGCCGCCGGAAAGCAGGGTGATGTCAATGTTATTGCCCGCATTCGCCATCTCGAAGAAAGCTTTTACCATGCCCGTCACCGTGCCCAAGAAGCCAATCATCGGCGCGCCACCGGCAATGGTGGCCATGATGGTGAGCCCCTTTTCCAGCTTGGCGACCTCAAAGTTGCCCACATTCTCAATAGCTGCCTGCACGTCGTTGGCAGGGCGCCCCAGGCGGCTGATGCCCTTTTCAATCATGCGCGCGGAAGGTGTGTCCACAGCCCGGCAGTAAGCCACGGCGGCCTTGATTTCCCCGCTTTGAATGTAGTCTTTTATCCGGTCCATGAACGTAGGGTCTTCCTTGCCGGCCTTGCGGATGACGTAATTCCGCTCAAACAAGATATAGAAGCACAACACCGACAAGGCCGCCAGCACAATCATGATCCAGCCTCCCTTTACCGCCATGTCCCACAAGTTCATTTCATCGGCAACCGCCACAGGGGTCAGTACCGGGTTTTCGCCTGCCACGGCTTCGGAAAGAGCCGGAACGGCCTGTGCCAACAAACCAAACATACCCATCAGCTCAGACATTTTTTATATTCCTGGATGGTACGCTGTAGCCCCAAGTACAAGGCATCGCTAATCAGCGCATGGCCTATGGACACCTCGTCCAGCCAAGGAATGTTTTTATAAAAGAAATTCAAGTTCTCCAGATTCAAGTCGTGCCCGGCATTCAGGCCCAAGCCCAACTTGCGTGCCACCTTCGCAGCCTCTACAAAGGGAGCCACCGCCGCTTCTTTGTCCTTGGCATAGGCCGAAGCATAAGGCTCGGTATAAAGCTCCACACGATCGGCGCCCGCCTTGGCGGCATATTCTATCATCTCGGAATCGGTCGACACGAACACCGATGTACGGATGCCCGCATTGTTGAACCCGTCCAGCACCTCGCTCAGGAAATTAAAGTTGGCTTTCGTGTCCCAGCCCGCATTCGATGTCAACTGCGTGGGGCTGTCGGGTACCAGTGTCACCTGGTGGGGCTTCACCTTCAGCACCAAATCTATAAAATCGGGCGACGGATAACCCTCGATGTTGAATTCCGTGCGCAGCAAAGGGCGAAGTTCAAAAACATCCGTCTTGCGGATGTGCCGCTCGTCGGGACGGGGATGCACCGTAATGCCGTCTGCACCAAAAGATTCACAATCCAATGCTACCTTCGACACGTTCGGCACATTGCCTCCACGGGCATTCCTCAAAGTAGCGACCTTATTGATATTCACGCTTAATTTTGTCATAGTTTCGCTTATAGTTCGCGGCAAAAGTACAAATAATAGTGATACCATAACCGCTTTATAGGAAAAAAATAGCATCTTTGCATCATCGTAACATATCGGACAAAACATGAAATTCGCCCTATTCGGAAACAACTACCAAGCCCACAAGTCGTCGCACGCCGCCACCTTGTTCCGCCTGCTGGAAAAACGCCGCGCCCAGTTATGCATCTGCCGCGAGTTCCACCGGTTCCTTACCCGCGAAATGCACCTCACCCTTCCCGGCGCCGAACTGTTTGACGGCGACGACTTCCAGGCAGACATGGTCATCAGCCTCGGGGGCGACGGCACTTTCCTGAAAGCCGCCAGCCGCGTAGGCAGCAAAAACATCCCCATCTTGGGCATCAATACCGGCCGCCTGGGCTTCCTGGCAGACATATCCCCCGAAGAAATGGAAGAGACCCTGGACGAAATCTACGACCACCGCTACAAGATAGAAGAACGCAGCGTGCTGCAACTGCGCTGCAACGACGAGCACCTGATGCAGTCGCCCTACGCCCTCAACGAAATAGCCGTGCTGAAACGCGACAGCTCGTCGATGATAAGCATACACACCGCCATCAACGGCGCCCCCCTCACCACTTACCAGGCCGACGGGCTCATCGTGGCCACCCCCACCGGCTCTACCGCCTACTCGCTGAGCGTGGGAGGCCCCATCATCGTGCCCCACAGCAAGACCATCGCCATCACCCCCGTAGCGCCACACAGCCTCAACATGCGTCCCATCGTCATCTGCGACGACTGGGAAATCACCCTCGACGTGGAAAGCCGCAGCCACAACTTCCTGGTAGCCATCGACGGGCGCAGCGAGTCGTGCAAAGAGAACACCCGCCTCTCCATCAGGCGCGCCGACTACAGCATCAAGGTCGTCAAGCGCTTCAACCACATTTTCTTCGACACGCTCCGCACCAAGATGATGTGGGGCGCCGATGTGCGCTGACTCCCGGACAACCGTTCCCCACCCGCATCTTCCCCGTACTTTGTACGCACTTCTGCCCGGTTTTCTTCGGTCCATACGACCGAACCAGTACCGACCGGGGTACGACTGAGGTACGACCGGGGTAGGAAGCAACGACGTCCGGAAGTTTTACCCAGCCTTCACCGGGTGCCGGGCACTTCCGGACAAGGAAACCGAAGACTACTTTTGAACGGCACTTCTGCGCCGCCTGTTCCGGATATCCTTTTTCCGCAACACAAACACGGGCAGGAAAAGGAAGATGCCGATGACAGACATCACCAGCCCCCCAATGGTGCCCGCTGCCAAGGGGAACCAGAAGGCCTCCTTGTCCGTGCCCACCATGAAAGGAATGAACCCCAAGATAGTAGACACTACCGTCAGGAAAATAGGAACCACCTTGGCATTCCATGCCTTGACATAAGCCCGCAGAGGGGCCAGACGCGGGAAGCGGCGGCGCAGGCTGTTGTACTCGTTCAAGATGTAAATGCTGGCGTTCACCGTGATGCCGCACAACAGCACGAACGAGGCGAAACCGCCTTGGTCAAAATTCAGGCGGAACCAATAGAATGTGAGGAACACCCCGATGTAGGACACCGGAATGATAAAGACGATGGCCAACGGCTGGCGCAGCGAATTGAACAGGATGGCAGTGATAAAGAAAATGATGGCTATCACTACACCCAGCAACAGGTATTGGCGGTAATCCTTGCCATACCAGCTGTAATACATGTCCTCTGACTCGGCGGTATAGCCCATGGGCAACCCGCGGTTGAACTCCTTCAGGTCTTGCTCAAGGATGCGTTTGCCCATCTCATTGGAACCTATATATTCGTATTGCAGGCACAGGCGGTACTGCTGGTTCTCCTTGGCTATCTGCTGAGGCATTTGCCCTTTCTCCACAGCAGCCAGTTCGGAAAGCTTGTAGTGCTTGCCGTTATCCATGCCATAGGGATAGAACTGCATAGCCCATACATCGTATTCGCGGGACTGCCGGGAGGACAGCCTTACTTTCTCGCTGCCCGACTCGGTAGTCACCGTGCCCACCTCCATGTCCCGCCCGAAGATGGGGCGCACGGCAGCAAAGAGCGTTGCGGCATCAATGCCTTCCTGCGCCATGCGGTATTTGTTCAGGTCAAAATAGAATTCCTGATAGTCGTCTTTCCACCAGGTGAACTCCGAACTGATGTTCACCTCCTTGATTCTTCTGTGCCCGAGCAGCTTCGCTTTCAAGCGGTCTGCCCATTCATACAGTTCGTCGTAGTTGTAACCGTACATCACCACCCGGTACGAACCGGCATTCTCGCGTACATCGTTACTGAAGCCCTGGTCTTGCAGGCCATAGATGCTCCAGCTTCCTCCTCCTAATTGGAGCGCCTTGGTAATCATGTTCGCCTTCAGCGTATAGGGGAATCCGCTATGCTGGTATTCTTTCTTGAAATAGATGGATATGGATGCACGCAAAGGGCTATATATCGACGTATGAAACTGGCGAATCTCCTTAAACTGGCTCAGATAGGTTTCCATACGCTTTATCAAGGTATTCATCTGCTCCAGGGTGCTTCCGTTAGGCAGGTTGGCATTGGCAGTGAGCACAACCTCCTCGTTGCGCGTGAAATAGCTTCCCTCGTACACTTTCTGCACAAACAGGCGCAAAGAACCTCCCAAGGCCTTGTCGACAACAGGCTTGACCTTCTCCTTATACGTAGCCGAACCCAGCGTGCGGTTGTACAGGTCCGCCCACCGGCCCTCGCTCTCCAGTTTCTCAGGCAACAGGAAAACCGGCAAACCAAAACCCAGCACCAACACCAGGCACACCACCCAACGAAGACGGCGTACCGTATATTCAATCATGCGGCCATAGAAACGGGTGAAATAAACCGCCGGACGCCGTCCTGCATGCGCAAGGACCCATTGCCGGGACTTCTGCGGAAGTACCCTGTCACGGATGCGGTTCCATAAACGGCGATGAGGTTTTCTACGGTTTTCCTTCATCAGCTTTATCTTGTCTATCATGGACGGGACAAAAAACAGCGATACCAGCAAAGACACCGCCAGGTTGACAATGACCACCGCCGCAAAGTCCTGCAGGTTCAAGCGGATATCCTCGTCCAGGAAGAAAATGATAACCAGCGCCCCCATAGTCGTCAGGGTGGCAGCCAACACGGACATGTAAGCCTTCAGGTTGTGCCGGTGCAAGATGTGGTCGGTCATCACAATCGTACTGTCTATCACCAGATTTAACGACACGGTAATGCCCGCCAAAGAGTACAGCTGCATCTCCAAGCCAAAGAGGTAATAGAAAATGATGGCCACGGAAATGTTGATGGCCAGGCTGGCCACTATCAAGAACAGGTATTTCACGCGGCGGGTGATGAGCCATACGAACGCCAGCAGAATAGCCACCGTGAGTGCCGTGCGATAATAGATTTTATCCAACTCCGCACGGATATATTCGGTGGCATCATAGCTGACATGCATCTCATAACCGGCCGGCAATACCTGACGGATGTTTTCCATTTCCTCGTACACCTGCGTACTGAGTTTAAGCTGGTTGGCAGTTTCCTCGGCTGTAATGGAAAGGTAAACGGAGTTCAACCCATTGATGCGGTAGTAGCTCTGGGGCTTTTCTTCCACATGTGCCACGCGCACCAGTTTGTCCAGCCGCATCAGTTCACCATCCTTTGCTTCCACCGAAATATCGGCGGCATTGAAATGCCCGTATTCCTCTTTTTCCGGCACCAATGCCAGGCGTATCCATTGCTCGCCTCCCTGGCCGGTTTCCACATTATGGATGCCCAGGAACTCCCGATGATAATGCCGGTCAATAGCCGTCGCGATATCGTCTACGCTAATGCCCAGACGGCGCAGCTGCTCGCTGTCATATTCCAACCTCCATTCCATCGGGGTTGCCCCGCTCAGTTCTATTTTGTAAATGCCGTCCAAGCGGGCAAGGCGGGGTTTAATGTGCTCTTCCGCATATTGCTGGATAAGTATAGGTGATGACGGGGCATTCAGCGTGAAAGACAGGAACGGGCGCAAGGCTTCTTCATCGGGCGTCTTCACCTGGATGACCGGATAACTTACCCCATCGGGCAACTCCGACCACGTTTGCCGCACAATAGTGGATGCCTCAAAACGGGCCATGTCCACATCGGCATGCTTGTCCAGTTCGACTGTAATGTAGCCATAACCGTTGCCCGAAGTGGAACTGATGTTTTCCACCCCCACAATGCGTGACAACATGGCTTCCAACCGGCTGGTAACTTCCATCTCCACCACCCGCGACGAGGCGCCCGGCATGCTGAAACTCAAGGTAAAGCCGGGCAGGCTGCGCGAAGGATTCAGTTTGACCGGCAATAAGGGAATAACCGCCAGACCCACCAACGAGAGGCATACGAATGCCACGATAAGCGTGAACGAAGAAAAAGGTAATGTCTTATTAGGATTGCTCATTGCGCGTAGTCAAACTTGTCAGACAAAGAAAAGCCGGAAGCAAAGTCAAACAGCGTCAACTTCCGTATCTTGTAATAATTCAGCCAATAATCCTGGAGGGCGGAAATATAGTTGCGCTGAGCCTCTTGCTGGCGATTCAACGACAGGGTAAGGCTACTGATATCCGCCTTACCGATAATAAAGCGTTGGCGTGTTTCCTCATAAGCCAAGATAGCAAGGTCAAGGGCTTCTTCGGCACTCTGTACCAGACTTTGCTGGACATTAAAGTCGTTGACCGTCATGATTACTTCCTCCTCAATACTGATTTCACTCTGCCGGGAAGAAATACGCACCACGTTCAGATTATTCTTCGCCATGTTGTATTTGCCTTTGCGCACTCCCCAGTCCACCAAAGGGATAGAGACACTTACCGACACCATGTCCTGTTGCAGGGGATGCCGGTAAGCCCCGCCGATGTCTTCCGCCACCTGGTTAAAACCTATACTGGCGTTGATGCTGGCATTGAAACGCGACTCCTTCCGGGTACGGTCTACCTCTTGCTCGGCTTCCAGCACATTCTGCCGGAGCTCCAAGAATTGCGGGTTATTTTCCCGAGCCATTGCCAAAGCCTCATCCAACGGTATGGTAAGCATCTGCGGTTTCCCGGGCAGTACCAGACGTATATTTGTGTCCTTGGGCAGGTTCAGGAAAGAGGCCAGCGAAAACATGGCACGCTTCAAAGCACTGGTTGCATTCTGCAACGTATTGCCGGCATTCACCTTGTCCAGCTTCAACGTCAACAAGTCGGCACGGCTGATGGCGGCAATCTTCAGACGCTCCTCACCAATGCGGTAAAGGGTATCGGTACTCAAGGCATTCTCACGCGCCAAATCGTATTCGGCCTGCGCCATGGCCAACTCAAAAAAGTATGTGGTGGCTTGCTCTGATACCTGCTCTGCGTTATAGATATACTCTTTCTTCACCTTCTCGTACTTCAACGGCTCAATGCGGCGTTCCCAACGGAATGCATTATACCCCACCAGTTCCTGCGTATAACCTATCTGGAAAGGGATACTGGTGTACTGGGTGTACTTGTTGCTGCCAAAATTCCGCATGTAGCCCAATGAAGTATTGGCATAGAACGTACCGCCAGTCAGGTCGAAATTCTGTTCCAAAGAGAGACTGCCATAAGCATAGAACGACTGCTGGCTACGATAAACATCAATGTCGGCCTCCGAATCGTAGCGGCGGGTAATGTCACGATAATATTGGGCAGGAGTCAAGTCCAACATCAGGCTGGGCAAACGGTTGGCCTTATAGGTGCGGTATTCCCAGTAACCGCTGAGGTACATATTCTTGGCACGGAAAGCCTCCAGCGAACTATCGTTGGCAAGAGTGATGGTCTGTTGCAAATCCAGCGTCACATGCTGCTGGGCAAAGGTTGCCACAGGACATGCCATCAAGGCTAATATAATCATTTTTTTCATGAGTCTATATTTTTACAATGCTCCTACTTACTTACACACATTCTCTTTCCCGGCAGGCACAGCAACGGGCTTCACCTCTTTCTTGCGGTAGACGTACCAATACACCAACGGCACGACAAACAGGCTGACCGCCGTACCAATAACCATTGCTCCTATCATAGCTATAGAAAGAGGTTTCTGCAACTCAGACCCCATGTCATAGGAGAATAACAACGGCACCATTGCAAAGATGGTAGTAAGGCTGGTCATAATGATGGGGCGCAGCCTGCGCCTTCCTGCTTCGTGAATGGCTTCCAACAAAGGCCACCCCGCCTTGCGCAGTTCGTTGATGGCATCCAATTTAAGGATGGAGTCATTAATGATGATACCGCATGTCACGATAAGTCCGATGGCAGACATAAGATTCAGTGTATGTCCGCACACCCACAACAGCACCAGAGAGAAAGCCACGTCCACGGGAATTTCCAGTAACACAATCAACGGTTGGAGGAAACTTTCAAACTGGGCTGCCAAGATGAAATACATCAACAGGATAGATACGAACAGGATGACCACCATCTCGTCCATCATCTGACGATTAGAGAAGAAGCTTCCGGTAAACAGCGTGTCCCACCTGCCCGTTTTATCGGTTTCCTGCTTCACCGATGCCATCAGGGCCGGCGCATCCTTCACATCGTAAAAGCGGAAAGGTATATATTCCCCGTTCCGACCTGCGCTGATGACTTTCAGGTCTTCGGATGGCGACATGCGGACAAGCAGGTTCAAAGGCACATAGCCAACTTTCCCCAACTCATCCGGACGGGTCCGTACCAGCGTTTCGCGCAATACTTCATCTACCGTCTGCTCCTCTCCTGCAATGCAGATAGGCAAGTATTGCTGGTAAGAATGCAGCATGGTCACGCTGTTCTCCTTGAAAACCGTCTTCAACATGCGGTACAATTCGTCGTAGCTGACATTGTAGAGCAACAGTTTCTCTTGCTCTATGCTAATGTTATACTGATTTTCAAAAGCAATGCCCACGGGCGCCACCTCTGTTTTTTGTGCCAGTTCCAGTTCCAAGCCACGCAGTTCTTCCGCCGAAGGCGATTGTTGCCTGTTCCTGGCATACAGTTCAGCCACGACCTCCGCTTCTCCGGTAACAAACAATTTTTCAAAGACGGTTTCAGGTGGGGAGAAAGAAATGACGGCTTGCGGATAATGTTCTTTCAGCCAGCGGTATATTTTTTGTTGGAGAGGAGCAATATCTTCAGGATTTTCCGTCTTGAAATACAACTCTGCTTCCGAGGAAGACAAAGCCTGTTCGCGGTCCAACAAATAATCTTGCTGCCCAATCTCCGCAGTCTGCTCCAGTATGCTGGGTTCCATGGCCTGCATCAATGCGTCCACCCGTTCACGGTTCTCGTCCACATGAATGTTTTCATTCCATTCCACACGCGCCATCAGTTCATTCTGGTCTATAGCGGGCATACGCTCCTTGTCCAGGAAGTAAAACATAAACACGCACAGCGGCACCGAAAATATACAAAACAGCAGACTTATCCGCTTGTGGGCAAACACCCAATCCACACCCGCATCATAAAAACGGTCTAACGTATGTGCTTTCAGCGGATTGTTGATACGTATGCGTGAGAACCATGATTTTTTCCGCATACCCGTCCCGTAAACCAGATAGTACAGCACCGGCAACAACATGATTCCCGTAAAATAAGATACCATCAGGCCTACAGTTACCGAAAATGCCTGGTCAAAAAACAGCGCCCCGGCAATCCCGCTCATGAATATCAGGGGCACAAACACCGCAATGGTCGTTAACGATGAACTAAGCATCGGGGTAATCACCTCCGAGGTGCCCGCGACACAGGCACGCCGCAACGAATACCCCCGTTCACGGTATTGTGAGATGTTCTCCGTGACAATAATACTGCTGTCTATCATCATACCCAGTGCCAAAATCAATCCGGACAATGAGATAATGTTCAGCGACATGTTGAACAGGTAAAAGAAAATAAAGCTGGCTATCAGAGAAACCACCATGCTCAACCCGATAATGAAAGGAGATTTGACATCGCCCAAGAACAACATGGCTACAATGCAGATAAACAGGAAACCCTGCGAAAGGTTCTGCTGCAGGTTGGATATCGTGTAGTCCAGCAACTCTGTCTGATTCCTGCTGACGTGGAAATCAATGTCCGGATAGAGCCGTTTGAAGTAATCGGTAGTTTCATTCACCGCCTGCTTCATGTCATCCATGTTCTCGTCCGCCTGTTTAATGACGGTCAACACCACCGCCTGCTTCCCGTTACACATGGCTATGCCCTTGCCTTCCACCGGCACTACTGCCACGTCACAGAAATCACCCAAGCGTACAATACGTTCCCCCTTGCGCAAAAAGATGTTGCGTACATCTTCTTCCGTCCGCAACAACGTGGAAAATTTAATGTTATATTCATAATAGCCATCCCGCACCATCATGCTGCCCGGTTCCACATTGTTCTGCACCAAGGCGTTCTCCAAGTCCTCAATCGAAAGTTCCAGCAATGCCAGTTTATTCGGGTCAGGCGTTATCCGCAATTCGCGTTCCACTACGCCGGTCACATCCACCATCGCCACCTCAGGCAACTGTTCTATCCTGCGTTTAATGACATTCTCGGCAAACTCGCACAGGTCCAGAAACGATTTCTCATCCGTAGCCCGGTAAGCGCTATCCGACTTCAACGTAAGGTTCAGATAAAACACCGGTACATCCGTTGCACTGGCTTTCACCACCTTAGGACGCTCACAATCCTTCGGCAGATAATTCATGGCCGCATCGATTTTCTCATTTACCTCTATAAATGCCAAGTCAGTATTTGTGCCAAAGTCAAAGTTCAGGCGTATAAGCCCTGCGCCGTCCCGTGTCTCACTGCTCAGGTCTTTCAATTTTGCCACCTGTATAAGTTGCTGGCGCAAGGGCTTCACTACGGTATTTTCCAGTTCGCGCGCCGATGTATTCTGTGCCGATACCTGCACCGTAATTTCCGGGATGGCGATATCCGGCAACAGGGAAACCGGCAACGTGAAATAAGTCACCAGCCCCACAATGAAACATGCCGTGAATGCCATCAGGACAGCAATAGGCCGACGTATCAAAAAGTTTATCATAGATAATCCTATCTGCTAATCAGTTCATGCTTTTGTTCTCATTCTCTGTCTGCATCCACTACTGTTACCGGAGATTCATGCGCCAGATTCACATTACCGGTTACGATTACCGTATCACCTTCTTTCAACCCGTCAGCTATGCTATAGCTTTCCGCATTCTCCAAAGCTGTCTGCACATAGTTCCATTGCGCCTTGCCCTTATCCAAGGTAAACACGACCTGCTTGCCCGAACGCAATACCAGCGCACTTTTAGGCACTACTAACTGCTCGCCCAATGAGCGGTGTACACTGACGCGCGAATTCATGCCGCTGAACAAACGCCCTTTCCCGTCCACTACGGCTTTTACCTTCACCATTCCTTCTTCATCCACCAGCGGATTGATTTGTGTGATACGCCCCACGTACTGCGAAACAGCATCCGCATAAGGCGTCACCACCACCTTGTCGCCCGCCTTAATCAAAGGCAATTCGCTTTCCAGCACGGTAAAGCCAATCTCCATGCCATCCGTACCAATTACAGTACAGAATGTTTCCGCAGCATCCACCTCGTTATACAACTTGGCAAACAAATTGGCTACCACCCCGTCAAAAGGGGCTTTCAGTGCAGCATGTTCTTCCTCATACTTCGCCAGTTCATATTGCGCTTCCGCTTGGTCATACCCGCTTCTTACCCGTGCCAGACGCATCACATCGTCCGGTACATTTTGCTGCGCGTCCACCGCATAGCCTTGGCCTATCAGTACATCCTGCAACTCCAACCGTGCCTTTTCAAGCGCATCTTTCGACTGTGCCACTTGGTTGGTAAGGCGGAATTTGTCCAGCTCCGCAATCACCTGTCCGGCACGCACCCGCTCCCCGTTCTTCACATATACCGTCACCAGCGTACCTCCCGTTTCAAAACGCAAGTCTGCCTGGTTCCTTGCCTCCAATTTGCCGTTGCTCACCAGCTCATGTTCAAAGGCAGTCCTTTTCAGTACCTGCACAGTTACTTCATTGCTCTCATCAGGCAACACCGAAGCTACCCCTCCTTCACTTTCATCCGCAGTGTTAGAATTGGAGCAGGCCGCCAATACCCATACAGCCGCATACAGCATACCTCGTTTCAGAAATCTCTTGTTTTCCATATTTTTCAAGAATATTTTCGTTCAACTCATCATTCTACTTACAAAGTTAACCCATTCATTTAATCTTTGCAACACTTGACGTTTTTTTATCAAACGCCTGTGCAATAACAGCACTAATACCTGAATCTCACCATGGGCTCGTCCTTGTTCACATCTGAGGCTATAAACAACCGGTTCAGCTCATCGACACACAAGCCGCTGATGTAATGGTCCAATTCATATTTGCACAACGGTTTCCCGTCCAGACTGAACACATACACATATTTCCCGCCATCGGGCAATTCAGTCCCTTGCTGTGCGCTTTGCATCATCTCCCGGAACGACTGCCCGCAAAATACGGCATAAATGGCATCTTTCCCCACCTGCACATCACCAAAACCCATGATACCCGTGGGTATGCCATAACCTTCCGCTACCTGAAACTGGGGCTCGCCATGAGGACCTACACACACCACATGGGTACTGTCCTTCAAGTTCCATACCTCCAGCACTTCGCCCAACTGGGTCACGGCAGCCAGCACGCCATTGTCCGGATTATAATCGATAAAACTGCGCCACGCTTGCGCCAGAGCCGGACGGGCATTCTGCAAAGCGTCTTCATCGGACGAGGGTATCTGTCCCCATGTACCCAACAATTTCCCTTGACGGTCCACCCGGCACAAGCGGCTGTCGCCGGAATAGTCGGGTATAATGAATGTCGTGTCATCATATTGCACAAAGTCCAAAGGGCGCAGCACGTTCTCATCCAGTTTCACCCGCTCCCGCTGCACCAGTGAATCCCCGTTTGCCGAAAAGTTCCAGCAAGTCATTTCTATCTTGTTGGCATCCAATGTCCACAACCCGTTATCGCCCCAACGGATGTTCTCCGACGACAACATCTCGGTAGGCGCCTCCCCACGCCGACCTCCCGAGGCAAGATAGTGCATATCCGGATAACTGAACACATGCAGGAAACAATCGGCACCATGCAAATCGAGCACTGCCACCTTATCTTCCTGCACCCGTACCCGGAAAGGATAACGAAACAAAGCGGTATCCAAGGGCATTGTTTCTGCCACCAACTGCCGTGTTTCTGGAAAATCATTATACCTGTTTCCCTCCTGCTTACCCGGAGTGCAACTTGCCAGCACGGCCATAGCCATTACTAAAAATCCTTTTTTCATTTCTATTTCAATTTTAAAATTCCTATCCATAAGTTTTACGAAGTACGCAATTATTTGCCCCCTACACACCATTATCAATTATCAATTATCAATTGTCAATAGTTCCATCATTTCTTTCACCTCCTCTTTCATCTCCCTCACCGCTGTCGATGGCACTTTCGGTTCTTTGGTCAGCACCACCTGTCCCACCTGCGCCAACTTCTCCGGCTGGCAGAAGTCCGGCTCAACATACAGCTTGGCCAACAGGTAGTACGGATAAATCCGTCCCGGCAACCGGTGCACGGCACGCCAATAGCAGGTTTCTGCCTCAGCATACCGTCCCTGTGCCTGTAGATTTTTCCCCATTACGTTCAATATCATCGGGTCGCAACTGTGCGCCATGGCTTCCTGCAACACGCCGTTCGATTCGTTCCACTTCCCCTGCTTGTGCAGTCCATGCCCATACTCAAACAAGAAAGCCGCCCGCGTCCGCAGCCACGGGTACAGCTTCTCATATTCTTCTTCTGTCGCGAAGAACGCACCGGCATGATACAACACCCGCGCATTCATCCATTCCCGGCAAGCCTGCGCCGTCTGCCTGTCTTCTTCCCATCTCGCGCCTCCCCACAGGGCAGCCAGCACACCCACCGTCAGCCATCCGGCCTTGCTCCGTCCCACTACGCAGCCGGCCAGCAAAGCCAGCGAAGTGACTACAAACACCGGCAGCTGCAAGGGGTACGACGAAAAGGCAAAGATGCCCAGTGCCAACAACCCGCCACAGATGCCATACCGCCTCTTCCTGAAGCCGGCCCACCAGCAGACCACAGCCACCAGCAGTGCGCCCACGGCCACCGGGATGCCCCGCTCTACCGCCGCCTGGAGGTATTCGTTGAAGGCATATTCCGGACTGCCGGCCACCCGTTCTTCCCACTCGCTATACGTATTCTCCGCAAAGTAGGTTTCCTGTGCCTCCCCGTAGGCTGCAGCAAAGCTTCCGGCCCCGTGCCCGGTCCAAGGTGCTTCAGCTATCGCCCGGCAGCTCATCCGCCACATCAGCAGACGCCCTCTGGCAGAATCGGGTTTCAACCGAAACATGCCTACCCCCGCCAGCAGCACCATGCCCGCCAACAACGCTGCTACCGCCAGCATACCTGCCCGATGACAAGTCCACAGTTGTCGCAATTTCCTGCCCCACTGTTCGTGACATCCATACACCCAAAGGCAGGCCACCGCAGCTGCCAGCCACGCCGAACGGCTCATGCCTGCCGGCAGCACGCAGAGCAGCAGCAAGGCCACCCCACCCGCAAAGATTATCCGCCAACGGCAGCCTGCCGCCTTTCCCGCCAAGTACTCATGCACGCACACCGGCAACACCATGGCCAGGTACCCGCTGTAAGGTCCCGGGTTGAAAAAACTGCCCGTCATGGCATAGAGGGAATGCCCCGATGCCGCAAAGCCAAACAGCTGTCTCAGCCCTATGACCGCTTCTACCCCGCCCCACGTCATCAGTGCAAAGGAGAGCACAGCCGGAAAGTCCGGCATCTGCCCCTTTCTTCCCGCCAGCAACACCAGCAGTACAAGGCACAGTGCCCACAGTGCCATCCGGTCAAAATGCGCCCATTGCCCCACCGTTTCCCCGGAAGGCAGCATTGCATCCTGTGCCGTCACCAACGACAGCAAAAGGACGAGGAACAGATAGGCCCATACCCTTTTTATAACCCATACAAACCCCATCTCACTCATACACTTTCAACAATATAGGATTAGCATCCTCCACCATCCCATGGCTTCTGATACCATGAGATGCCATATATCGTTTCCCCTTATCCGACATATTTTCTAACAATAACAACTGGTACAAAGCATGGTCATCTCCCACAAAGGAAGGCCAAAAGCACCCACCCAGTACATCGTTCATGATTCCCCCACCTTTCTGCGGTGAAACTATTTTCTTGCTATACTCAATAGCACCAGTAGCTTTATCCAACACAACTCCCCTCACTGCATAATCATGCACTAACAACAGATAAAACCTCTCCTGGCTTTCCTGAATGTCAACCATCTGCACACAATCCTCCATTAAAGCCTCTCTCTGATTCATATCTTCCAATTGCTCCCGAGAGGGTTTGTATTTCCCTAAATCAAAGCGGCAAATGCCGGCAATGGAATCCCTGCAACAGGCATAAAGGCTATCACTATTGACATCCTTATAGCGGATAGTGCCGACAAAAGGATACATAATAGGCACCGTGTACATGGTGATATTTACCGATTGCCTGTCTTGGGCAACCAGCACCTTTTGCAGCAACGCTCCATCGGCATCAAACATGCACAGGTACGTCAACAACCCCTTCCCTGTATACAAGCGGTTTTCGGCTATCCATCTGCCGCCACACTCATACACATCGGTCAATTCGCCGTCTGCCTGCAACGTTTTCTCCCCCAGCCAGGCACCCTCATAGTCCCAATACTGTATACGCCCCTGCCCCACGTAGTAAGCCAGTTTTTTATTCCTTGCATCAATAGACACCGAATAGAGTATGGCATATTCTCTGGGGCCGTCACCTTTCTGCCCGATAAGATTCAAGAAACTTCCATCTGCCGCGAAGTGATAGATCCGGCTGTCATACCGGATAAAAACATCTCTCTCATCAGCATATACCACATAAGCCCCTTGCCCCAACAAAGCCTCATCCGTAGTTTCCAATGGGACACATGCCAGAGAATCAAACATCTCAGAAAAAACGAATTCCTTATGGATTTCCATAGCAGCCTCCACATCAAAGCCTGCGGCCATCTTCCTTTCCCGGCATCCGGCAAACAGCAGTAAGAGGGGGAACATATATACAGTCAATTTCTTCATGATTACCCGGTCAGTTTAATAGCAATGAACCCAAAATATCTTTTGAATAAGGTGTTTGATATTCTGCTTTTACTATTTTACCTCGCTTTAAATGCAAAATCAATGGATAAATAGCATTATCTCCATCCACAAGGAATTTATTCTCCCAATCTACAACACTATTGTATTCATCCAAAGATTGAACCTCCAACATGCGGTATAACATTTTTTTAGATTGTATTGCAGTAAACACAATCTTATTTTTATATTGTCCTCGGGCAAATTTCTTTTTATTCTCTTGGAAAAAATAAACCCCACCTGCGATACAACCGCCACACCCTACTTCAGGAAGCACAATACACACTTCTAATTCCGGTTCAAATACGATATTTTCTTTTGAATATTGAGCTATCACTTCTCGTGTTATCCTATCATCCTTTGTACAACTACTTCCCAATAGAAGAATAAGCCCTATAATAAATAAATTCCTCATCATTTCTCTTGATATTTATTGACCTTATACAAAACAAATTCTATCACATTCTCATCCTCCTTATTCTCTTTCTGAATCAGAAGTCCCTCCTTAACCACATGCATGTTACCCAAATTCAGGTCTTCATAATCTTCCACAACCGGAGTTTCAGAAATTATCCGATATAAAGAATCCATGGTTATGATAGAAAAGGGCTTTTGGAAATTTCCCCCTGTCCAGCCTTGCAAAGGCAATCTGGCTACCCGATAATACAGATGCCTGTAAGGATCGTATAAAATATTCCCATAAGAAGGTTGACTTGTATAATAGGCAATCCTGCGCTGTTTGTCTTTAAACAAATCAAAAACATTCTCCCCGGAAGAAACTATTTCACGAATGTAACGACTACCCATATAGTATGGTTTACAGTCCCTGAAATCCAACGAATAGCAATAAACATAATGGTCGGCTGGGAAACTAAGCAACAGATTCCCATCTTGATTCAAAGCATGATAAATCTTGTTGTAATAAACTCCGCCAAAATTACCTTTCTCATAACATACAGGAAAAACTCCGCCAAATGACATTATATCATTGTCTAATGCAATGCAGCAAGTCGTAGGCTTATCGCTGCTCTCTCCCTCATCGGGTTGCCCCAGTTCTACTCCGGACAGCAGGACCCTCCCCTGTGAATATAACAATGGGGAATCTGTCAACGTTTCCGGATCTATTGGATATTTTGCCTTACACGCTGTGTGCACATTCCACTTTTTCCTAATCTTCATGGTTGACCCTAAGAAAAACACCGTTTTCAATTTATAATTATAGACAAAAATAGAATCCGAATCCTCATATAAAAAACCGGAATAATTATTCAATGTCCCACACTCCGTGACGGGCAACGATTTCAAGAAATGCCCATCCTTCAAATGAAAGAAATGCAGCGCATTCTCATCCAGCATGATGTACAAACTGTCTTTTACTTGTGAGCACAAAGGACTACATGTCAAATGCTCGCCTATATACAATCTCACTAAAGAGTCTTGTCTGACAAGCAAAGTAGAATCCAAAGCGGCCTGCCCTTCATTCGTGACATATATCACCTCTTTTGAGGAACAAGCACATAAAAATAACAGTACGATATAAAACCATCTTTCCATGATGTAAATATCTCCATCTTGAAAAAAGAGGAATCTTTAACACAAGGAAAAGATTCCTCTTTTATTAAACATTTAGCGCTTATTGCAAACAATCAGTCAGTTCATGCCAAGAGTCACTCTTGCAAAAATACTCACCCCGATCATTTTTCACACAATTACCATCATTATCCCACCAACCAATGCTTTCACAGGAAGCGATTGATTCTATGTCATTACTTAACGACAAAGGCAAATTTTTAATATTTTGCCCTTTGGACAAACCATAAGTCGCCACTCCTAATGCAGCAACGGCGACAACAATTAACTTCTTTTTTTTCACAAACATACTTTTAAAAAATTAAACAATAAATTATGTAGTACTACAATCATTAACATCAAAAACATTATCCTCGTTGTACCATCTACTCATTTACCCAATCATCAATTTCCTCCCCAGTTAAACAGTAAGACCGTCCTCACCGAAAAATATTTTACAACTTAGGAAAAATTAGTCTTCACCTCACACTATTCAAATTGCTGACAAACACCTGCTGTCCGTCCTCCATGTGGAACAACAGTTCCTCCTGCCCGCGTGTCAGGCAACGCAAATGCAACAGGGAGCCACGGGGAACCTTGTACCTCAATACCGGTTCCTGCACCGTCTGCCTGCCAAGGGACACCCAGCCCTTCGGCCCGTCGTGATAAAACAACTCGTACTCGTCTCCTATGCGGATGAAATTGTCATCGTTGCGGGGAATATAGACAAAACGGTCCAGAGCGACCTGCCGCCCAAAGTCCATCCAGGTCGTTGCGCCGCCCTCCCAGGTGCAATAGAACGTCAGCGGGTCGTCGTCAAACATATTCTCCTTGACATTGATGACATTTTCCGCCTTTGCCGCCTCTGTCCGCACGGGGATAACCCGCTTCTTCCCGGCATAAAACTGCAGTTCCGCCAAGTCCGTACAGGCCGTGCTGTCCGGTGCCATGTAGCGCACATACCGGCAATTCACCTGCCGGGGAAATACCACTTCATTGTAGCATACGCGTGGCGTGTCCGGCACGACGTAGCCATATTCCACTCGCCCGAAATTCCTGTCATTGGAAAACTCAAATCTGCCGTGATAGATTTCATTCATGTACTTGGCCGTCCAAGTCATCAGCGGATATTTCCGCAACAATGCCACCGTGTCCTGCCGCGACTGGTCCGGCACGTAAGGGTGAACCTCCTTGCCGTCAAAATAAAACGGATAGTCCGCCTCCACAAAATCCCCGTCCTTGGTCCGCCGCAAGGGAGCATAAATCACCTCCCGTTCCACATGCGGGAACACGGCTTCCCCGCCTTTCACCCGGGCGACATCCACCACTACCCAGTGATGGTCCGGATGGAAGATGCCCAGATACAGGTCATCCAGTTTCCTGTCCCCCACCCTCACACGCAACGTATCGGGAAAATAATCGCGCGAAGCATCCGCATACTGCGGGTAAGCGAAGCGCTTGCGCAATATCTTGCCGGACTTCCTGCCGTCCGAATAGACATCGCCACGCTTCAGGCGCTTTTCCGTGAACCACAGCCCCCAGTGCTCGCCGGTCGTGTCGCGCACCGAGTTCCACGTATGCCCCTTGCGCGACTCCGGGCAATACGGATAATAATCAATGGCAGCCGGGATGCCCAACGCCCGCATCACGTAGAGCGTCAGGTCACAGGCATCCGAGCAGGTACCCATGCGGTGGTCCAGCAGGAACGAAGCCCCCAGGTGCGGCAACGACACCTGCCAGTTGTACATGAAGCCCTCTTTCTTCATCGAGTCTGCCACCACGGCAGCCGCCTCTATCACGTCTGTCCCCCGGTACACGGAGTCCAGCAGGCAGGAGTAACGCCGTTCATACGCCTGCCGCCAATACTCCAGTTCTTCATTCCCCACCCGGTAAGGCAATATCAGTTCGCAGAAGTCTTCAAAGGGCAGGTGCTTGTTCCAGGGCCGCTTTCTCCAGGCGTCAAAAGCCCGGTCGATATTGTCTATCAGGTAATCCGCCGTTATCACCCGGGCGTCATACACCTTCTCCATCCGCCCGCTGGCCTGGTACTGCCAGCGTTCTATCCGCTCCGGCAAGATAATGCCGTTGACATCCATGGAGAGCAGCAAGGCTTTCCCGGAATCCGTTGCCGCCCCCCTAAGCCCGTAATACTGTGGCATGTTCTCTATCAGGAAACGTGCCGCCTCATACTTCAGCCCGCTGTCGCGGTAGTGCTCCAACACCCGCTCCAGTTCCGTCCGGTTCTCCCCAGCAAACTCCAGTGTTGCATCCAACCGACTGTTGTCCCGGCAGCCTGCAATAACCCACAACAATAATAGTCCCAACAAATATTTCTGCATAACGTTCAATTTACCCTATTCACGATAGTCTATATCTCAGGAAATAATCTTCCCATTCTTCATTATAACCATATAAGATCCCATTCTGTTCATCTACATCAAATAAAAAAGGGACAATATCAAATTTATATTTTATGAGGGTTGTCCCCTCATAATCAAAAACTTCCAATACGTAATCATCTTTTTCCCTGCACAATGCATAAATTCGTTCTTTACCGGCTAATACATTCACGTAATAATGAGTATTTCCCTCAAAATCTCCAACTCGGACTATAGGCTCCTCTTCTTTATCTTTCAATCTTTTGTATAAATTCATTGTTTCTATATCATAAATATCAATTTGCTTTTTATAAAAATAAGCATAAACAATATAATTCTCACTGGCAGTCATTATACCCCTTTCACGATAAAAAAAAGTTTCCTTATGATCTTCCGTTTCAAACTCAATTTTTCCTATCTCCTCGCCTCGATTCAAATTAATCTTCTTTATTGCAAAATCATTAGGTATTGCACTATAAACCAATATAGAATCATGAAAAATATGCATTTGATTAAAAGATTCATAATAAGGCATAGCATATTTCTTTTGCAAAGAAAGTTTCCCTGTCTCGTCTACCGAAAAACATTTAATAGATAATGGAGTATTTCCCCAAATATATAAATCATCCGTAAAACAGCGGCAAAACATCGGAAAAAGAGCAAACTCATTTTCTGCTTGTCCCTTAATACCGCCTTGATACAACAACTTCATATTTGGCAAAGAATATTGAGATAACATAGAGTCGCTCCTACTACTTGAAACAAACAGAAAATTGTTTTTTAATAAAATAAAATCCGGCGCCGTAACATTTTCCATATATATTTTCTCTGCCATCAAAGTTGCCTCTCTCTCAAAAGGCAAAAACTCCATTTGATTCTTAGGGGAGCTACAACCAGCCACCAATATTATTATAAAAATACAGCTAACAATTTTCATAAATCAACACAATAGATTAAATAAATAGGGGGGGGGTATTCCTCATCTTTTAATAACAGATAACGAATACTCCCCTAATTCTTAATTCACACACATACTCTGACTTGACCACGATTTAGCTAAAATAGCATCACAACTACCACAATAAGTAACATGTGTGGCTAAGACATTTCCAGTTGAACTTATATGTTGCCAACAATCCAGTTTTTGTCCACTTTCTCCTCGCGCTAATGCTTCTACATTTGCAATCATAATGTCAGACATTGAATGTGTTCTTTGTGAAGTATAAACCCCAACGAAAGAAACAAATGCTACCACAACCATTGTAATTTTGAGCAAATACCTTTTCATAACTTCAATTATTAAATTCAAATTTAAAATAATAAACATCCGTATTTATCCTTTCAACGGAAAAACAATCGCATTGTTTTGACATGTGAAAATATCTAATTATATACCTCCTTTTTTATATAATCGTTCAAAAAAACTTTCCATATTAACAATTAGCTGCTGCTATATGTGAGTAAGAATCCTCCCCCACCTCACCTTCCCCCTTTCATCTTCCGACCACCACACGGCAAACGCCCTGCCCACGATGAAGCTTTCCGGCAGCAACCCCCAGTAGCGGGAGTCCTGCGAGTTCAGCGCCTTGTCGCCTGCCATGAAGTAGTAATCCTCGCGGAACGTATATTCCGTCACCACGCTGTCGCCCAGCACGGCGCGGCCTTCCTCCTCCCGCCAGTTCAGCCACTTCCCTTGCTCGTGGCTGATGAGCGGCCGGTAGAGCACACTTTCTTCGCGGCCCAAACGTACCGTCTGCCCACGCCCCGGCACCGCCAGCGGACCGAAGTGCTGTATCGTCCAGCCCAAGGTCTTGTCCCAAGGATAGCTGTCCAATACCACCCGCGCGGTGTCCGCCTCCGTCAATGCCGCCACCTGTGCCTGCGCCTGCAGGTTTCCCACCGGGGCATCCACGCCCCGCAAATGATAATAGCCGCCACGTATCTCCACCGTGTCGCCGGGAAGGGCGATGCACCGCTTCACAAAATATTTCGTCACATCGAAAGCAATGCTGTCCCAACGCCCCTCCCGGTAGGGAAAGTTAAACACTAACACGTCGTTCCTGCGGAACTTCCGCCAGCCCGGCACGCGGTATATCTCCACCTCCTCCCGTGCCAAGGCTGCCGGCAGGTCGAACAGCCGTGCCCCCGTGGCACATTTCTCCACCAGAATCTTGTCCCCGGGCAATAGCGTCGGCTCCATGGAGTCCGAGGGAATGCTGAACGAGGTCACCACAAATACCTGTAGCACCACATAAGCCACCACTAACAGGCAGAAGTAAAAACAGACGTTGATACCCCTGTCTACCCATTTCGCTATGTTCTTCTTTCCATTCATCCGTTTTTCAAGGGAGCGAAGTTCTAAATCCCGTTTGCGGCAAACAAAGCATCCAAATCAATCTTCACAATGCTATATTCCGGATTAACCACCACTGCATACAGTTCGTTCGAAGCCCCATCGCCGCATAGCCGCACGATGGGCACATTCAGGTTAAGAATGCACACAGGCTTCAAGCTGCCGTCATAGACAAACAACGAATGAGGCAACGCTTTCGGATCGCGTCCCTGCACATTGGCAGGCACTTTGCCCTCCACCGTTTCATCACGCTGCAACCCCACCACATAATCCCGGGTCAATGCCGCGTCCTGAAAACCGCGCCGGGCATCGGCATCCGTCTGCAGCTGTCCGTCTTTCACCGTATAACCTTCCTCCCCACCGGTTTCGTGCAGCAGGGCAAGCTGCCCGTCCCGGCAATCGTACAACGCCAGATAAGGGAAAGCATACAGGGAATAGAGCAGCCGTCCCCGGGAAGCCAGATACGTCACCTTCCCCTGAAAAGCTTCAAAACCGTTGTCAACGCCCTCCACGGGGAACTCACCGGCTTCACTCACCTTCCCGTTCTCCTCTATCAGGGCAAACGGATGCCTGCCTTCCGGCGAGAAAGCCAACATCAAGTTGTTTCCCACCGATAAACAACTTAAATAGCCTTGCAAATTCACTTGATTCCACCGGGCAATCAAGTTAACTGAATCTGCCGAACAACGCTCTACCTGCAGCGTGGCACACAAAGGCTTGTTCAAGTCAGACACTATGATATCGGGAAAACAGGTATAGGACACCGACGGCGTATTGAATTCCTCCGGTCCTCCTCCTATCCGTCCCCACGCGGCAAGCTCATGCCCCGTATGCCGGTCTACCACATGCAGGAAGCCCTCCGTCGAAAACGGGTCTGTCCACACTATGTAATCGCCTGCACAATACATCTCACCCGGCATCATGGTGTAAAGCCCGGCCGTCACCGTCTCATAAGGTACATCAGACAACCTCTTTACCCGGTGGCCATCCGAACAAGCCGTAACCACCAGCAAAGCCATCCCAAACAAGAAGCCAATCACTCTTTTCATCTTTTCCTATCTTTAAAAACGTCAAAAATTAACCCTTCCTACATTCTGCATAAAACAGACATCAATTTATAGGATTTCACTTCTGCAACGAAGTTCTGCAAAAGGAATGACAGGAGCAACTTTTTTACCTTACATTTTCTTACATCGCAGCCACAGGCACTTCCAAACAGTTTTTTGTAAGATTTTATAAGATTTCAATCCGCCCCATCCGCGTCTAAAGAATCAGTCAATCTACATTTCCCAATTATCAATTGTCAATTGTCAACTGTCAATTGTTAATTGTTAATTGTCAATTGTCAATCGCCTCGCGTTTCCTGACACATGTAATTGTATAGGCAACTGCTCTGCATTGCCATAGATTGTCACCGTCTTGTTGAAATACTCCTGTTGATCGGCTTTATACGTCACCTTCACCATAGCCGTACCACCCGGCTGCACAGGTTCCTTGGGAAAATCTACCGTAATGCAGCCGCAAGAGGTTGTAACGTCTTGTATCACCAATAGCTCGTGTCCTACGTTCTTCACCTCAAAACTATGCGTCTGTGGTTCCTGCCAGTCAAAGTCCCCAAAAGTGAAAGAAGTTTCCGGCACTGCTACCTGTGTCTGTACGGTTGTTTTTTCCTCCCCTATCGGCTGGCCTTGAATAATCTTCTGGTAAAGTTCTTTAATCTTAGGATTATGAATGGGATTGCCGATGGCCAAGATCTTATTATTTTTATCTAATAAGAATGTTCGAAATTCATCAAACATAGGAAATTTATTTAATTTGTTCAATGAATCTTTTTCATCAATGCAAACAGGTAAATTGAAATGGCTCTTCTTTAAAAGATAAGTTACTTCTCTTTTGTTATGAGGATGAAAATACATTAAAATTGAGACATCATTTACGGAATCTAATTGTTCAATGAAACTTTTCCATTCGGCAAGTTTTAGTTTACAACTTAAGCAACCTATAGAATCAATATAGCTGACAATTTTATATTTAGAATTTCCAAATGGATTTTTAATTGTGTCTTTTGCATATATCGTAAAATAACTATCATGCGGAAAAATCATTTTTTTCCCTTCCCATTTATTATATAAATGAATTCATTAGTGTCCACTAAAAAATCATAGGAGTTCTTTGAAATTATTGAAATTCAATTTGTTATAATCAGTTTTGGAGAGAACGGATTTGAATTTACTTTTGTGGTAATTTTCAAGCCGTTATGCATA
>CALULP010000009.1 GCA_944321495.1 uncultured Bacteroides sp. | reverse complement strand
TACAAAACTTTTGTGACAGGGCAAAGCCTTGGCTTGGGAAAGTCGAGGCTTTGTTTCATTCTATGTAAACCTTTGCGGCTGGATATGAGAAAAAGAGGGCGTATCGGAATTTTGATACACCCCCTTTCCAGTAGAGCCTCTTGTCGGATTCGAACCAACGACCCCGAGATTACAAATCACGTGCTCTGGCCAACTGAGCTAAAGAGGCGGGTGGGTAAGCTGACTATATCGCGCCGCTACGACCTTCTACCTTTGCTGCGGTCAAGCCCTGGAGGATTTGAAGGGAGCTGGCCGTATAGGACTTACCCATATCGTTGCATTTTTCAAATGCGGTTGCAAAGGTAGGCATTTTTTCTTTCCCTGCAATAGCAGGCATTAACTTTTTCCTTTTTGCGCCTTAACTTACCCTAAAACAGGGGGCTGTTTGCAATATTATTTATACCTTTGCGCCATAAATCTATGAATAATGGCAGACAGTATTAAAGGTAATATGCAACGATACGCCATGGTGTTTGGCACTTATATGGGGATATTCTGGATATTGAAGTTCATACTTGTACCCGTCGGGATGACTACCCCGTTCCTGCTGCTTTTGTTTTTCTGTCTGACGTTGTGTGTGCCTTTCTTGGGGTATTATTACGTCAAGATGTACCGCGAGCGGGTATGCGAGGGGCAAATCAGTTTCCTGCAAGCCTGGGTGTTCTGCCTGTTCATGTTTGTGTGTGCTTCGATGCTGGCTGCCGTGGCTCATTATGTGTACTTCGCTTTCATAGACGGCGGTTACTTGATAGGCGTATTCAAAGACATCCTGAACACCATGAAGACCAGCAACCTGCCCGGTACGGACGTTTACGTGGAGCAGATGAAGGCAAGCATCGACATGTTGGAGGGGCTGACTCCTACCGACATCACCCTGCAATTGCTGGCAAACAACGTGTATAACTGCTCGTTGTTGTCGGTGGTACTGGCCTTGATTGCCAGGAGGCGGAAGAAACCGGAAACAATGCAGCCGGGTAGTCCGATAAACCATTAGTCCAAGTTTCGATATGGATATTTCAATCGTCATACCTTTATATAATGAAGAAGAATCATTGCCCGAGTTGTTCGCTTGGATAGAGCGGGTGATGAAGGCTCATGGATTTTCGTACGAGGTGATATTCGTGAATGATGGCAGCACGGACCATTCGTGGCAAGTCATCGAACAATTGCAAGGGCAGGCTCCGGACATTGTGAAAGGCATTAAGTTCAGGCGCAATTACGGTAAATCGCCGGCTCTGTTCTGCGGTTTCGAGAGGGCGCAGGGAGAGGTGGTCATTACCATGGATGCCGACCTGCAAGACAGCCCGGACGAAATCCCCGCACTGTACCGCATGATAACGGAGGGGGGGTACGACTTGGTGTCGGGCTGGAAAAAGAAACGCTACGACCCGTTGTCGAAAACTCTGCCGACCAAGCTATTCAACGCCACGGCACGCCGGGTGTCGGGCATCAGGAATCTGCATGACTTCAATTGCGGGCTGAAGGCTTACCGGAAAGAGGTCATCAAGAACATAGAGGTGTATGGGGAGATGCACCGTTACATCCCTTACCTGGCCAAGAATGCCGGATTTACCCGGATAGGGGAAAAGGTGGTGCATCACCAAGCGAGGAAATATGGCAAAACGAAATTTGGTCTGAACCGCTTTGTCAACGGCTATCTGGACCTGATAACCCTGTGGTTCCTGTCTACTTTCGGGGTCAAGCCCATGCATTTCTTCGGCCTGCTGGGGTCGCTGATGTTTGTGCTGGGATTCATAGCAGTGGTTATCGTGGGTGTCAGCAAGCTGTATTACATGTATAACGACTTGCCGTACAGGCTGGTTACCGAGTCGCCTTACTTCTACTTGGCGCTTACGGCTATGATTATCGGCACGCAGCTGTTTCTGGCGGGATTCTTGGGCGAACTTATCTCGCGCAACTCTGCCGAACGGAATAAATATCAAATAGAGAAAATAATCTGACAATGAAAAATCTACTGAGAATCATCATAGGATGTCTGGCCGTAGCAGGGACATTGGGCGGCATCCATTCGTGCGCCGAGGAGCCGGACTGCTCCATGACTACGCGGGGCTGGCTGCAATGCAACATTTACACTCTGGACGAAGACCGGCAGGCTGTGGGCGACACCCTCGACCGGCTGACCATCACGGCGTATGCCACCGACTCGGTCATTCTGAACAATCAGGAGAAGGTGACTACCCTGATGCTCCCCTTGCGCTACACCGTGGATTCGACCGTGCTGGTGTTTCGATACAGTCCCGCAACGACCGACACGGTCACGATATACCATACCAATACTCCTTACTTCCTGTCGATGGAATGCGGGTATCAAATGCAGCAGGCCATATCGGAGGTGTGCATCACGCGTCACCGGTTAGACTCTATATACGTATCATACAATGAAGCAGGCATCGATGGAAGGGAGAATATCAAACTGTTTTATTAGCCTGCTGTTCTTCCTGGCGGCAGCCCTCCCGGTGGCGGCTCAGCAGAACTATACCTCCCAAGGGCAGGACAGCCGGCCGGTGGCTACGAAGAAGGAGAAAAAGAAGCCCGAGGTGGTCTACCCCCTGTTCAACGGTGTCTCGGTGAGTACCGACCTGTGGGGACCCGGAAGCAAGCTGCTGGGTGGGGACTTCCTCAGTGCCGAGGTCATGGTGGACGTGGACCTGAAGCACCGCTATTTCCCCACCGTGGAGATAGGCTACGGCTCGACCGATGCCTGGAACGAGACCGGCATACATTACCGTAGCGGTGCTCCCTACTTCCGTATTGGGGCAGATTACAACGCCCTGCATGGCAAGAAGCACGGGCACATGTTGCTGGTGGGCTTGCGTTATGGTTTCTCCAGTTTTGCGTATGATATTGAGTCGATGAGCATCGACGACCCTGCTTACGGGGGCACGGTAGGCGACCCCAACCTGGAGGACGGCATCTGGGGCGGAAGTTTGCCCTATCATCATGAGGGACTGAAAGGCAGCATGCAGTGGATGGAGGTCAACTTGGGCCTGAGGGCTAAGATATGGAAACTGCTCTACATGGGCTGGGCGGTGCGGGTGCGGTTCCGGCTGTCAGCATCGACGGCGGCTTACGGCGACCCGTGGTATGTGCCCGGCTTCGGGAAATATAACGCGCGTGCCACTGGCATCTGTTATACGATAACTTACAAACTACCTTATTGACCCTATGACTGGACTTGAAATCTGGCTGGTAGCCATTAGCCTTGCCATGGACTGCTTTGCGGTGTCTGTGGCAAGCGGCATCATTCTGAAGCGGCCCCATTGGCGGCCCATGCTGGTCATGGCGTTCTGTTTCGGCCTGTTTCAGGCGCTAATGCCCCTGATAGGGTGGTGGGGAGCCAGCCTGTTCAGCCACCTGATAGAGAGTGTGGACCACTGGGTGGCTTTTGCTATCCTGGCTTTTCTGGGCGGGAGGATGGTGCGCGAGTCGTTCAAGGACGACGGATGCAAGCACACGTATGACCCCACCCGCCTCCGGGTAGTGCTGGCGTTTGCCGTGGCTACCAGCATCGATGCGCTTGCCGTGGGCATTTCGTTCGCTTTCCTGGGCGCACGGGGGCTGGATGACATTCTCCCCCCGGTGGGCATCATCGGACTGGTATCATTCGTGATGTCGCTGACGGGGCTGCTGCTGGGCATCGGCTGCGGCGACAAGTTGGCGCGGCGGCTCCGCGCAGAACTGCTGGGTGGCGTCATCCTCATCCTCATCGGGGTGAAGATTCTGGTGGAACACCTGTTCCTGTCCTGACCTGTGGGACGGGGATGCGTGATCCTGGAAAAAAGAGAATTACAAAAGACAATACAAACCCTATATATCACACATGGAAAGAAAACTGAAACACAACCTCGTTTGGGTAGTCGTCCTGCTGGCGGCCACCCTGCTGATATTGGTCAACCACAACCACAACCGCCCGGCGCCCTACCAGAAGGATAGCGGGCTGGTGTTTGGCACCGTTTACAACATCACCTACCAACATAAGGAGAACCTTAAGGCCGAGATAGAGCAAGAGTTGAGACGTTTCGACGGGTCGCTGTCGCCCTTCAACGACACTGCCACCATCACCCGCATCAACCGTAACGAAGCGGTGGCGGCGGACACCTTCTTCACCCGCGTGTTCCGGAGGAGCATGGAAATTTCGCAAGAGACCGGCGGGGCGTTCGACATCACCGTTGCTCCCTTGGTCAATGCCTGGGGCTTCGGTTTCCGGGAAGGCACTTTCCCGGACTCGGCCCGCGTGGACAGCCTGCTGCAGTTTGTCGGTTACCGCAAGGTGTCGCTTACGGACGAGGGGCGGATTGTGAAGCAGGATTCCAGACTGATGCTGGATTGTAGCGCCGTGGCCAAGGGCTATGCCGTGGACGTGGTGGCGAGGCTGTTGGTCTCGAAAGGCGTGCAGAACTTCATGGTAGACATAGGTGGCGAAGTAGTGGTAGGCGGGCAAAACCCGCAAGGAGCCCGCTGGCGCATAGGCATCAACAAGCCTGTGGATGACTCCCTGTCGCTGAACCGCGATTTACAGACCGTGCTTCATGTGTCGGGCGTGGGCATTGCCACCTCGGGTAACTACCGCAACTATTATTACCGTGACGGCAAGAAGTATGCCCACACTATCGACCCGCGCACGGGCTATCCGGTGCAGCATAGCATACTCTCCGCCACTGTTATTGCCCGCGACTGCATGAGCGCCGATGCCTATGCCACAGCTTTCATGGTGATGGGACTGGATGAGGCGGTGCGCTTTGTGGAGGCCCGTTCCGATCTCGACGCTTATTTTATCTATGCTGACGGCGAGAGGAAGACGGCCGTCTACCAGACGCAGGGTATGGAGCGTTACCTGTCCGAAGCTCTGTCTACCGCTCCGGCGAGCAGGGAGTAGGGAGCAGTTCGGTCTGTACGTTCGTCATGCTGCCCCACAGACTGTAGCGTGCCTCGGGGTTCATGGCTTCCAGCTGCCGGAGGATGTTTTTCATGTCAGCGCGGTGTGAGCGGGTCTCGTAGGGGCATGCCTTCTCTTGCTTGCGGTAGCCGCGCAACTCGGCCAGTTCGGTCAGTTCGGCCTCGGGCACCAGGCACAGGGGGCGGATGACGGTCATCGGGAACTTGCGCATCACCAGTTTGGGAGGCATGGAGCTGAAGGCTCCTTGGAAGGTGAGGTTCATCAGCAGCGTTTCCAGGATGTCGTCCATGTGGTGCCCCAGGGCTATCTTGTTGCAGCTGTGCTCTTGGGCAAGGGTGAAGAGGGCTTTCCTGCGGTTCCAGGAGCAGAGGAAGCAGGGCGACTCGCGGCGGTCGGCCGACGCGTCGAATCCCGCTTCGTAGGTTAGGAAAGGTACTTCCAGGCTTCCGGCAAATGCCCGCAGGTAGTCTGTGTCGCTCTGGTAACCGATGTTGCGCATCTGCACGTGGGCCGCCACCACCTCGAAACGAGGGTGGAAGATGCGCGAACGGCGGGCCAGCAACTCGAGCAAAGCCATTGAGTCCTTGCCGCCCGACAGTCCCACCAAGACCTTGTCGCCGTCCTCCAGCAACCCATACGTCACCATTCCTTTTACAAACCGCCGTTCTATGCGGCGCAGGAGCTTGTCTGCTTCGTTTTCTTTTCCCATACGTTGAATCTTATAAATGTCCGATGTGGCCTTTCCCTTTGAACATCCCCGCGGCTTTTAACCGGATTCCATAACTTTGCACCGGGCGTCGGCGTCTGATGAAGGGGAAAAAGGCGTCTGCAAGGGTGGGCAAAGGTAAGCAAAAGTAAGCAAATTCGGTGATTAAAGAAGAATTAACATAATAGGGCAGGCATGGGAAGCATTATTCCCGATAAATTCGTATTTTTGGACGCGTGAATTGTATGAAGCCATGAATAGAATATTCCTATTGTTTATCCTGCTGACGCTGGGCATGGAGGGCATGACTGCCTCGGCACAGACCTTGGCCCAAGCCAAAAGTTGGTACGGGGAAGGCGACTATGAGAAAGCCAAGCCTGTATTTGCCCGTTTGGTGAAATCTTATCCCAACAACGGGAATTATAATTTATGGTATGGCGTCTGCTGCCTGAAGACTGGCGATGCAGTAGGAGCAGTGCCCTGCCTGGAAAAAGCTGTCAAGCGGCGTACGACCGGCGGGCAACTCTACTTGGGGCAGGCCTACAACGCTGTGTACCGCTACGAGGAAGCCGTTGAAACGTTCGAAGCCTACCGGGCCGACTTGGTCAAGCGCAAGCGTTCTACGGCCGAAGCCGATTCGCTGCTTGCCGTCAGCCGGTTGGGGCTGAGCCTGTTGCGTGGGGTGGAGGAGGTGCTGGTCATAGACAGCTTCGTGGTGGACAAGCAGCAACTGCTGGAGGCTTATCGCCTCAGTCCGGAATCGGGAACGTTGGCTTACGGCAAAGATTACTTTCAGGAAGACGGCCAGGAAGGCATCCTTTATGAAAACGAATTGGGCAACCGCCTTTATTACAGCAGGTTGCAAGAGGATAGCACCCTGCATATCTTTACCAGTAATAAGATGATGGACGAATGGAGCCCGGGGAAAGCATTGCCGGACAACATCAATGAAGCCGGTACCAACAGCAATTACCCTTATATGTTGTCCGATGGCGTCACGCTCTATTATGCCTCCGACGGCGCCCGATCATTGGGTGGGTATGACATCTTTGTGACACGCTACAATACGAATACCGATACCTATCTTACACCGGAAAACGTAGGTATGCCTTTCAATTCGCCTTACAACGATTATTTGTATGTCATTGACGAGTTTAATAACCTGGGCTGGTTTGCATCCGACCGTTACCAACCCGAGGGGAAGGTCTGCATCTACGTGTTTGTCCCCAATACCTTCAAGCGGGTGTACAACTACGAGGGTATGGGGCAAGACCGGTTGATAAGCTTGGCACGACTGGACTCCATCGCGGCCACTTGGGGAGGTGACCTTGGGCAGGTCGAAGCTGCCAAAGCCCGTCTGCAGGCAGCCTTGCACAGTACGCCGACCGTCGGTAAACCGGCGTACGATTTTGATTTCATCATCGATGACCGGCACATCTGTCACAGCTTGGATGACTTCCGTTCTGCCGATGCCAAAGTCCGTTACCGGCAATACGCCCAAGGCAACAAGAACCTTGAGGAACAACTCCGGAAATTGGATGCCCTGCGCCTGCAATACCAGCAGGCGGACAAGAACGGGAAAAACAACCTGGCTGCCGCCATACTTGACTTGGAGCAACTAACCCTCCGGCTCATGGCAGAGCAGAAACAAGCGGCTATCGAGATTCGTAAACTGGAGAAACAATTACAACCCTGACTTTATACATTATGGATATATTTATCATTGCACTTCTTATCATAGGGGCAGCTATATTGCTGCTGGTAGAACTGTTTTTAACGCCCGGCATTACCGTGGCAGGCTTCTTGTCGGCAGGTTGTTTCATTTATGCCAACTATCATGCATTTGCCTACTTGGGGACGGGCGGAGGTTTTATTACGTTGGCCATATCTGCCGTGGTGTGCATCGGGGCATTGGTATGGTTTATGCGTTCCAAAACATTGGATAAGGTAGCCTTGACAACCAATATCACGTCTGCCGTCGACCGCAGTGCCGAGTCCAGCGTAAAGCCGGGCGATACGGGTGTTGCCACTACGCGGCTGGCGCTTATCGGATATGCCGAAATAAACGGGCGCATTGTGGAGGTGAAGTCTGATGATGGCTTCATAGACGAGAAAACCCCGGTTAGGGTATGCCGCTTGGCAGATGGGGTAGTATTCGTTACCCGCGAACAGTTGTCTTAACCGGCAATCGTTGATGATATAAATTTAATAACTGATATAAACTTAACAACTAACACAGTATGGAAATGAATCCTATGTACTTGACTGCTTTCATTATTGTAGGCGCCATTGTCTTTTTGGTCCTGTTTTTCCACTATGTGCCCTTCTTCCTGTGGCTGTCGGCCAAGGTATCAGGGGTAAATATCTCATTGGTGCAATTGTTTCTGATGCGCATCCGGAATGTGCCGCCCTACGTTATTGTTCCCGGCCTTATCGAGGCACATAAAGCAGGCTTGAATAACATTACCCGCGACGGACTGGAAGCACACTATTTGGCAGGAGGCCATGTGGAGAAGGTTGTCCATGCTCTCGTTTCGGCAGCTAAAGCCAATATCGAGTTGTCTTTCCAGATGGCAACCGCCATCGACTTGGCAGGCCGTGACGTGTTTGAAGCTGTTCAGATGTCTGTCAATCCCAAGGTCATTGATACGCCTCCGGTGACTGCTGTTGCTAAAGATGGCATCCAGTTGATAGCCAAAGCCCGTGTGACGGTTCGTGCCAATATCCGCCAGTTGGTGGGAGGTGCCGGCGAAGACACCGTATTGGCCCGCGTAGGTGAGGGTATCGTGTCGAGCATCGGTTCCAGTGAAAGCCACAAGTCGGTACTTGAAAACCCGGATTCCATCTCTAAACTTGTGTTGCGCAAGGGACTTGATGCCGGGACGGCCTTTGAAATTCTTTCCATCGATATTGCCGACATCGACATAGGTAAAAATATCGGTGCCGCCCTGCAAATGGACCAGGCCAATGCCGACAAGAACATTGCCCAGGCCAAAGCTGAGGAACGCCGTGCCATGGCTGTGGCCAGCGAGCAGGAAATGAAGGCTAAAGCACAGGAAGCGCGTGCCAAAGTAATTGAAGCTGAAGCTGAAGTGCCTAAGGCTATGGCCGAGGCTTTCCGCAACGGCAATTTGGGTATTATGGATTATTATCGCATGAAAAACATTGAGGCAGATACACAAATGCGCGATTCCATTGCCCGACCCGCAACAGGAGCGGCAACCTCCGGTAGTGGGAAATAGGAGCGTATAATATAAAACGACACAGGTATGAAGCAATATTTTCCACCTTCCGAATTGATTATCAATGACGATGGTTCTGTATTTCACCTCCATGTGAAACCAGAATGGCTGGCTGACAAAGTCATTCTGGTAGGCGATCCCGGACGGGTCGGTCTCGTGGCGCGTCACTTCGACGTGCATGAGCAAGAGGTTCAGAGCCGTGAATTTCACACTGTTACAGGAATCTGTAAGGGGAAACGTATCACTGTGGTGTCTACCGGCATCGGGTGTGACAACATTGACATTGTGATGAACGAGCTGGATGCGCTGGCAAACATAGACTTCCGGACCCGCGAAGTGAAACCTTGTTTGCGGCAGTTGGAATTGGTGCGCATAGGTACTTGTGGAGGCCTGCAGCCCTATACACCTGTAGGTACTTACATTTGTTCGCAGAAGTCCATCGGATTTGACGGGTTGTTGAATTTCTATGCCGGGCGGAATGCCGTGTGCGACTTGTCTATGGAGCGTGCTTTCCTCAACCACATGGGATGGTCTGGCAACCTTTGTGCTCCGGCACCTTACGTTATCGATGCCGATGAGGAGTTGGTAGAACGTATTGCGCAGCAAGATATGGTGCGCGGCGTAACCATTGCAGCCGGAGGTTTCTTCGGTCCCCAAGGACGACAACTGCGCATCCCTCTTGCCGACCCTCACCAGAATGAAAAGATTGAAAAGTTTGAGTACAACGGATTGCGTATTACGAACTTCGAGATGGAAAGCTCTGCCTTGGCCGGGCTGAGCCGCTTGTTGGGACATCGGGCTACCACTGTGTGTATGGTAATAGCCAATCGCTTGGCGCACGAGGCCAACACAGGTTACAAGAACTCGATAGACGATTTGATTGAAACGGTATTGGAACGCATCTGAACCGCTTTGCATGTCATCTTTCTTATCTGTGTCGTTCCAGATGCAGGCGATGGGTAATGACGTCGGGCAGTTCTTCTTCGTAATGCGTTACCATAATCATGGTTTTGTCCCGCCGGCGGCAGAAAGCTTCGATGACTTTCTTCACCCGGCGGCGGTTGTATGTATCCAATCCATGCAGGGGTTCATCGAGAATCAACAATTCGGGGTCTTTGACAAATGCACGTGCCAAGAGTGCCAAACGTTGTTCTCCGCTGGATAATTGCAGGAAAGGTTTATCTTTCAGGTGAGCAATACCAAATATGTCCATCCACCATGCGCATACTTCCATTTGAGCTTCATGTGGACGTTGGTATAAGCCGATGCTGTCGTGCAGACCGGATGCCACGATTTCAATGGTCGGCAGGTTTTTCAAGTATGCCCGGTGCATTTCGGGACTGACGTAGCCGATGTGCTTTTTAATTTGCCAAATGCTTTCGCCTGTCCCCCGTTTCCTTCCGAACAGACGGATGTCGCAGGCGTACGATTGTGGGTTGTCGGCACAAACAAGGCTGAGCAAGGTGGATTTTCCCGCTCCGTTTTCTCCGCTAAGAGCCCATTTGTCGCCTCTCATTACTGTCCAATCTAAGTCCTTCAATATCGTGCGGTCATCGTAGCGGATGCTGACATGGTTCAGTTTTACTACTTCATCCGAAGTATAGTTGGCATGTGTATAGGGAAGCTTCGCGATGTTTTCCTGCAGGCTTGTCCAAGGATTGGCCTTGTCTTGTGCGAAGAATGTATCCAGGTAGGTCTGCCGTTCTACTTTTCCTTTTACTACCTTGTCGGATACAGGAATGACATGGGTTATGAACGCCGGTACATCGTCCAGCATGGATAGTACTAAGATAATCTGTAATTTACCTAAACCTGCCAATTGCTCGAGTAATTTGTTCAAAGAGGCACGGGTTGTCGCGTCCAACCCAATGAAGGGATTGTCCATAATCAATATCCTTGGAAACGTAAGCAAACTTTTTGCTAATTGGAATTTACGCAATTCCCCGCTGGAGAGTAGGATGATTTTTTTGTCGAGCAACGGCTCTAGGCGGAACATTTCGAATAGTGTCTGCCGTGCTTGTCCACTTAGTCTTTCCGGTACATTCCCGAGCAGTTCACGAACGGTAGGTACTTCATCTTGGTCGTGGGCATTCCAACGTTGTTGGTAATAATAGTTGGCATCGGCAGAACCGTAGGTATCACGAAAAGCAATGTACCTTATATTGTCGTAAACCGTTGTAGTGGGTGACGGCGTGAAATCATATTCTAACGTGCCTTCCCGCAAAGGATATTTTCCGGTCAGCATATCCACCAGCAAACTTTTGCCTGCGCCATTGGGACCTACAATAGCAATATGTTCGTTTGCCAGAATATCCAAATCTACGGGTTGTGCCAAGCGTACCAGCGGATTGCGCGCAACGCCTCCCATTATTCGTATCGTATGTTGTTGTGTCATTGTTATTTCTTTACTTTATCCGGGTTTTTAGCAATAAAATCTTTCCAATTGCGGTAACCTTTTTCAACTTCAAGACATCCCATTTGCAGGTAGTGGCAATAAGCCGCCGCCAGTCCGTCCGTAGCATCCATAAATGTAGGCATGTCATCTTTGCTGAAGTGTAATATGCGTTGTAACATATCTGCCACCTGCTCTTTGGAGGCTTGCCCGTTTCCGGTAATCGCCATCTTGATTTTCAACGGCGCATACTCGGTAATCGGGATGTCACGGCTCAATGCCGCAGCCATTGCTACTCCTTGTGCCCGCCCCAATTTCAGCATGGATTGGACATTTTTCCCGAAGAAAGGAGCTTCTATGGCCATTTCGTCGGGCAAATAGCTCTCAATAATGCTTAATATCCGTTCATGTATGTGCCGTAACTTTAGGTAATGATTGGCGAACCTGCGCAAATCGATGATGCCCATTGCAATCATTTCTGGCTTCACTCCCGTTACCCGTAATATGCCATACCCCATGATGGTGGTACCAGGGTCGATGCCTAGGATAATCTTTTCATTAACCGGGTGTATCACACTATTATCTCCATCAGAGTAGGAAAACCTACCACTTTGTCTTTGAATATCTTTAGCAACTCTTCATTCAGTTTGGTACCTTGTTCGCGATGCCAGCGATGCAGGCAGGCAGAATCTTCTACCTCAAATTGTACCGAAAAACATGCGCCCTCTTCCCGGTGGCTCAATACCCGCAATATGCGTGGAGTATGCAAAACTCCGTTTTTTTCGATTTCCGGAAGATAATATTCTTGCAACCATATCAGAAAATATTTTTCTTGGTCTTCTTCCACATGGTAAGTCGTGTTATATATCAGCATAGGTATATCTTTTGATTGACTGCGCAAACATAGCATTTTTTTCTCATAATCGCTTCTTCTTGTTCCCTGTTCTTCACTTCTGTGGAAATAAAAAAAGAAAAAATAAGGCAAATTGTTTGCCAATCCCATTTTTACCTCTATCTTTGCACCCGAAATCAATGAGGGGCATTAGCTCATCTGGCTAGAGCGCGACACTGGCAGTGTCGAGGTGAGCGGTTCGAGTCCGCTATGCTCCACGAAGCAATAGTTTAAGTCCTTGGAAATGTGAATTCCCAAGGACTTTTCTTTTTTCTTGCCGTTTTGCCATAGATTTCTCTTGCAGTTTGATTTCCATAAAGCCGCAGATTTTATTTTGCATAAAAAGCTGAATAATCTTCCATGTCGTGCCGACTAATTTTGTACCTTTGCACATCCTTTTTAAAACTTAGCAGTAGTAATAAGAACATAATTTATGGGAGGATTCTTTGGAACCGTATCGAAGGCAGGTTGCGTGACCGACCTGTTTTATGGCACCGATTATAATTCGCACTTGGGTACCAGGCGCGGCGGACTTGCCACTTATGACGCAGAAAAGCATCAGTTTACCCGTTCTATCCATAACTTGGAGAGTACTTATTTCCGTACAAAATTTGAGGATGAGCTGGATAAGTTTACCGGCAATTCAGGTATCGGTATCATTAGTGATACGGATGCACAACCCATTATCATTAATTCCCACTTGGGGCGTTTTGCCATTGTCACTGTAGCTAAGGTGCTGAATATTGATGAATTGGAAGCACAGCTTTTAGCGCAGAACATGCATTTTGCCGAGCTTAGTTCGGGAAAGACTAACCAAACAGAGCTTATTGCTTTGCTGATTATTCAAGGACGTAATTTTGTAGAAGGTATTGAGAACGTGTATCACAATATTAAAGGATCATGTTCTATGCTTTTGCTTACGGAAGATGGGATTATTGCTGCTCGCGACAAGTGGGGACGCACGCCTATTGTGATTGGTAAGAAGGATGGAGCATATGCAGCTACAAGTGAGTCAAGCAGTTTTCCTAACTTGGATTATGAGATAGACCGTTTCTTGGGGCCGGGTGAGATTGTGCGTCTTCGTGCCGATGGTATCGAGCAGATGCGCAAGCCCGAGAAACAGATGCAGATATGCTCGTTTTTGTGGGTATATTACGGGTTTCCTACATCGTGTTATGAAGGGCGCAATGTGGAGGAAGCCCGTTTCTTGTCCGGTGTCAAGATGGGAAAAGAAGATTCTTCGGAGGTGGATTGTGCTTGCGGCATACCCGATTCGGGTGTCGGCATGGCGTTGGGTTATGCCGAGGGAAAAGGTGTGCCATACCACCGCGCTATTGCCAAGTATACGCCTACTTGGCCTCGTAGCTTTACACCCAGTCGGCAAGAGTTGCGTAACTTGGTAGCCAAGATGAAACTCATTCCTAACCGTGCCATGTTGGAGGGGAAGCGAGTGTTGTTTTGCGATGATAGTATTGTGCGTGGTACTCAGTTACATGATAATGTGAAGATGCTTTATGAATATGGTGCGAAAGAAGTACATATCCGTATAGCTTGTCCTCCATTAATCTACGGATGTCCTTTTATTGGCTTTACGTCTTCCAAAAGCGATATGGAGCTTATTACCCGCCGCATCATTTTAGAGTTAGAAGGTGATGCAGATAAAGATTTGGATAAATATGCTACTACGGGTTCTCCTCAATATGAGAAACTGGTGGAAGTCATTCGCCAACGCTTTGGTTTGACATCACTGAAGTTCAATACGCTGGAACATTTGGTGGAAGCTATTGGCCTGCCAAAGTGTAAACTTTGTACTCATTGCTTTGATGGTACGGGCTGCTTCTGAGAATAACAATAGGTGATGAGTGGTTGAAAAGCGTGAATTGCAGGCACTAATCATTCATTATCGTTCTTTAAATACTCATTGATTAACCACTATTATCATGACACTGGTAGAACGCTTTTTGAAGTACGTCAGTTTCGATACTCAATCGAACGAAGAAACTGGGGTGACTCCCAGTACCGAGGGGCAGATGGTATTTGCCCGTTATTTGAAAGAAGAACTGGAGTCGTTAGGGCTGGAAGATGTGTCGTTGGATGATAACGGATACCTTTTTGCCACTCTGCCAGCCAATGCCGGAGAAGAGGTTCCCACGATCGGATTTATTGCCCATTTGGACACCAGTCCCGACATGAGCGGTAAAAACGTCCGTCCGCGTATTGTCCGGCAGTATGACGGCGGAGATATTGTGCTTTGTGCCGACGGGCAGGTGGTATTGTCGCCCTCACGCTTCCCTGAGTTGCTGGCGCATAAGGGTGAGGACCTTATTGTGACTGACGGGCACACCCTGCTGGGAGCAGATGATAAGGCTGGTATTGCAGAAATTGTGTCTGCCATTGCTTGGTTGAAAGAGCATCCCGAAGTGAAGCATGGTAAGGTGCGTATAGGTTTCAATCCCGATGAGGAGATTGGGCTGGGAGCGCATAAGTTTGATGTTGAAAAGTTCGGCTGTCAATGGGCATATACCATGGATGGAGGTGAGGTAGGCGAATTGGAGTTTGAGAATTTCAATGCCGCGTCTGCTAAAATCCTGATTCTGGGTCGTAACGTGCATCCCGGCTATGCCAAAGGAAAAATGGTGAACTCCATGCTTGTAGCAGCACGTTTCATCGGAATGCTGCCTGTTGGTGAGACTCCAGAGCATACCGAGGGATATGAAGGGTTCTTCCATCTTACCGGTATGCAAGGAGATGTGGAGCAGACTACTCTTTCGTACATCATTCGCGATCATGATCGGGTACGTTTTGAACAGCGCAAGCAACTTATGCTGCAGCATGCTGCGATACTGAATGCCGAGTACGGCGAGGATACCGTGCAAGTGGAACTGCACGACCAATATTACAACATGCGTCAGCAGATAGACCCCGTGATGCATATCATCGACATTGCCATTCATGCTATGAAGGATGCAGGTGTGCAGCCTTGTGTACGTGCCATTCGTGGGGGAACGGACGGTGCTCAACTCTCTTTTAAGGGGTTGCCATGTCCTAATATCTTCGCGGGAGGATTGAATTTTCATGGGCGGTATGAGTTTGTGCCCGTGCAGAGCATGGAGAAAGCAAGGGACGTTATTGTGGAAATTATCAAGCGGGTTGCCAAGGGAAATTGACGCCTGTCGGATGGGAGTCAGACGAGAAATCGTAATTCCATAAAATTTAACCTATAAATTGTCATTCCCAACATCATGATGAAAACCACTCCGTTTACTGAAAAACATATTTCGCTGGGTGCCAAGATGCACGAGTTTGCGGGATACAATATGCCGATAGAATATTCGGGTATTATTGATGAGCATTTGACTGTTTGCCGCTCGGTGGGCGTGTTCGATGTTTCCCATATGGGCGAATTTTGGGTCAAAGGGCCGAGGGCATTATCGTTTTTGCAGAAAGTGACGTCAAACGATGTATCTGTTCTTACCCCTGGCCGTGTACAATATTCCTGCTTTCCCAATGAAGAGGGAGGGATTGTGGATGACCTGCTGGTATACCAATATGAGCCGGAAAAGTACCTGCTGGTGGTGAATGCCTCCAATATTGAAAAGGATTGGGCGTGGTGTACCGCTCATAACACCGAGGATGTCCTGCTTGAAAACGCTTCCGACCGCATGGCGCAGTTGGCCGTACAGGGCCCTCTTGCTTTGGATACGTTGCAGAAGTTGACGGATATCAACCTTTCCGCCATCCCGTACTACCACTTTACTCATGGTATGCTGGCTGGGGAGAGAGAGGTTATCATCTCCAATACAGGATATACCGGTGCCGGAGGCTTTGAGTTATACTTCCGCCCGGAAGCTGCTTTGAAAGTGTGGACTGCCATTTTTGAAGCGGGTATGCCATTCGGCATTAAGCCTGTCGGATTGGGGGCGCGTGATACTCTTCGTCTTGAAATGGGCTTCTGCTTGTATGGAAACGATTTAAATGACACTACTTCGCCTCTTGAGGCTGGGTTGGGTTGGATTACCAAGTTCATTGATGGGAAGAATTTTATTGGACGTCCGGTTCTGGAACGGCAGAAAGAAGAGGGTGTTACCCGTCGTTTGATAGGTTTTGAATTGTTGGATCGTGGCATCCCTCGTCCGGGCTATCTGCTTTATGCTGCGGATGGGCAGGTCGAAATAGGACATGTCACATCTGGGACCATGTCCCCTTTACGCAAAGTGGGTATCGGTATGGGGTATGTCAAACCCGAGTATGCCATTCCCGGTACGGAGATTTGTATGGACATGCGTGGTCGTAAACTGAAGGCAAGGGTTGTAAAACCTCCTTTTCGTAAATAAGGAATAGCCGTTTGATGATATTGTGTCGGGCGTGGTACGAATATGAGTACCACGCCCGATTTGTTATATTTTGTTGATTCTCTTAATCATCAGTTGTGCCCAATTCATCTCTTTGTCAATCCAAATGCGTTCTTCCTTATCTGCGGGACGTTGCTTTTTGTAGGTTGTCAGTATGTCTATGTAGTCGTGTAGTTCGGTTAGTGCCTTGCTTTGTTTTTGCATGCGCATTAGGAGAAGGATGCGCTGTTTACAGACATCCGGATTGGGGAAGCCTTGGGATATTTCTTTGGCTTTCTCCAGTAGGGAAAGGCATTCGTTGTTGACGGTTTCCGTATTATCAAGTGCCATTTTTGCACGTACCAGTATGATATATGTCTGGCAGTCTGCCAATCGGTTGGCAATATTCTTTTCTGTCAGCATGATGGTCTCTTGGTATAATGCGGCTCTGTAGTTGAGGTCGGCGTTGAAGTTTATGAGGTCATAGGTGTTTTTCAGGTAAGGCCTGTCTGTCGGTGCGGGGACTGGGTCCGGTTTACCTTCGATGCGCTTTTGTAGGTCTTCAATGCTGTTGTAGCGTAGGATGTTTTCTTGCCTTCGGTTACGCAAGTAGTAGTCGCGTATTTTTCTGAGGGCGGAGGTCAGTGCATCTTCAGAATAGCCGGTAAAGCTCAAAATGCGACATGCCAGTTTGTCGGCTTCTTGCTCTTGGCTGTTGGAGTAGTTCATGCCCAAACGGTTGATTACCGGTACGCATAGTAAGGAGATGATGGTACCCATGTCGGCCACGAAACTGGCGCCTAAGTTGCGCCAGTCACCGTCATAATAAAAATCTACGCCATAGTTATATGCTACGCTGCTGAACACGTCTGCCCAAAACAAGGCGCGTTGTGCCCTTTGTGTGGCGCGATGTACGTTAGTCACTTGGTGGTCGTAGAGATAATGTCCTATCTCGCTGGCAAGTATGGCGGCCAGTTCGGCTTCCGAGTCAAGCGTGCAGAGAAGTCCTGTGCTTACAATGATATTCCCGCTGGGAAGCATGAAAGAAGTAGGTTCGGGCGACTGGATAACGAAAGTGTTCAGGTTCCCATTGCGGTTGGTAGTGACATTCGGACCGCATAGCTTTGCCAAAACGCTTTGTACGTATGAAGCGGTGTATGCATCTTCGTATGCAATTTCATTCAAATGTTCCAAGTATTCTTGGCTTTCGGCTTCTACTTCCAAGCGGAGGTCATTGGGCTTCTCTTGTTCGGCCTGTTGTTCATAGAAGTGGTAGGTCAGGTAAATCTGTTGCCAAAAGTCCGACAGGTTTTGGGGCTTGTCCAATTCGATGTAGTCAAGGTCATCCTTGGGTATCAATATCTGCTGGCCTTCTAAGTCGGCCAAGTAATAGACACCTCTTTTGTACTGCTTGGATTCGCTGACTTTCAAGACCATCTTTATATTGACGGTTGCCCCTTGAGGAGCCTGTCCATAGTCTTGTTTCAGTGTGCCCTTGATGTTGATGTACTCTGTGATGGGTTCTTGTTTGGCAAATCCTGTGCTTGCACAGAAAATAGCCACCAGGCAGATGGTAAAGAAACGTTTCATAAGATTGGGGGTATTGGTTGCTGTAAAAATAAGAAATTTATTCCGTACCTCCCAATGTAAACGCTATTTTTTTATGTGTGTATATGGCATTTATGGGCAAGAAAAAACCCCGACCGGTGGAAATCGGCGGGGTTTCTTCTTAAATGAAGAAGAATGTTATTTCTTGTGGTTACCATATCGGCTCATAAACTTGTCTACGCGGCCTGCAGTGTCCACCAGTTTGGATTTACCGGTATAAAACGGGTGTGAACTGCTGGAGATTTCCAATTTTACCAGAGGATAAGTTTCACCTTCAAACTCAATGGTTTCCTTGGTGCTGCATGTAGAACGAGACAGGAACATGTCGCCGTTTGACATGTCTTTGAATACTACGGGACGATAATTTTCAGGATGGATACCTTTTTTCATGTCTTTATGTGTTTTAAATTTATATTCAGTTGTCCTATTGGTTTGGTAACAATAGTGTGTAATGGTCACTTTTTCGGGTTGCAAAGATAATGCATTTCTCTGAGATAGAAAAGAATGTACGAAGATATTTTTTTCAGGCTATCTATATAATACGTTCATGTCCTGAATGGGATATGTTTATTACTGTTATCGTCTTTTTCGCATGCGGCATTTTCCACTGTCTCGGGAAGGTTACTGCATATAAATGCGTATGCGATAGATTTTAAGTCCAAGGCATTGACGGATTTGATGAATACATTTTGTATTTTTGCAAAGTAAACTGTATGTGTGATGAAGAAAAGTCTTTTTTTATTCTGTATCCTTTGCCTGATGTGCATAGGGGCAAACAGCCGTGATAGAGAGCGCGGAAAACTTTATAGTGTGGCGTTTTACAATCTTGAAAACTTGTTTGATACAATTCATGATGAGGGTAAGAATGATTATGATTTCCTGCCACAAGGAAGCTATCGTTGGGATTCCCGGAAATATGAGTCGAAATTACGGAATCTGGCAAAGGTGATTTCACAGCTTTCCCGTGAACGGGTATCCCAGGGACCGGCTTTTATCGGGGTTGCCGAAGTGGAAAATCATCGGGTGTTGGACGATTTGTTGGCATGTCCCGGATTATCCCGTTATAAATATGTTCATCGGGAAGGACCGGACAAGCGAGGCATTGATTGTGCTTTGTTGTATGATACATTGCAGTTTGCCGTAAATCGGGTTAAATTAGTACCTTCAATTCCTTTCCAAGGCGATACATTGCATCCTACACGTGGCTTTTTGGTTGTTGACGGGCGTTTGGCAGGCGAACGTTTGTGTGTTATTGTCAACCATTGGCCTTCACGTGGGGCAGAGTCACCTGTCCGGGTACATGCGGCACGCCAGGTAAAGGCATTGAAAGACTCCTTGTTGCGCGAGAGCCGCAAATTGAAAATCATTGTAATGGGTGACATGAATGATGACCCCATGGATGAAAGTTTGCAGGAATTGGGGGCACGCAAATTCTGCTCGCAGGTGAAAAAAGGCGAGTTTTACAATCCTTGGTGGGAAACGTTGGAAGATAAAGGTAAAGGCACGTTGCTTTACCGGGGAAAGTGGAACTTGTTCGACCAGATTCTGGTGTCGCGCTCTTTGTTGAAGTCGCGTCGCGGGTTGCGCTATGTCGGGCATGAAATATTCAGCCGCGATTACCTTTTCCAGCATGATGGCAAGTATGAAGGCTATCCGTTGCGTACCCATGGCGGCCGGACATGGCTCAACGGGTATAGCGACCATCTGCCGACCATTATCTATTTAAGGAAAAGATAAAGGGCAGGCTTATTTGGTGATGTCGAACAAGTAGGTGATTTTGGCGGTAATAGCGCCATGTGCCGAGCGTGCGAAAAAGTCTTTCTTCGTGCTTCCGTAAAAGTCGGACAAGGCGTAGTAATATCTGCCTTCTACGATGAAGTTGCCGGCCTTGGTACGTACTTCCACACCTGCTCCTCCTGCGATACCGTAATCAAATGTATTATCAACGGGTTTGTCGTGTTGTTCGGTCACAATGTTGGTGCTGTTAGCCAATGTTTCCCAATCCCCTTTTATCGTGTGGCTGTCACTTAACCACAGGCCTATTTGCGGGCCGGCATGGATGAAAAACTGGAATCCCCGTTCTTTTCCGAAAGCCAGATGTGCCAGAAAGGGTATTTCCACGTAATTCATTGTCCGTGTGTAACCTACTTGTGGATAATCCTTGTAGGCTTCACTCCATCCATGTTGCGAGAAGTTGACTTCGATTTGTGCCCCGCATATCATTTTAAAGTATTTCTCCGAGATGTAACGTGCCGTGATTCCTCCGGTTATTCCCATCAGGAAGTTTTGTTGCACACTGGGCGAGAAACTGACGTTGTTCAGGTTGACACCTCCGTTGATGCCGAGCGAGAAATTGTGCCGTTGTTCACCTACCTGTGCCTGCGCCGGGATTAGGCATGTCAGGGTGATAAGAAAGAGGCTGATGTATATTTTCACTTTCATCGGGAAGTCGTGTTTAAAAAGGTAGGCGGGGGTTAGTCGAAGTCAAGCTTTACCAATTCATAATTCTTGGTGAAGTGCACAAAGAAGACTTTCTTGTTGATAAATCCCCCCCAGTTGTTGACGCGTTGGAACTTGAACCCGGTTTGTATGGGGACAAGGTTCATGCGTTGCATGCTTTTCTCGAATCCGGTGCCGTAATCGGCCAAGCCTTTCAAGAAAAAGTATCCGGTATCGAAGCCCAGCATGCCGTATTTCGGATATCGCTCGTCCATATCCTTGCCATACCAGCGGCGGTAACTTTGGGTAAAATTGATGGCTGCCGGGAACAGGTTGTTGGTATAGAACGATGAATAGAAATAGGTATCCAGCTCAAAGAAAGCTTCCAAGTGGTCTTTGGTGTAGGTTTGCCACTCGGGATAACCGAAAAGGTGTATGTCGCTGTCGGGCATTTCGCGTACCACCAATGTCAGTTGGGGCAACAGTTTCAGAAGCACTAGGTTGCTGCCTGACGTAGGAATGAAGATATTGGGCCTTCCGTCTGCCAATACGGCTTTGAAAGACTCGGGTGTGGCGTCTTCCCTTAAGCTGGTGGCGGGTATGCCACGGCTGCGCAATTCGTCTTTCAGTCCTCTGATGAACTCCGCCTTTTCGCGTGTCCCCTGGTTGGCTTCCACAAAGATGACGTTTGCATGGGGAAATTGGCGTACAAAATGGTCATATACTTCGGAGTACAGGTAGGATTGCGGAGTGTTTATCTGGTAAACAGATGCGTTTTGGAATACTGTGTTGTCCCGGGAGGTGAAAGGTATGACCAAGCGGATATTGTTCTCCTTGGCGAAGTCTGCCAAGGGGGCAATGTGTTGCTGGTAAGCCGGGCCGAATATGATATCCATGCTTTTCAGTTCCGGTTTGGCAAGCAAGGTGTTCATGCTGCTTTTTTCGGCTCCTGAGTTGTAAGCATATACATCGATGGATGTACCCGTGCGCTTCAGGCTGTCTACTGCCATCAGGAATCCTTCGTAATATTCTGTCATGCGTGCCGACTCGTTAGGAGCCAGGAACGGGAGGATGACTGCTGCCTTGATGGTGTGGAAGCGTTGGCTTGCCGGGGTGTTCTCGCTGAACAGTTCCGCGTCGGTGGGGATGGTTGCCGGGTTGGACGGCTGTTTGGTTTGGGCTGTAGGATAGGGGATGCACAGCATTTTCCCCCTTTTTATCTTGGTTTTTCCTTCCAGTTCGGGGTTGGCGGCAAGCAATTCGGCTTCGGTGATGCCGTAGAGGCGGCTGATGCTGTACACCGTTTCCCGGCGTTTTACTTTGTGCATTTCGCGGCAACGCGACTCCACGGGCGGCTGTATGTTGCTTTGTTGCGGGGTAGCAACCGGTTGTTCCTCCTTTGCAGAGTCTGCCGAGGGGATGCGTATCACTTGCCCGATGCGGAAATTTTCGGCGCTCAGCCCGGGGTTGGCGTCGCAAATGGCTTTGGCGGTAACACCGTAGGCCACGGTAAGCCGGTAGAGTGTTTCGCCTGCGGCAATGGTATGGAAAGTCTCATGCTGGCGGTCGGCGGCTTTGCGCGGGATGCGCAGGGTGTGCCCGATGTATATTTTCTCGTCGCTTCCGGGGTTCAGCCCGATGATGTCTGCCTGGCTTACCCCGTACATGCTGGCTATGGAGTACAGGCTCTGGCCTTTTTCAACGGTGTGCAGAAAGTATGACTGGTTTTCCTGTGCCCATGCGCCTGCATGGCATGTGGCGGCGAGGCAAAGTATATATAAGAAGCGTTTGATGGTAATTCTCATGAAGATATGTGGTTTATGCATTCGCAACTCTTTCAAAACAATGTGCAAAGATAGGAATATTTGTGGTATTCTTGCCAGCGTATTGCGTTAAGAAATGAATATCCGGGCTATTCGCGGGGCAAAGTGGGGCTTTTAGGGTGCCCGGAGTGCGGCTTCCGTGGCGTTGAAACGCTACCGTCGTAGCGTCGTAGTGCTACCGCCGTAGCGTTGAAGCGCTACCGGGGTGGTGTAGTATCCCTTTTTTCTAAGGTGTGCGGGCAGAAATATTACAGGCTTTCGCCCGATATTTGGGGATAAAACGTTATTTTTGCGCGAATGTTTAGGGTGTAAAAGAAATATGCCGACCACAGAAGAAAAAGAATACATCAATGTTTATGGCGCCCGGGTGCACAATCTGAAAGACATCGACGTGCAGATTCCCCGTGACAGCCTGACGGTGATAACCGGGCTGAGCGGGAGCGGGAAATCATCTTTGGCGTTCGATACCATTTTTGCCGAAGGGCAACGCCGTTATATAGAGACTTTCTCGGCCTATGCGCGCAACTTTCTGGGAAACTTGGAGCGTCCCGACGTGGATAAAATCACGGGCCTCAGTCCGGTCATCTCCATCGAGCAGAAGACCACGAACAAGAACCCGCGTTCCACGGTGGGCACCACGACGGAGATTTACGACTTCCTCCGCCTGCTGTACGCCCGTGCCGGGGTGGCCTACTCCTACCTGTCCGGCGAGAAGATGGTGAAGTACACCGAGGAGCAAATCCTGGAACTTATCCTGAAGGAATATGGAGGCAAGCGCGTCTACATCCTGGCGCCGTTGGTGCGCAACCGCAAGGGGCATTACAAGGAACTGTTCGAGCAGGTGAGGAAGAAAGGTTACCTTTACGTCCGGGTGGACGGCGAGGTGCGCGAAGCCCTGCCGGGCATGAAGGTAGACCGCTACAAGAACCATGACATAGAAGTGGTGGTGGACAAACTGGTCCCCTCGGAGAAGGACGATGCCCGCTTGAAGAACAGTGTGGCAACCGCCATGCGCCAGGGCGACGGGCTGCTGATGATACTCGATGCCGACGCGGGCACCGTGCGCCATTACAGCAAGCGGCTGATGTGCCCCGTCACCGGGCTGTCCTACCGCGAGCCGGCTCCCCACAACTTTTCGTTCAACTCCCCGCAAGGGGCGTGCCCCAAGTGCAAGGGGCTGGGCGTGGTGAGCCAGATAGACATCGACAAGGTGATACCCGACCGCAGCCTCTCCATAGCCGAGGGCGCCATCGCCCCCTTGGGCAAGAGCAAGAACGCCATGATATTCTGGCAGATAGCCGCCTTGCTCGAGAAGTACGAGGCCACCTTGAAGACCCCGGTGGCCGAACTGCCCGACGATGCCATCGACGAGATACTGTATGGCTCCGACGAGCGCATCCGCATCAAAGGCTCGCTGATAAGCACCTCGTCCGATTACTTCGTCACCTTCGAAGGGGTGGTGAAGTACATCCAGATGCTCCAGGACAAGGACGCGTCAGCCACCGAGCAGAAGTGGGCGGAGCAGTTTGCCAAGACGGGCGAATGCCCCGAATGCCACGGGGCCAGGCTGAACCGGGAAGCCCTCTCGTTCCGCATACACGACAAGAACATCCACGAGCTGGCCACCATGGACATCGGCGAACTGTACGGCTGGCTGGCGCATGTGGACGGGCACCTCGACAGCAAGCAGCAGCAGATTGCCGCCGAGATACTGAAGGAGATACGCACCCGCCTCAAGTTCCTGCTCGACGTGGGGCTGGACTACCTCTCCCTCGACCGGGGAGCCGCCACCCTGTCCGGCGGCGAGAGCCAGCGCATCCGCCTGGCCACACAGATAGGCTCGCAGCTGGTCAACGTGCTCTACATCCTGGACGAGCCGAGCATCGGGCTGCACCAGCGCGACAACCAGCGGCTCATCCACTCGCTGAAGGAGCTGCGCGACATCGGCAACACGGTCATCGTGGTGGAGCATGACAAGGACATGATGCTGGCCGCCGACTACGTGATAGACATGGGGCCCAAGGCCGGGCGCCTGGGCGGCGAGGTGGTCTTTGCCGGCACCCCGCAGGAGATGCTGCGCACGCACACCCTTACCTCGCAATACCTCAACGGCGGGCTCGCCATTGAGGTGCCCAAGGAGCGGCGCAAGGGCAACGGCCACAGCCTGTGGATACGCGGCGCGCGGGGCAACAACCTGAAGCAGGTGGACGTGGAGTTCCCCCTGGGGCGGCTCATCTGCGTCACCGGCGTGTCGGGCAGTGGCAAGTCCACCCTGGTCAACGAGACGCTGCAGCCCATCCTGTCGCAACGCTTCTACCGCTCGCTGCAAGACCCCTTGCCCTATGCCGCCATCGAAGGCATGGAGTACGTGGACAAGGTGGTCAACGTCGACCAGTCGCCCTTGGGGCGCACGCCGCGCTCCAACCCCGCCACCTACACGGGCGTGTTCTCCGACATCCGCAACCTCTTCGTCGGCCTGCCCGAGGCCAAGATACGCGGCTACAAGCCCGGCCGCTTCTCGTTCAACGTCAGCGGGGGGCGGTGCGAAGCCTGCCAGGGCAACGGCTACAAGACCATCGAGATGAACTTCCTGCCCGACGTCTACATCCCCTGCGAGGTGTGCCACGGCAAGCGCTACAACCGCGAGACGCTGGAGGTGCGCTACAAAGGCAAGTCCATTGCCGACGTGCTCGACATGACCATCAACCAGGCGGTGGAGTTCTTCGAGAACGTCCCCCAGATACTGGGCAAGATAAAGGTGATACAGGACGTCGGCCTGGGCTACATCAAGCTGGGGCAGAGCAGCACCACCCTGTCCGGCGGCGAAAGCCAGCGCGTGAAGCTGGCCACCGAGCTGTCCAAGCGCGACACGGGCAAGACCCTCTACATCCTGGACGAGCCCACCACGGGCCTGCACTTCGAGGACATACGCGTGCTGCTGGGCGTGCTGAACCGCCTAGTGGACAAGGGCAACACGGTCATCGTCATCGAGCACAACCTGGACGTCATCAAGATGGCCGACTACGTCATCGACATGGGCCCCGAAGGCGGGCGGGGCGGGGGCGAGGTCCTGGCCTGCGGCACCCCCGAGCAGGTGTCGCTCAGCCCCCGCGGATATACGCCCCGCTTCCTGCGGCAGGAGCTGGGAGATACCCTTAAGGGTTGATGCCGGATACCCTTAGGGGTCGGCGCCGGAGACCCTTAGAGGTCGGTGCCGGAGCCCCTTAGAGGTCGGCATCGGAGACCCTTAGAGGTCGGTGTCGGAGACCCTTAGAGGTCGGTGTCGGATACCCTTGAAGAGGATGTGCCAAAATACAATGGTAACTGAATTCTCCTCCTCCAGGGAGGAGGGGAATCCGTACTATACTATTGTGACACACCCTCGCCCGCAAACCGTATTTACACCATATTATATATATACACACTAAAACGTCAGCTTTATGCCGAAAGAAAAGATAAACAAGACCAACGCCGCCCGCCTGCTGGACAAGGCCGGGGTGAAGTACGAACTGATTCCCTACGAGGTGGACGAGAACGACCTCAGCGCGCCCCACGTCGCCGCGCAGTTGGGCGAGAACGTGGAGTGCGTCTTCAAGACCCTCGTGCTGCGGGGCGACCGCACGGGACACTTCGTCTGCGTCATTCCCGGCGAGCACGAGGTCGACCTCAAGCAGGCCGCCCGCGTAAGCGGCAACAAGAAGTGCGACCTCATTCCCGTCAAGGAGCTGCTGCCCCTCACCGGCTACATCCGCGGGGGCTGCTCGCCCATCGGCATGAGGAAGCCCCTGCCCACCTACATCCACGACACCTGCATGCAGTATCCCTACATCTACGTCAGCGCCGGGCAGCGCGGCTTGCAGCTGAAGCTTTCCCCCGGGGACCTGGTGCGCGAGGCCCGTGCTGAACTTTGCAAGCTTTTTTAAAGGATTCTTGCACAAAAATCTTATCTTTGCAGGCGGAAAAACAAATCCTCTTATTAACCTGATTTATTAATCTAACTTAATTGAAGCAATATGTTTGAAGGACAACCTAAGGGGCTCTACGCCCTGGCGCTTGCCAACACGGGCGAGCGTTTCGGTTACTACACCATGCTCGCCATCTTCCTGCTGTTCATCCAGGCGAAGTTCGGCTTCAGCGCGGCGGTTGCCACGCAGATTTATTCCATTTTCCTCGCTGCCGTGTATTTCATGCCCTTGTTCGGCGGCATCCTTGCCGACAAGATAGGGTTCGGCAAGTGTGTCACGCTGGGCATCGGCGTGATGTTTGCAGGCTACCTGTGCCTGGCCATCCCCACGGAAGCCGGCATCGCAGGCAAGGTGCTGATGTTTGGCGCACTGGCGCTGATAGCCATCGGCACGGGCCTGTTCAAGGGCAACCTGCAGGTCATGGTGGGCAACCTCTACGACGACCCGAAGTACTCGTCGAAGCGTGACGCCGCGTTCAGCCTGTTCTACATGGCCATCAACATCGGCGCCATGTTCGCCCCCTCGATGGCCAAGAGCATCACCAACTTCTTCCTGGAGAAAGGCGGCCTGTTTTACGACGCCAACATCCCTTCCCTGGCTCACCAGTGCCTTGACGGAGTCATCTCGCCCGACAATGCCGACAAGCTGTCAGCCCTGGCGGCATCTATGGACGGGGCTGCGGGCATGGACCTGCCCACGTTCAGCAGCTACTACATCGAAAGGCTTTCGGAGGCCTACAACTACGGGTTTGCCGTAGCCTGTGTGTCCCTGCTGCTTTCCGTGGCCATCTATTACGGTTGCCGTTCGTGGTTCAAGCACGCCGATGTCAACTCCAAGCAGGCCCAGGCCAACCACATCGAGGAAGTGGAACTGACCCCCGCCCAGACCAAGAGCCGCATCACGGCCCTGTTGCTGGTGTTTGCCGTGGTGGTGTTCTTCTGGATGGCCTTCCACCAGAACGGTGCCACGATGACCATCTTTGCCCGCGACTATACGTCGAACATTGCCGAAGGGTTTACCCGCATCGGTTTCAACGTATGGGGACTGGTGCTCATAGCCATTTCCATTTATACGCTGTTCAGTACCTTCCAGGCCAAGGTGGCACGTACAAAGGTTATTCTGGGCGCGGTCACGTTGGCCCTGTGGTGCGGTGTCGCAGGCATTTACACGTCGTTGCCGGGCGAGGTGTCTATCCAGCCGTCCGACTTCCAGCAGTTTAATCCGTTCTTCGTGGTAGCGCTTACGCCGTTCTCCCTGGCCATTTTCAGCGCATTGGCATCGAAGGGCAAGGAGCCGTCGGCTCCCCGCAAGATAGGGCTGGGCATGCTGGTGGCAGCAGCCGGCTTCCTGATACTTACGGTCGGCTCGTTCGGCCTCGCTTCTCCTGCCGAACTGGGAGGTACGGTGAGCGATGTGCTTGTGTCGCCCAACTGGTTGATATCCACTTATCTGGTGCTGACGTTTGCCGAGTTGCTGCTTTCGCCCATGGGCATCTCGTTCGTGTCGAAAGTCGCTCCTCCCAAGTACAAGGGTGCCATGATGGGTTGCTGGTTTGCCGCTACGGCTGTGGGTAACTATCTGGTATCCATACCCGGACTGTTGTGGGACAAGCTTCCGTTGTGGGGCATCTGGACTCTCCTTATTTCGCTTTGCTTGTTGTCGGCTCTCTTTATATTCTCAATCATGAAGAAACTCGAGTCGGCCACAAAATAACAACTTATTTATTATAAATTAGAAGAAGGCCAACCTTTTACATGTTACATGCGAGGTTGGCTTCCTTTCTTTTATAGCTCTATATGACTTCTTCGAACGACCTGCTTGCATTGATACGACTGGGGAAGCCCATGACGCTGGGGCAGCAGTCGCGGCTGACCATGCTGCTCAGCATCCCGGCCATTATGGCACAGCTGTCCTCCATCGTGATGCAATATATCGATGCCGCTATGGTGGGAAGCCTGGGCGCGAATGCGGCAGCTTCCATCGGATTGATTTCCACGACTACCTGGTTGTTCAGCGGTACGTGTTCGGCGGCGGCTACCGGTTTTTCCGTGCAGGTGGCACATGCCATCGGGGCAGGCGATATGCAGAAGGCACGTTCCATCTTGCGGCAGGCACTGGTGGCTGTAGGAGTGTTCGGAGTGTTGTGGGGCATGGTGGGCATGATTATCAGCGGTTCTCTGCCGGTATGGTTGGGGGGCGATGAGGCTATTCGCAGGGACTCATCGCTTTATTTCTTGATTTATGCATCTTTCCTGCCTGTATTCCAGCTTTATGTCCTTTCCAGCAGCATGCTAAGATATAGCGGGAACATGCGGATTCCCAGTATGCTGAGCGTATTGATGTGTGTATTGGATGTGATATTCAACTTCTTCTTGATATTCCCTTCCCGTGAAGTGGAGTGGGGCGGGCTTGCGTTTTGGGTGCCGGGTGCAGGCTGGGGCGTGGAGGGGGCTGCTTTGGGTACAGGCCTTGCCGAGCTGGTGGTCGCTGCAATACTGTTGTGGTATCTATGTACGCGTTCGCACGATCTGAGGTTGGTTGCTGAACATGGGCGTTTCCGTCCCACGTGGATGATATTGAAGAAGGCTGTCCGCATAGGTTTGCCGATGGGTATAGAGCATGCGGTGATTTGCGGGGCACAGATTATGACTACCGTTATCGTAGCTCCTCTGGGCATTTTTGCCATAGCCGCCAACTCTTTTGGCATTACGGCAGAAAGCCTGTGCTATATGCCCGGCTATGGCATAGCCGACGCAGCGACCACTTTGGTGGGGCAAAGCTATGGCGCCGGACGTAAAGACTTGGCCAAACGGTTTGCTTACATTACGGTAGGTATGGGCATGGCGGTAATGGGTATTATGGGAGTGTTTATGTATGTAGGGGCACCTTTAATTATCGGAACGATGACGCCTGATGCCGAGGTGTTGGCATTGGGGGTTGAGATATTGCGCATCGAAGCGTTTGCAGAGCCGATGTTTGCTGCCGCCATTGTTGCTTATAGTGTGTTTGTTGGGATGGGGAATACCATTATTCCCAGCCTGATGAACTTCTGTAGCATTTGGGCAGTACGGCTCACGTTGGCGGCATGGCTTGCTCCGGTTATGGGGCTGAAAGGTGTTTGGCTTGCCATGTGTTTGGAGCTGTGTTTCCGTGGATTTATTTTCCTTAGCCGTTTGAAGTGGGTGTTCCGGAAAAGAAGCCGATATTATTCTGCTTGATTTTCTCGTTTTTTAATGCGTTTTTTATAACTTTGCAATCCCGTTTCCGGTATATGTCCCGGTGCGGGAAGATTATAAACGTTTAATTCAGAAAAGGATTATGGACGATTTTAGAAAATATGCCACCATGCATTTGGGTATGAACGGGCATGTGCTGGATGATGTGATTAAGTCACAGGCTGGTTACCTGAATCCTTACATATTGGAAGAACGGCAGCTTAATGTGACCCAACTTGACGTGTTCTCACGTTTGATGATGGATCGTATCATTTTTTTGGGTACTCAGATTGATGACTATACTGCCAATACCCTGCAAGCGCAGCTTCTTTATTTGGATTCGGTAGATCCGGGTAAAGATATTTCCATATACATCAATTCACCGGGTGGCTCTGTATATGCAGGGTTGGGTATCTATGATACTATGCAATTCATTTCCAGTGATGTGGCAACGATATGTACCGGTATGGCTGCAAGTATGGCGGCTGTGCTGTTGGTGGCCGGTGCAGAAGGGAAACGCTCGGCATTGACTCATTCGCGTGTCATGATTCATCAACCCATGGGAGGGGCGCAAGGACAGGCTTCGGATATCGAAATTACTGCCCGTGAGATTCAAAAACTGAAGAAAGAGCTTTATACCATCATAGCCGAACATTCGCATACTCCGTTTGAAAAAGTATGGGCTGATTCGGACCGCGATTATTGGATGACAGCACAGGAAGCCAAAGAGTATGGTATGGTGGATGAGGTTTTGATTAAAAAGTGATATGGCGGATTCTAAGAAAAATAGAAATAGATGTAGCTTTTGTGGACGTTCGGAAGACGAAGTCGGTTTCTTGATTTCGGGCTTGAATGGATTTATCTGTGACAGCTGTGCTGCCCAAGCGTATGAAATTACGCAAGAAGCCATGGGAGCTCGTCAGAAAAATGGTGTCAAGCCATTGGACTTGAGTGATTTGCCAAAACCTGTTGAGATAAAACAGTTCCTTGACCAATATGTCATTGGGCAAGATGATGCCAAACGCTTTTTGGCTGTGTCCGTCTATAATCATTATAAACGCCTACTGCAAAAAGACCGAGGTGATGATGTGGAGATTGAAAAGTCGAATATCATTATGGTCGGAAGCACGGGAACTGGAAAAACGTTGTTGGCACGTACCATTGCAAAAATGTTGAATGTACCTTTTACCATTGTAGATGCTACGGTGCTGACTGAGGCAGGCTATGTGGGTGAGGATATTGAAAGCATTTTGACTCGTCTGCTTCAAGTGGCAGATTATAATGTGGCTGAGGCAGAGCGTGGTATTGTCTTTATCGATGAAATAGATAAGATAGCACGTAAAGGTGATAATCCCTCCATAACCCGTGATGTGAGTGGAGAGGGTGTGCAACAGGGATTGCTAAAGTTGCTGGAGGGGTCGGTTGTCAACGTCCCACCTCAGGGCGGGCGCAAGCATCCCGAACAGAAAATGATTCCGGTAAACACTAAGAATATTTTGTTTATTTGCGGTGGAGCATTTGACGGCATAGAGAAAAAGATAGCCCAAAGACTCAATACGCATGTGGTGGGTTATAACTCGGTACGCAATACGGCAGCTATTGACAAGAACAATCTGATGCAATATATTGCTCCGCAGGATTTGAAGTCGTTTGGCTTGATTCCGGAAATCATAGGCCGGTTACCGGTTTTGACCTATTTGAATCCCTTGGACCGCACAGCGTTGCGTGCAATCCTTACCGAACCTAAAAATTCCATTATCAAGCAATATATCAAGTTGTTTGAAATGGATGGGGTAAAACTTGATTTTGAAGATGCTGTGTTTGAGTACATTGTAGATAAGGCTATTGAGTATAAATTGGGAGCCCGCGGATTGCGTTCCATAGTGGAAACCATCATGATGGATGCTATGTTTGAAATTCCATCCGAGCATAAAGATAGTTTTACCGTGACATTGGAATATGCTAAGCATCAGTTGGAAAAAGCCAATATGGCCAGACTTCAAAATGCTTAGAATCAGTGCGTAAGGGATATGCCGGTATTCTTCCTGTTTTTTTCTTGAAAAATAATGGGCTGAATATACTGAAATTTGAGAACTTGTTCCTAACTTTGTTAGAGTTACAGGGTAGAGAATATGCTTTTGCGAAATAGTTCCAATTCAATAATAACGATGACCTAATGAACCATGGCAAAAAAGAAGATTAATTTGACAGAAGAACTGAAGAAATACTTCGGGTTTGACACATTCAAAGGTAATCAAGAGGCAATCATAGAGAACCTGTTGGCAGGTAATGATACATTTGTATTAATGCCTACAGGAGGTGGAAAATCATTGTGCTATCAGTTGCCTTCGTTGTTGATGGAAGGAACTGCTATCGTTATTTCGCCTTTGATCGCATTGATGAAAAATCAAGTGGATGCAATGCGTAATTATAGTGAGGAAGATGGAGTGGCACATTTCATAAATTCTTCTCTGAATAAAGGGGCAATAGATCAAGTAAAGGCGGATATTCTTAGCGGAAAGACAAAGCTGCTTTATGTAGCACCCGAGTCTTTGACAAAAGATGAGAATGTGGAGTTCTTGAAAACGGTGAAGATATCGTTCTATGCAGTCGATGAAGCGCATTGTATTTCGGAATGGGGACATGATTTCCGCCCGGAATACCGTCGCATACGACCAATCATAAATGAAATAGGGAAAGCACCGTTGATAGCCCTTACTGCTACTGCAACGCCCAAGGTTCAACATGATATCCAGAAAAATCTGGGCATGAATGATGCCAAGGTATTCAAATCATCGTTTAATCGCCCTAATCTTTATTATGAAGTACGTCCTAAGACGGCTAATATTGATAAAGATATCATTAAGTTCATCAAGAATAATCCTGAAAAATCAGGTATCATTTATTGCCTGAGCCGTAAAAAGGTAGAAGAACTTGCCGAGATTCTGCAGGCCAATGGGATCAACGCACGGCCATATCATGCCGGTATGGATTCGGCTACACGCTCGCAAAACCAAGATGACTTTCTGATGGAAAAAATAGATGTCATTGTGGCAACCATTGCTTTTGGCATGGGAATAGATAAACCGGATGTGCGTTTTGTCATTCATTACGATATTCCCAAGAGCTTGGAAGGGTATTACCAAGAAACCGGGCGTGCCGGGCGTGACGGTGGTGAAGGTCAATGTATCACGTTCTATACCAATAAAGATTTGCAGAAGTTGGAAAAATTCATGCAAGGCAAGCCTGTGGCCGAGCAAGAGATAGGCAAGCAGCTTTTGCAGGAAACGGCCGCCTATGCCGAATCTTCATTGTGCCGTCGTAAGACATTGCTTCATTATTTTGGTGAAGAATATACAGAAGATAATTGTGGGAATTGCGACAATTGTTTAAATCCTAAAAAACAAGTGGAAGCACAAGAATTGTTGTGTACCGTCATAGAAACCATCTTGGCGGTAAAGGAAAATTTCAAATCGGATTATATCATAGATATTATACGTGGAAGGGCCACTTCTGAAGTACAAGCCCATCTGCATGAAGACTTGGATGTTTTTGGCTCTGGTATAGATGAGGATGACAAAATATGGAATGCTGTAATTCGCCAAGCCTTGATTGCCGGGTATTTAAGTAAAGATGTAGAAAATTATGGGTTGTTGAAAGTTACCTCCGCGGGACGTAAATTCTTGGAACATCCTGTTTCTTTTAAAATCGTAGAAGATAAAGATTTTGAGGAAGTGGAAGAAGATGCTCCTGTACGAGGAGGAGGGGCATGTGCGGTCGATCCTGTATTGTATGCCATGCTTAAAGACCTACGTAAGAAGTTATCCAAGCAACTCTCGGTTCCGCCCTATGTCATTTTTCAAGATCCTTCTTTGGAAGCGATGGCAACCATTTACCCGATAACTCTTGAGGAATTGCAGAATATCCCAGGTGTAGGTGCCGGTAAAGCAAAACGATACGGTGAAGAATTTTGCAAGCTTATTAAACGCCATTGTGAGGAAAATGAAATAGAGCGCCCTGAAGATTTGCGTGTGCGCACTGTTGCCAATAAGTCGAAATTGAAAGTATCCATCATTCAGGCAATAGACAGGAAAGTAGCTTTAGATGACATCGCTGTATCTAAAGGCATTGAGTTTGATGAGCTTTTGAACGAAATCGAGGCTATTGTGTATTCCGGTACTAAGTTGAACATTGATTACTTTTTGGAGGAAATCATGGATGAAGACCACATGCTTGACATCTATGACTATTTTAAAGAGTCAACTACTGATGACATAGAAGAAGCATTGGAAGAATTGGGTGATGATTTTACGGAAGAAGAAGTTCGTCTGGTGCGGGTCAAGTTCATTTCCGAAATGGCGAATTAACCCGTTTATTAGATGCGGAAAGAGGAATTGTAAAAACTGTTAATTTGTAAAAGGAACGCGGGATATCCTAAAAAATCCGGATTGTACAAATGGCATGTGTAATAGATTATAAACTATCTGTTTACACATGCCATTTTCGTATTTTCTCTGTTCTTATTTCTCCAATAGATTCTTTAAAAAATCATCCAGTTCTTTATCCAGCCCTTTTAAAAGTTCGTCATTTACGAGTAGGGTATCGTCATCCATCAGCAATAACTCAGCTATTGTTTCTTTTTCCTCATCCACAAGGACAAAGGAGTAGGGCTTTACGATAGATAATTGGTCAAGTTCGCCCGCATTTTTCATGTTGTTTAGAACGCTGGTCAGCAGATGTTCAATATCTGTGTAAAAATCGGGTCCGTCATACGTCAGCCACTCTTCTATGGTTGCATTACCCAATTCTTCATCATCGTCATCAAAAATAGTTAGTTCTCCTGAACCTTGATCGGCCTGTAGGTGGATATCTGTTACTATGGTCGGGTCACCTTGGCATGAATATTTGGCTATTGCTTTTCTTATAGCTTCTTCTATGTGCGATAATGATGTTTGGCTGAGTTTCATAATATAATTCCTTTCTCTTTTATGGTTATTCTTCTTCAAACCTTTTCATCTGGGCATTTAGCAGGTGGAGGCTATTTTTCCGTTCCTGCAGTTCGTTGATGTATAGCGCAGTCAGAAGGTAGTTCCTTTTGTTCTTGATGACATTGGCATCGTGTACTGTTTCGTTGTCCACATGGTCTATTTCGCAGGCAATATTGAATGCCTTGATTGCCCAATCCAAAGCATGGTTGATGCTGTCTTGCATTTCATACCCCAATGCGATGTTGTATGCGGCTTTCATTTTTTTTCTTGCCTTTTTGCGTATTGTATTGAATTTCCCATAATGCAATGGCATTTTCCCAATTGCCTTCTTTGGCATAGACGGAAGCATCCCGCATGTTTACCGAGCCACCGGTGAATAAGTAGCGGTATGCGGTTTTCCAGTTAGGCAGCAAATGCTTTACCGGCACGGTTCCTGCAAACTCTGAGGCTTGCCTTATCATGTCTTTTTCTTGAATAAGGTTTGATAGTACATCGTTCTTACTGTTACCGGTGGCATCCCAGAATATGCTGTCGTTGGGACTGACAGTTACCGTGGGGTTCTTATGGTTGGGCATGTATATCCTCACAATGGGGTATACCTTTACATCTGTGGTTCCATAAAAAAGCCCCCATCCCGGCATGAAATCTATTTTGTAAGTGGCATCCATCTGTATATCTTCTAAAGCGATCAGGAAGTCAACATCCAGGTTCTTTGCCAAGCTGTTTACATCGTCACGTGACAGGATGTTCATTCCTTCGGTGCCAGAGTTCAGTGCAGAGTCGCAGATGACCACTTCGTCAAAATAGTTTTCATCGGCAAGAGCCTGTGCCAATGATTCGGTAGTAACAGCTGTATATCCATGGTAATGGCGGGTAGCTTGAACTATCTCGTCATCCTCTTCTTGTCGGGTAGGGTGGTTTTCTGCGGTTAAGCCGTCAAGGGCTTGAGGTGCGTTGTTGATTACAGCTACTTTTCTTAACGAACTCGGAAAACTAATATCGCCAGGAAGCATATAATCTATGGACAGTTGCTCTACGCTTTGGCAACCGCTCATTAATAAAACACCACTTAGCAAGAGACAGTTGAAGTATTTTGTCCTTCTGTTTTTTAATTCATGTCCGATCATGCAAATTCGATTGATTCCATTGGCAAAAATACTCTTTTGCCTGAATATACAAAAGTCCCGAACTGTTTTTTAACCGTCCGGGACTTTTATTTGCGATTATGCTACTCGCAGGTTATGCGTTTTTGCCGTGGCAGTTTTTATATTTCTTCCCGCTTCCGCAAGGACACGGGTCATTTCTGCCTACTGTCTTTTGTACCCGGATGGGCTCGCGTTTGGGTTGCTCGCGTGTGTCGTGGTGTGCGGCAGCCTGTTGGTTCGGGTCATTCAGGTCCACTTTCTGTTCCCGGTAGCGGCTCATGTCTTGTCTGGATTCCGGAGCGGCTTGTCTTACGGCTACTCTGGGCGGTTCAGGTGCCTGGCTGTTGTTGGCCGGCATTTCCGGCATTGGAATCTGTCCGCGCATCAAGATTGAAACCGTTTGGTTATTAATCTTGTCTACCATTGCGTCAAATAAGTTTACCGATTCTAATTTGTAAATCAGTAACGGGTCCTTTTGTTCATAACTTGCATTTTGTACCGAGTGTTTCAAGTCATCCAGTTCGCGCAGGTTTTCTTTCCATGCTTCGTCGATAACATGCAATAAGATAGACTTTTCAAATGCTTTTACCACTTCTTTGCATTCGCTTTCGTAAGCAGCTTTCAGGTTGCATGAGATGTTGTAGACCCGTTTACCGTCCGTAATAGGAATCAAGATGTTCTCATACATTTGCCCTTGTGCCTCGTAAACCTGTTTGATAACCGGATAGGCGATTTGTGCCATACGTTCTGTTTTACGCTTGAACTGTTCCATGGCAGCTTCAAATGTCTTCTCCGCCAAGGTTTCCCTTTTCTCGTCTTTAAATTCCTCTTCAGTGAAAGGCAGTTCCATGGCTAAGGTCTGCAGGGCATCCATTTTGCAATTTTCATAGTCAGGAGCCTGTACAGCGTTGGTGCAACGTTCCCATATCATGTTTACGATGTCCATCCCGATACGTTCGCCCATCAGCGCATGGCGGCGTTTGGTGTACACCACGGTACGTTGTTTGTTCATGACGTCATCATATTCCAACAGACGTTTACGGATGCCGAAGTTGTTCTCTTCCACTTTCTTCTGTGCACGTTCGATGGATTTGGAAATCATGCTGTGTTCTATCATTTCGCCTTCCTTGAATCCCAGCCTATCCATCACGCTGGCGATACGGTCGGATGAGAACAAGCGCATCAGGTCATCTTCCAGTGATACGAAGAATACAGAAGAACCCGGGTCGCCTTGACGTCCGGCACGTCCTCTCAACTGGCGGTCTACGCGGCGTGACTCGTGGCGTTCCGTACCGATGATGGCCAAACCGCCGGCAGCTTTCACTTCCGGGCTCAGCTTGATATCCGTACCACGTCCTGCCATGTTGGTGGCAATGGTCACTGTACTGCTTTGTCCGGCCTGTGCAACGATTTCGGCTTCTTTCTGGTGCAACTTCGCGTTCAGTACATTGTGGGGTATTTTGCGCATGTTCAGCATCTTGCTCAACATTTCCGATATTTCTACCGAAGTTGTGCCCACCAGTACCGGGCGTCCGGCCTCAATCATCTTTTCTATTTCTTCAATAACGGCTTTATATTTCTCGCGCTTGGTCTTGTAAACGCGGTCATTCATGTCATTCCTTGCAATAGGCTTGTTGGTTGGGATAACCACTACGTCCAGTTTGTAGATGTCCCAAAATTCGCCGGCTTCCGTTTCTGCCGTACCGGTCATACCGGCCAGTTTATGGTACATGCGGAAGTAGTTCTGCAAGGTGATGGTGGCAAACGTCTGCGTGGCTGCCTCAATTTTAACGCCTTCTTTGGCTTCGATGGCCTGGTGCAGTCCGTCGGAGTAGCGGCGTCCTTCCATGATACGTCCCGTCTGTTCATCCACAATTTTCACCTGTCCGTCAATCACTACGTATTCGTCATCCTTCTCGAACATGGTGTAAGCTTTCAGCAACTGGTTGATGGTATGTACGCGTTCCGATTTGATGGAATAGTTGGTCAGCAGTGCATCCTTCTTCTCCAGGCGTTGTTCGTCCGTCAGGTCTTTCTCGTTTTCCAGTTCGGCAAGTTGTGCCGTGATGTCCGGCAGCACGAAGAATGTCGGGTCGGAAGAATTTCCGCTAATCAGGTCCACGCCTTTGTCCGTCAGGTCTACGCTGTTGAGCTTTTCATCAATCACGAAATACAACGGGTCGGTTACCTCATGCATCCGTTTATTGTTCTGCTCCATGTAGATTTCCTCGGTTTTCAACATGCCGGCTTTGATGCCCGGTTCGCTGAGGAACTTTATCAGTGCCTTGTTTTTCGGCAAGCTCTTGTGGCTGCGGTACAATGCCAGGAAACCTTCTTCCTGGCTTTTCTTGTCTTCCGATGCAATCAGGCGTTTGGCATCTGCCAGATATTGTGTTGCCAGCTTCTTCTGGGCTTCTACTAAGCGTTCTACCAGCGGGCGCAGTTGTTCAAACAACTGGTCATCCCCTTTCGGCACAGGTCCCGATATGATAAGCGGTGTACGCGCATCGTCTATCAGCACCGAGTCCACCTCGTCCACGATGGCATAATTGTGTTGGCGTTGTACCAGGTCCTTGGGGCTGATGGCCATGTTGTCGCGCAGGTAGTCAAAACCGAATTCATTGTTCGTACCGAAGGTGATGTCTGCCAGGTATGCACGTCGGCGTGCCTCCGAGTTGGGCTGATGCTTGTCGATGCAGTCTACGCTTAAACCGTGGAACATGTAAAGCGGCCCCATCCACTCCGAGTCACGTTTCGACAGGTAGTCGTTGACGGTCACCACATGCACGCCGTTGCCGGTAAGCGCGTTGAGGAATACCGGCAGGGTAGCCACGAGGGTTTTTCCTTCACCTGTTGCCATTTCCGCAATTTTGCCTTTATGCAGTACGACACCGCCGAACAGCTGTACATCGTAATGCACCATGTTCCAGGTGATTTCATTACCACCGGCCTTCCAGTGGTTCTGATAGATGGCTTTGTCGTCTTCTATGCGGACGAAATCTTTGGTGGCAGCCAGTTCGCGGTCAAAGTCCGTGGCTGTTACCACGATTTCCTCATTCTCTGCAAAGCGTCTTGCCGTGTCTTTTACGATGGCAAAAGCAGTGGGCAATACTTCGTCCAGGGCTTTTTCGTAAATGTCCAGTATTTCCTTTTCGATTTTGTCTATTTGGTTGAAGATTTCTTCGCGATCTTCCAGTTCGGTGTCCTCCACTTTGGCTTTCAGTTCGTCTACCTTGGCGCGTTGGTCGGCAGCCGAATTCCGGATGTATGCTTTCAGTTCTGCCGTCTTAGCGCGCAGGGCATCATTGTCCAGCTTGGTGATTTCCGGATAAACAGCTTTGATTTTGTTGACCCAGGGTTGAATCTCCTTCATGTCCCGGGTGGATTTGTTGCCAAAAATTGAGCTTAAAAATTCGTTGAATCCCATTCTATTTGTTGTTTTACTGATTTATTCTTTATGGATGATTTGACTTGGCATACCTCATCGGTGCCGTGTCTGGGGAAATAGTTCTGTTTTTCCCGTGCAAAAGTACGCAATTCATTACAGATTTGCACAGTATTGCCCCATAATATTTGTTAGGATTATCGGTTTGTGCCTGTCTGTAAAGGTTGCGCTTCGCAGGCATTGGGGGCACGGATATGCAAGGCGCCGCACAGCGTGGGGGCTATGCGGTCAATGCTTGCCGGTATCCGGATTGTTTCAGCGGTGATGCCATTGCCCAGCAAGATGAAAGGAGTAGGAGGTTGTGCATAACGCACGGAAGGGTTTTTGACGTTGCCTTCTTGTATCACCGTCCATCCCGGCAATACCTCTATCAACAAGTCGCCCGAGCGTTTGCGGTGGAATCCGTTGCACACCTGTCCCGCATCGGGCGACCATGCGCCCCGCAGCAGCTGGTATGCGGAATATACCTTGTCTACTCCGCTGAATTGCACCAAGAAACCGGCAGCTTTCTCTTGGATTTCTGCCAGTTCCAGCTGTTTCTTCTCAATCAGTGAGTGGTTCAGGTAGATTTGCAAGTCATGGTACGCTTCTACATACTGTCCTTCGCCGTAAGTTGCCATCAGGAACATGTTGAGCAACGTGGCGCAGCGGTTCAGGTAGAATTCCCCGCCGGGTATGCGGTATGAAGGCGTGTCGGCGTATTCCGGGGCGGTATATCCGGTGGAGGCAAGGCAGAAAAGGATATTCCTCAATCCGATTTTCCTGTCCAGCAGGTCCAGCAGATTTGCCAGGCTGGCATCCAGGCGCACGTACATGTCTTGTATCTCCGTCGGGCGGGTTTCCACGTCCGTCTGGCGGTATGTCCCGGCATAGTACGTCAATGCCAGCAGGTCGGTCGTGTGGTCGCGTCCTATGTCATTCTTGTCCAGCAACCTTTCGGCCACCCGGTTCACTTCATCGTTGATGAGGGGGGTAGTCATCAGGTCGCGGAACCGGTTGACCGCATCGCGGTTAGGCTTGTGCTTGAAAGGTTTCCCCTCTCCTCCGGGCAGCAAGTCATAACGGATGACGGGCAGGGCAGGAGCCCACACCATGTCTGGAATGCGCAGGTCCGGCGCTTCCTGTTCATTGTATTGGGTCAGCCACCAAGGAAACTCTGGATAATAAGTGGTGCTGCACCATTTCCCTGTGCTTTCGTTCAGCCAGAATGCGCCGTTCCCGTTGTGCCCGGCGGCAAGGATTGCCGCATCGCGGAAAGGGGCGATGGCGTAGACCAGCCCTTGGTTGCGGGTGGCCACCTTTAGCTCGTCCGCCAGCGTCGAAACCAGCAGTTGCGAGGGAGATGAACTTTCATCGGTGTAGTTGCCCATAAAGTCCGGGTCGTCCATGCAGTTGACGGGGCGTAGCGTGCTGCGGTCCAGCCAATTCTGTGCGATGATGCCATGCAGCGAGGGGGTAGCCCCAGTATAGAGGGTGGCCAGGGCCGATGCCCGGTCGGCTTTCTTGAAGGGCATCTCCATTTGGCAATAAACCTTGCCCTCTGTCAATAACCTTTTGAACCCCCGTTCACCGTAGAGTGAGGAGAAAGCTTCCATGTAATCCGTGCGCAGCTGGTCTATGGTCAGCGTCACCACCAGCCTGGGGGCGGTGGATAACGGCTGCGCCTGGAGGCTGCCAAAGGTCAGTGCCAATATGGAAGTTATGAGTCCTCTTTTCATGTCCAGTGTATGGTGCGTCTTTGTCGTGAATTAATCTTGCGGGCTGTCAGCAGGTTCCCGCCGCTTCTTACCAGCAAAGAGAGTGCCAAAGGTAATACAGCCAAATCAAATCTCTGCGGGATTACCGCAATAGATACAATAAAAAAAGTTAAAACCACGAAGTTTGCTATCATGTATCGGCTGGTCAGCCCTCTTCGCACCCGTGGCAGGAAGAAAGGCAGGCATAACAGGTGAAACGGGTGGAACACGAAAAGCAGGTAGTTGGGGCTGACGGCAGGATGTTGGGAAAACAAAGTCAGGAAAGCCAGGATGCATCCGGCAAGGCCGGCTGCTAAGAACAGCACCAGGTCTATGCCCCACAGGCTTTTCCCCCGCCATACTCCGTAAAGGGTGCAACAGAGTGTCAGTACGAACAATAGGCATGACATCCATTGGGGGGTAAAACGGTCCAGCCAGCCGGAAGCAGGATGGCTTTCTACTTCCACAACCTTGCGTTCTTCCACTACCAAGGGACGTAAGCCTCCTTGCTCGTCTTGTATGCGGGCTTTGCTGAAAACACTTTGCACGTAGAAGGGCACAAACATCTGGACTCTCCGGCTGATGGGTTCATCAGCCTTGGAACCCATGCAGAGGTCCATGCCGAAGCGTGACCACAGATGTCCCGCGCTGTATTGCCGCAAGATGTCGCGGAATGTCGTGCCTTGTTGCGGCGTATCCATGTCTTCGGCATATACCAGTTTGCCGCTGATGGCTTTTTCTACCATGTCCCGCGGACGGGTGGCGCAGTTGTCGTAAAAGAAGTTGTAGCGGTACACCCTGTTTTCGGGCAGGTAGTTTTCTTCCAGCAACTTCACCAACCGCACCTTCTCGTCCTGTTTCAGGTTCAAGACCTGTTGCCATACGTCGCGTCCCAAGTAGCTGTATTCGGCTATGAAACGTTCGTAGCTGCTGACGCCCAGCCGGTAGTCCGTCTCGCCAAGGGTAAAGCGCAGCACGAAGTTGGGGGCGCTGAAGTCGAATATTCCATAATTGAATACGATGTCTGTTCCCCGCGTGTAATTTTCGTAACGCAAGGCGGTGTGTCCGAAGAGGGAATAGATTTCTTCACCTGCCGCGCACGTCAGCAGGCTGATGCGTATGGAGTCGCTGTCCGCCCATGGCTCCGATGCCGGGCGTGCCTGGGCATGCTGCGCGGCACACAGCATCCAGATGCTTGCAAGTATAAATGATAACCGTTTAACTTTCATGGTGGGTCGCCTGTGGCGGAATTTTCATTCTTGCGCAAAAGTAGGAATAATAAATGAGATGGAAAAATCGTCTGTCCCTTTTCCGGTTCTTCAACATTCCGGCTCGCCCCGTTCTCCGTCCGGGTTTTACATTCTTCAATACTTCTCCTTTCCATATCGCCGAAAAAAGGCCGGAGGATAAAAGGAGGAGGTAAGGAGCGGGTAAGGAGAAGGTAAGGAGAGGGTCATATCCGGGAGTTGTCAAGAAAAAGAAATGAATAGTAGCCTGGAAAATGAATTTTGAGCATGCGAAAAATGTTGATAAGTGAATTTAAACCAAAGAAACCACCTTACCCCGTGTGGCGAGAATTGCCGGATAAGGTGGTTCCTTGGTAGGGTAATGCATCCTTTTTCAAGGTGCATGCCTGGCTATCGGGTCATCAGCCAGCGCAGGAAGTTCGTGCGCCATAATCCTGACGTGCTTCCTTCATCGTTAGGACCAAATCCCATTCTGCCGTCATCATACAAGTATATCTCAGCATTTGCTCCTGCTTTTTTCCATTCTAAATAGAGGGCGAGCAGGCCTGCGGCTACATTGGGATGTTCCACGCGTGTGGCTATGAACAGTGGCGGGGCATCTTGGGGTACAGTCACGTCAATCAATGATGGACCGTAACAGGTGGCCAGGAATGACGGCATGGTTTCGGCATCTGCTCTGACTGTTGCCCCGATGGCTACGCCTCCTCCTGCCGAATAACCCAGGAATCCTATCTTTTGCGGGTCTAAATTCCATTCTTTTGCACGGGAGCGTACAAGTTTGACGGTTCTCAGGGCATCGTCAATGGCTTGGTCGCAATATTTATCCGGTTGCCCTGACGGGTCAGGGTTGGCATTGGCATTCTTCAGTTGGTCGAAATCGGTAATGGGCAATGCCATTCTCAGACCTTCAAAAGGATTTTTTCCCTTGTCGTTCTTTTGTGGGGCAGGCATGCTGAACGGCGTAGTATTCAACCTGTATTTCAGACCAATAACGGCAATTCCCCGTTCGTTAAGCCATTGTGCCATGCTTTTCACGTCGTTTCCCCAAGAGTGCATCCGCAATGCGCCTCCGGCACAAATGATTACCCCGATGCCTTTATTCAGTTTTTCGTCGGGCAAGTAGACTTGGACGGCAGGTTCCGTGGTGCCGGTTATCATGGTAATGTTTCCGTCCGAATCGTATTGCACTTTGTCATTCTTTTGTATAAGTCGGGTTTCCTTGCCGTCCAGGTTTAATGTGAATTGTTTTTTGGGGGGATTTGCCATTAGGGCATTTCCCGAAAGGAAACATAATAGTAGTAGATATGTCTTTTTCATGCGGTTGTTGTTTGGGTAATTGATGGAATGCGAGGAAAATCAGGAAGGGAATTCTTCCGTTTTCAGCTGTGAGCCGGGAAAACGGATGATTCCCTCCCTCTTTATTCTTAATCTTATTGTGTTGATACCTCTTGAAAACTTTTATAGATTAAAAATTTTTGTTGACGATAGTCCAGTCGGGGAACATCGTTTTTCCATATTCGGGGTCGAGGAACAATGCGGACTGCCCGACTTTGCCTTTCAGTTGCCAATCCAACCATTTCTGTACAGCTACAGCGTATGAACCTCCACTCTTTTCGTAATAAGTGCCACTATGTCCGTCGAGCGTGTTAATCATGACGACAGGCATGTCTTCAATACGTTCAAAGTCTTTCTGGGCGTTAGGGTATGCCACGTCTTCAGGTCCGCCAATGAGGTAAAGCATGGGGGTGTGTAAACTGTTGAGCGTTTCTTTGGTCGCGCCTTGCATGGTCATGTCACCAATGCCTGAGTTCAATATGACGCAGGTCTTGATGCGCGGGTCATGGGCTACGGCAAGTGCCTGTGCGCCTCCGCATGATTGTCCCATGGCTGATACTTCATTTAAATCAAGCGTATGATAATATTCGGAAGCCGGGTTGGCATTTTGGTCGGTCAGCCAATCGAGGGCTTCCAGCAACATGCGCGGATAGGTAGATGCGGTAGGGAATGGCATGGGGGCATCTTTTTTGTTTTCTTTCTTTTGGGGGGCATCTTTTTTCTTGCCGGCCTCCATTTGTTTGCGCATTTCTTCCATTTGAGCTTGCATTTCTTCCGGGCTTGGCGCCTTTACTTCTTCTCCGTTGGCTAATATGACTTTTTTGCCTTTGGGTCGCATGAAGCCCATGGTTCTTCTCCAATGTGCAATGAAGTCTTCTTCGTCATACGGTCCGATGGCTATTGCCACGTAGCCATGCGAGGCTACTTCACTTAAAAGGTAGCGCATCTCTACGTTGTTGTTGGCACAACCGCCGTTGGCATAGAGAATGACCGGTAGTTTCCCCTCGGCTTGTACGGTGGCTTTCAGGTCCTGTGGGCGATAGATGGTGAAGCGCGGGCAGGTAGAGTCTGCTACCACCTCTGCTTTGTAAGCACCTGTACCGCCATTTTCTACGATTTGCGATTTAATGGTTTGCGCTTGGCTAATTTGAGTTCCGGCAAGCATAGAACATGCCAGGGTTGCGAGTAAAAGTTTTTTTTTCATAATTGTAATATGTGTGTTTATTGGGCTATATTAAATTCGTGAACTTCTTTATTTCCGGCAGTAAACGGTTTCCATGCATCGTTTCCTGTATTTCCATTGGGATTGCCATATTTGGCGAAATTGGTCCATGCATCTACCATCTGTTCACTCAGCACGTGGTCGGCTTCGGTGAAGGGACGCCATGAGTTATCCAGTGTGCCGAACATGTACCACAATTCAGCGGAGTGGAATGCACCAGACTCATCGCCCGGAAGTTGGCGGGTAAAGTGGTAAACATATGTAGGTTGCTTGCTTTGTTTTTCTCTTGTTTCGGCAAATCGTGCGATAGGTTTTGACATGTCACCCATATCGTTCAAGTTCCAGCCTATCATGTAAGGCACGTCGGCGATTTCATTGTCCAAAGCAGCCTGGTCGAAACCTTTGGGCAATAATTGGCCGTCGGTCACGGGTGATAGCATCAGGAATTTCTTTTTTTCTTTCATGAAGCGTCCCGATAAGTCTTGCACTTCCTGGGTGTTGAGCGCACGCATTTGGGCAAGGGTTGAACAACCGGCCATATCCATCATCTCTTTTCCTATCTGCATGCTTTCTGCCATCGGGCTTTCGCGGATAAACTCACCCAAGCCTCCTCCGCTTTGGATGATGGCTTTCGACAGTAAGCCGCGGGTCACGGGTGATGCCACCATGTTCTTCACGCTGGCTGCACCGGCGCTTTGTCCGAATACGGTGATGTTGTTGGGATCGCCACCGAAGTTGGCAATGTTGCTCTTTACCCATTGCAGAGCAGCAGCCTGGTCCCACGTGCCATAGTTGCCGCATGTGCCATTGCCTTCTTCGGCAAGCAACGGGTGGCACAGGAAACCGAAGATGCCCAAGCGGTAATTGATGGTCACCAGAATGATGTCACGTTTTGCCCAAGTCTCACCGTCCATGGTTACTTCGTATCCCCAACCATTTTGGTACGCGCCTCCGTGTATCCATACGGCTACCGGCAGCTTCTTTTCGGGATGAGAGGCGGCAGCGGTGGGTGTCCATACGTTTAAGTAGAGGCAGTCTTCGCTGAATTCGGGGTCACCCTCCCAGTAAAATTCTTTGGTATAAAATGAATTGGGGTCGGAATGGGGTGGTTGGACTGCTGCCGGGCCAAAGGTGTCGCAAATACGGACGGTATCCCAGTGGGCAGCGGGTTGCGGCTTCTTCCAGCGCAACTCGCCTACGGGCGGTGCGGCGTATGGAATTCCTCGAAATACGGTAGTCGCACCATTGTCTACCAAAACCCCTTGTATTTTACCACTGTTAATGGTAACGATGGGATTTTCTACTTTAGCTTCTGCATCCTTGCTTTTGCAGGAACTGAATGCTGCCACTATGGCAAGCATCATCATACATTTGTTCATTGAATTCATAATATTGAATTTGTTTATTGGATTTGCTGCAAAATTGAGAAAGATATGACGGTTTCATTTTGCAATTCTCGTCTTTCCTTTTGCATTATGCCCACATTTACACTTTTTTATTTTGTAATTTGTGCGTCTTCTTGTTGATATAATTACTTTTGTGCAAACTGAAATCGATAAATATGAGACTCACACATTTTTTTATCCGTTTGGGGTTGTTTTTGTACTTTGCATTTCTTTCTATTGGAGGTAATGCCTCCAAAATAGTAATGCCGTTCAGTGCCTTGCAGCATGAAATGATCACTTGCATTACTTCAGACACGAATGGTTTCCTGTGGATAGGTACATCTAAAGGGATTTTCATGTATGATGGGAGTACTTTGTATAAATATGGTAGAGATAACGGCATACAAAACCCTTTAAAATCGTCTATATACAACATGTTTTTTGGTAAGGATGGAACGTTAGTAGCAGCATCCACTAATGGCATTTATTGCTATTTGCCAAGTAAAGATGAATTTGAAGAACGTGTTAGCCAAGTCGTTTTTTCGTATGTAATAGACCGTTTCCCCAATGGTAATTATTTGATGGCAGACAGCTATTCAAAAAAAGTATTTGTTGCCAATGCCGATTTAAACGAAATCATGCAAAGTGTCCGTCTGGATTTATTGGTCGCGATGGGTAAATACTTGAAACTTTCCAATGGTAATTATTGCATTTGCGGTTTATCTTCTTTCGTCATTATGACGCCGGGGTTGGAAATCGTCAAAAGAGTAGACCTTTCTTCTGTTATCACCTGTGTCAGCGAGGCTATGGGGCGTATTTTGATAGGAACGGACAAGGGTTTTGTGACATTCTCTTATGGCGGCGTGCAGGTAGCCAATAATGCTACGTTGGATAAGTGCGCCCAAGGGCATAGGGTGAATTTTATGAGCCAATTTTCAGAAAATGAGGTGTTTGTAGGTATTACAGGGATAGGAATATCTTGTTATGATATAGAAACCGACCAAATGCGTATCGTTTCCCGGCAACTTAGTACGGAGCTGGTTAACACCCGTAATTGGGGGCTTCTCCACATTGACCAGAATCGACAACTTTGGTTGCGTGGTAATGCCGATAGGGAATGGATAGGTGTGACCTTGTTAAGGACGAAACCAACTTATCCGGACTTTGAAGAGCTGTTCTCTGCTGATTATGACAAGAATGTGCGGGTTATAGAACTGCTGGCACTTGACAAAGATGACGTATTATATGCATTTACTTCTCAAGACTTGCTTAAATATGAAGATGGCAAGTTTTTTCCAATTATGCCTTTGCCGGACAATGCCTGTAAAGACCTGTTTTTTGACAAACAAGGGCGGCTTTGGATTGCTTCATCAGAGGGGGTTTATGTGTATTCCATGACAGGCAAGCGGCCCAATTTGATAAAGGCTTTCCCGGAAAAGGGTTATATGACCAATTTGCATGTGGTGACGGATGACTACGTGATGTTTTCTTTCTTGGGACGCTTGGTGTCATACGACAATCAGCTTGCCCGGATAGAGGTCAAGATGCCTGATGACAATATGAGCCCTTTTATCTGCCTGGAAGCCAATAAGAAAGATGTATATGTCAGGCTGAACTATAATTATTCGGCTTCATACAACCCGTTCAGGGGTTTCTGGAATGAGAATTTGAGTGCCGATTGCAATAATATTAACTATCAAATGAAAGACTCGAAAGGCCGGTTGTGGTTGGCTACGGATAATTTGGGGGTGGTCTGTTATTCCGCGGACAGCTTGTCTGTCGATACAATGAATGTTGCTTCCGGATTGCCGGATAACCTGGTGTATGCGGTAGAAGAAGATAACAGTGGTATTATTTGGATAATCACCGCTAATGGAGTGGCCAAATATGACCCGGAAAGGCATAAAATCTATAATTACGGCGAGGCTAACGGCATGCTTCACGACCTGAGGCATGGCCGTATGCTGAAAGCATCTTGCGGGGATATTTATTTGTATAGTTCAACTAATGTTTTGAAGGTCTTACCGGTAGACAGTACAACCGTTTTTTCTCCGGCCAAACCCATCATAAAAAGTGCGCTTATCAATGGCGAAGAGTTTGTGGGGCAACCTGCAAGGATGAAAGTAGCTCATAATCAAAACAACATTACGCTTAATTTTGTATCGGTGGATATGGCGCGCGCCAATCTAATCCGGTATGAATACATGCTGAAGGGGCATGACAATAATTGGATAAATGCAGAGAACAATCAGGCTGTCATTTATAACAACTTGATGCCCGGTCATTATTGCTTCTTGGTACGTGCCCGTTACGGCACCGCATCTTGTTCGGAAGCCGCAGAGTTGGAGATAGACATTCGCCCGGCATTCTATCAGACAGTTTTATTTAAAATTGTAGTACTCTTATTGGCGTTGGTTCTTATCTTTTTGTTTATCCGGTTTATGATACGCACGAGGATATCCATCGCGGAATCCAGGTTCACTGTAGAAAACGAACGTTTGAAGGTTGAGTTGTATTCCAATCTTTCCCACTTGATACGGACCCCGGTGTCGCTCATCAATGCCCCGTTCCAGGAGTTGGTGGACGGTCGGCAGTGGGAGCCGCGCGAACAACAGTTGATAGGCATTATCCGCAAAAGCATAGACCGGATTATGGACATTACGAAACAGTTCTTGGAACGTTGGAGTGATGCGGAAGACCCGGCGTTGACCGACACCCGGTTGCAGGTGGAGGTGAAAGACTTGGCTGCCATAGCCCGCGAGTCGGCCTTGATGTTCCGCCCATCGGCCAATCAGTTGGGCATCAATCTTTCTTTGGATATCCCGGAAAGCCTGATGGTGCCTATTGACGAGGATAAGATTATTAAAGTATTGTATAACTTGCTCAGCAATGCGTTAAAATATACGCCTCGCGGTGGTGATGTGAAAATCACTGTATGCAAGCAGGAACGCGTGCTGAAAATTACAGTGGCCGATACGGGGAAAGGCATACCTGACGCCTTGAAAAAGAAGATATTCGATCGCTTTTTCACGGGTGCGGATAGGGATCTGTCTGGCAAGCATTTCGGTATCGGGTTGTATCACACCCGTCAGTTGGTCAATCTGTTGAAGGGTACCATCGAGGTGAAAGACAATAAGCCCAAAGGCTCGGTTTTCATCATCACGCTGCCCGTCGAACAGGTATACAGCGTGCCGGAAAACAGTGCTGTAGCCGTTCCGGCAGTGCCGTGGGCGGTGGGTGAGGAGAATGATGCCGAGGGGGATGCACCTGTGCAAACCCATATCCTCTTGGTGGAGGATAATGAGGACATGCTGGCTTATTTGTCCGGAGGCTTGCGGCAGAAGTACAAGGTAACCACTGCGCGCGACGGCATGGAGGCGATGGAACTGTTCTCGAAGGAGGCTATTGACTTGGTGATTACCGACGTGATGATGCCGCGCATGGACGGGTATGCCTTGTGCCGCTGGGTGAAGGAAAGTCCGGAGTATTGCCATATCCCGGTCATCCTGCTCACCGCCAAGTCGACGAAGGCGGACGAGCTGGAAGGTATCGGGAGCGGGGCAGATGCGTACCTGACCAAGCCTTTCGACCCGCCAAAGCTGATGGCCGTCTTGGGCAACCTGCTGGAAAACCGCAAGCGTGTCCAGTCCATACTGCTTCGGCGGATTGTGTCGGACGCCTCTTCGGCAAGCGGAGAGCAAGAAGTGGTGAAAACGGTTCTTAACGAGAAAGATACCGCTTTCATGGACAAGCTATACGCCATTTTGGAGGAACATCTGTATGATGACAAATTCGACATCTCCAGAGTGTGCCAGGAACTGGCGTTTTCCAAGCCCGTATTTTACAAGAAAATCCGTGCCCTGACGGGTACCACACCCAACAAGGTTATTACGGAGTTCCGCTTCTCGAAGGTGAAAGAACTGATGGCCACGAAGCAATATACTTTGAGCGAAATATCCTACATGACCGGCTTTTCCAGTATTTCTACTTTCTCGCGCCGCTTCCATTCCATCTACGGCATGTCGCCCACGGAGTTTATGAGGAAAAATGGATTAATATAATGGCATACAAGGTATTGTAAGTACTTTGCAAAAAGCATCTTCCGGCGGGGAGATGCTTTTTTGCAAAATGGAAGAGAAAAACGCAAACAGAAAATACATATTGCAAATTATTAAAATAAGACTGCAAACCTTACAAGATGTGAAATCATCACCTTTGCGGCGTAGAGAAGATGCCATTGCTGGCGCAAATCATTGAACCCATGCCGACAACATTCAACAAAGCCATCAGCCTCATCGCCTGCCATGCGGACCGGACGGACATAAAGCCCCGGTTCGCGGCAACGACCCCTGCCCGGTTCCTTACAACGACCCCTATCCGGTTCCTTATAACGACCCCTATCCGGTTCCCGGCAAGGAACCGCCCGGGTTCCTCATCGACAAGAAACCCCGTCCGGAGATTCCGGACAAACAATAACATCAATTATTAACAACTAAAACTTATCAAAAACATGAAGAACAACAGAAGAAAGCTGGGATGGAAGCGGTTGTCATTGTGCACCCTCATCCTAATGTTGTGCATTCCCATCTATGCACAGAGGCCAAGGCCGATGGAAGTGACAGGTAGAGTCATTGACGCGGCAGGCGAGTCGATGATTGGCGTTTCCATCCTTGAGAAGGGGACGACCAACGGCGTGGTGACTGACTTGGAAGGCAACTACTCTTTGCGGGTACGTCGGGGCGCCACGCTGGTATTCTCTTATGTGGGCTACATCACCCAGGAACTCCAAGTGACGGGCCGTGCACTCAACGTCACGATGAAGGAAGACGCCGAGACGCTGGACGAGGTAGTGGTCATCGGTTACGGAACGACCAAGGCCAAGAACTTCACCGGCTCGGTGGATGTGGTGAAAATGACCGATTCGCCCATAGCGGATATGGGGTTGAATTCTGCCAGCGATATGTTGCGCAGCCGTCTGTCTGGTGTCGTGATGGGTGCCGAGTCAGGTACGGTGGGCTCTTCTTCCAGCATCCTGATACGCGGGCGGAAATCTATCAATGCCACCAGTGAAGAACCGTTGATCATATTGGATGGCGTCATCTTCTCCGGGGCCTTGGATGACATAGATCCTTCGTCTATTGAGACTGTCAGTGTGTTGAAAGATGCCACTTCACTGGCAGCCTACGGTTCGCGGGCGGCACAAGGCGTGGTTATGGTGACCACCAAGAAAGGTGAAAGAGGAAGGCCTCGCATCAATTTTAGTACTTCCCATGAATTTTCTACACCTACCTATAATCCTACATATTTAGATGGCGCAGGTTATATCCGTTACCGTAACGCGAAGACCAACCAAGAAAACTTGAACAATACCAGTTGGATGTCTTTCATCGAACGGAAAAACTATGAAGCAGGCAAAGAGACAGACTGGTATGATTTGGTGACCCGGACCGGCTATACGCAGAACTATAGTTTGAACTTTTCCGGTGCCACAGATAATGTTAATTACTATATAGGCGGGCGCCATTCCGACCAGCGGGGTATGGTGGTAGGAAACGGTTTTGTGCGGAACAACCTGACAATTAATGTTAGTACTAAATTGACTTCTTGGATTGAACTTGGAGCCAATATTAATTATACGGATACCAAGGACGATGAAACTCCCGCTTCGGTAGATGATGCCCGTCAAACTCCATATGGTGATGCTTATTTGCCAGATGGTCGTTGGCGCTATTATGTGGAAGGTGGTGACGCTACGGCAATCAATCCGGTGTGGAATACTTATAATGGTGTTGACAAGGAAAATAAATACAGTAATATGGTAATGGGAGGCTTTTTCAAAATCGATGTGCCTTGGGTGGAAGGTTTAAGTTACCGTATGAACCTTTCATATACCAAGAACAACAGTAAGCAAAAAGCGTTTACCCATGAATCAAACAAGCCTGCTATGTTGACGGATGACTGGGATGGACTGGGGTATTCTTCTGAATACTACAATCTTGCAACGGCAAATGGTTCTATCCGCAGCAGTGAAAATACGAATTGGGTCATTGATAACATCATTTCTTATACCCGTAGTTTCGGCGAACACTATGTAAGTAGTTCGTTGGTGTACACGCGTGACTATTCACGAACGATTGGAGAGTATTATTATGGTTCAGACTTTACCAATGCAGGAAATACGTTATTGGGGTGGTATGGATTAGGGAACGCAACCAATAAGAATTTTGATTCACCGACGTACACCATGCATACAGATATTGGTTATTTGGCACGCTTGATCTATTCGTATAAAGATACTTACCATTTTAATGCTTCATTCCGCCGTGATGGTAGTTCGGTATTCGGCAATGACAATAAATGGGGAAATTTTCCTGCTTTTGGTGCGGCATGGACTATTTCCAATGAAAAATGGATGGAGAACCTGAAGTGGATAGATAATTTGAAACTGAAGATTTCCTGGGGTAAGAACGGTGCCCAGACACTGGCACCGTACGGAACTTTGACTACAGTTTCCATGGGAGATAGTGGTGGAATTGCTAACTATTATGGAGGAAAAATTCATTATGGGCAATCCATTACTGCTTTGGGTAACCCATTATTGGGTTGGCAGACAACATCAGCTTGGAATGGTGGTTTTGAAACAGACTTGTTCGGGAACAAGTTGCATTTTGAAATGAATGTTTACCATTCCAAGACTACCGATCAAATATTTGACCGTACGATTCCTATAATGACAGCCGGTATTAGTACTCAGAAAGCAACTATGGGACAGGTAAATAATACAGGTGTGGAAATCAACGCAACCAGTACAAATATCAAGACGAAAGATTTTACATGGACTTCAACATTTGTATTTACATTAAACCGTAATAAATTGGTTGAACTGTATGGAAACGGACAGAATGACATTACGAATAGTTTATTTGTTGGGAAGTCATTAGGCGCCATTTACGGTTATCGTACTGACGGAATATTCCAAGAGGGCGAATATGCCGGAACGCCTATCTTTTTGACTAAAGACGGTGAACAGACTGCTAATCCCTCTCCCGATGAAGACCGCACGATTCTTGGGTATTCATTAGAGAATTTCCGGGCATCGTTATCTAATACGCTTCGTTATAAAGGATTTCAATTATATTTCATGTTAAACGGGGTCTTTGGAGGTAACGGTTATGGTTTAGCAGATAATACCTTTGCCTATATGACATATAATACTCAAAATAGAAGTAATGCGTTGGATATTCCATTTTGGACAAAAGATAATCCAAGCAATAAATATCCAAGTCCTAGCTATTCGAACACGCAAAATTTCTATAAAGTATATAATCCTTATACTTATATTCGGTTACAGGAATTGAGCTTATCGTATGATTTAACTCCTTGGGTGTCGAAAATAGGATTCCAGAATGCAAGAATATCACTTTCCGGGCGTAATTTGTTTTTTATTGCTCCGAAATGGGAACGTAGTGACCCGGAAGCTCGTTCAACAGGTTTCACTTATGCGACAATCGGACTTCCGAAGGCATTTACTATGACACTCAATTTTACTTACTAATAAACAGATAAACGATGAAACGTAATAATATTTTAGTGATAGGCGGTTTGGTCTTGTTGGGAATGACGGCAGGATGTACTTCTGATGCAGATTTCCTGAAAGAGAAGACCAAAAGTATTTATACTATTGAAAATGCGTATGATAATAGTGATCAAGTTTTAGCCACATTGTTATCAGCATATTATGAGTATCAAGCATTTTTCTATTGCACGGATTGGGATGCAGGCATAGGGTTTAACCGATTTGCTGGAACTGATATCGCAGACGGGAATGATCAAGTTGTTCATTACAGCGATTTTACCAGCTATTGGTCTACCAATGCTGATTTTGTTAAAAATATGTGGGACAAATATTATAAGATTATTTCTTATTGTAATTTGGCACTTGATCAAGTCGCTAATGTGACATGGAACAATGATGTCCAGCGTGATCGTATTGTTGCAGAAGCGCATTTTTTACGTGGATTGTCTTATCTTCGCTTGGCAGAATATTTTGGCGGAGTCCCACTTGTTAGCGAATATTCCGAAATGCCCAAATTTGACTATATAAGAGCTTCGCGTACAGAAACTTACCAGTATGCTATTGATGAGCTATTATTGGGTTATGGAGGATTGCCCCATGATGTGACAGCCGATTATGGCAGAGCTGGGAAAGGTGCTGCGGCTCTGTATCTTTCTGAAGCATTTCTTGCATTGGGGGTGGAGGCGAATAATGTGGTTTACTATGATGGAAAAACTTGTTATGAAAATGCGGAATTTTTTGCTAAAGATGTCATATCCATGCATCCATTGATGCAGAATCGTTTTGGAGTACGTCTTTCTGGTGCTACCGGTTCTACTAATGGAATACCGAATGCTTTCCCGCAAGGAAATGTCTTTTCTGATTTATTTGTTTCTGCAAACGTTATAGATCCAGCTAATACAGAAACAATATGGGTTATGGTGACAGCACCCAATTATGCTACTTATATGGCAACCGGTGGTTATCGAAATTCTTCCATTGCTTATGTGCCTGCTGTACAAGACATAAATTGGGCGGCTCAATATAAAGAGAACGGTGCAGGTGAAGGACCTTGGAAAAGTGTGTCTTTGAAATATGGTGGTAAAGTAAATCCTACTATTCATGGCGCTTATTCTTGGGGACTGTCCCCGTTGACATGGTTCACGTCTTATGATTTGTGGAATGAGGAAAATAACAACAATTCTCCAGATGATTACCGCTATGTGGAAGGAGTTACGGTACGTACCAAATATTTGGTAACCGATGAGAAACATTCATTGTATGAAACGTACGTAGGTTGGGAGCATATTGATAAGGAAGATATGAATACTGCATCTAAATTTTTCCCGATATTTTATAAAGAGATTCCTTTTGATGATTGGGATTATGATCTTTCTGATCCTGGTGGTTTCTCTGGACAAATTGGGAATAATTATCGCAACAAATATGGAGCTCGTTCATCGGAAGCTTACCTGTTGTTGGCCGAAGCTTATTATCGTGACAATAAAACAGGCGAGGCACTGGATGCTTTAAATACAGTACGTATTCGTGCCAATGCGACTCCAATGGCTCAAATTGATATTCAGGTGATTTTAGACGAGCGGGCACGTGAGCTTCTTTTTGAAGAAGACCGTTGGGCAACCTTCTTGCGAATGAAACCTGATGAGTGGAAATCACGTATTTATGACTATGGCATGTATTCGGCTCGTCCAGGTGATAAAGTGTATCCGGAAGTTCGTCGTTGGAATTATTATCAGGATGAAATACGATTTACCTTGTGGCCTATACCTCAGAATTATAGAGAATTGAATACGGGTGCAGATTTTCCGCAAAATGAAGGTTGGAATTGATCATGTTATAAAACTTAGTCATATGAAAAAAAAATCATTTACTTTAGGAATAATAGGCATGTGTATGGTCGCTTCTTATGTGTCGGCTCAAGAAGCCCCTCAATTGCGACCGGACAATATTGACCAGGTGATTGCGGCTATGACTCTTGACGAAAAAGCTCATTTGGTAAATGGTATTGGAACTTTTTGGGGAGGTGACAATTCCTGCCGGAGTTTGCGTGATATACCGGGCGCACCGGGAGGTACGTATGCTATTCCCCGTTTGGGTATTCCTGGATTATATTTTGGCGATGGTCCTTTGGGCTTGCGTATCAATGAAATCCGAGAGTTTGACAACCATAAATATTCTATCACGGCAGAGCCAGTACCTTTATTGGTAGGTAGCTCTTGGGATCCGCAAGTGGTTTATGATGTTGCACAGGATATTGGAGAAGAATGCCGTGACTATGGTGTGGACGTGATGTTGGGACCCTCTTTTAACATCCAGCGTAACCCATTGGGTGGGCGCACGCATGAATATTATTCAGAAGACCCATTCTTAGCCGGGAAATTGGCTGGAGCGTTCATTGATGGTGTACAATCAGTAGGGGTGGGTGCCTCTGTTAAACACTTCGCTGCCAACAATCAGGAAACCAACAGAAATGCAGTGAATTCCATTGTAAGCCAAAGGGCTTTGCGGGAAATTTACTTGAAAGCTTTTGAAGTTGCTATTAAAGATTGTGAACCTTGGACGGTCATGACTTCTTATAATGGCTTAAACGGAGATTGGACTGCAGAAAACAAACAGTTATTAGAAGATGTACTTCGTGGTGATTGGGGATTTAAAGGCATGGTAATGACTGATTGGGGAGGTGGCACACATCCTGAGAAGATGATGGAAGCAGGCAATGATCTGCTTGAACCTGGCAGTGAACGTGCTGTTCAGGCCATCATTGCGGCAGTTGATAATGGTGACTTGGATGAAAAGGTGCTTGATGACAATGTTCGCCGAATTTTGGAGATGGTAGTTAAAACTTATTCGTATAGGGACTATGATTTTTCGAATAATCCTGATTTAGAAGAACATCGTGCAATGGCTCGTAGAGCTGCAGCCGAAGGAGCAGTGCTGCTTAAAAATGATAATAAAGCCTTGCCTTTTGCCCAGGATATTAAGAATGTGGCCATTTATGGGAATACCGGTTATAACCTTATACCGGGAGGTATTGGACATAAGGAAAACAGCAGTGGTAATTATCACATTTCTTTGGTGGAAGGCCTTCGGTTAGCTGGTTATACGGTAGATTATTCTTTAATCAAGGCACATCCGCGAGTACAGGAAACGACATCTCCTTGGTTGTTGCAAGGGAAACAAAAGAAAGTGGAGGAATTTATTCCGGAAGATAAAGACTTGGCATCCCAAGTGTTGGCTAATGATATAGCATTGATTGTCTTGGGGCATGTCGGTGGAGAAGGTTCTGATCGTACGAAATCAGAGTTCTATCTTACTGAACGTGAGAAAGAACTAGTTTCTAAGGTAACAGAAGCTTATCATGCTGTCGGGAAAAAAGTGATTGTTCTTTTGAATATTCCTGGAGCAATTGAAATGGAGTCTTGGAAAGACATTCCCGATGCAATTCTTTGCATTTATCAAGGAGGTGAACAATTTGGAAATTATGTGGCAGATGTATTGAAGGGTACTGTTACTCCTTCTGGCAAGTTGACTGTTACATTTGCTAAGGATTTGATGGATTATCCTTCTTCTAAAAATTTTCCCGTTTTGGATGAAGAATTTGGAATGAGAGGTATGGCTGCAGGTGCACAAGGCTTTACAAGGAAAGACAAAATGACGACCGATGGTACACGTAATGTTGATTACACCGTTTATGAAGAAGGTATTTATGTAGGCTATCGTTATTTTGATACATTTAACGTGGATGTAACCTATCCATTTGGCTATGGATTAAGTTATACCACATTTGAGTATTCTAAGCCTACTATAATTAAAAATGATGATGAATTTATAATCTCTGTTATGATTAAAAATTCTGGGGAATATGATGGTCGTGAAATCGTTCAGTTGTATGTTACTGCTCCTAAAGGAAAACTTGACAAACCGAAGAAAGAATTGAAAGCTTTTGCTAAGACTAAAACGTTGATACCCGGTGAATCGGAAACACTGGTGATGAGAGTGAAAGCGGAAGATTTGGCTTCATTCAACTCCGATAAAAGTCAATGGGAAACGGACAAAGGTGAGTATACCTTCTTGATTGGAGCTTCAGTAGCAGATATTAAGGCTTCACTGAAAGGCTCGGTTGACCAAGCTTATACGAAAAAAGTTCGTGATGTTTTGGAACCTCCTATGGCCATTAATGAATTGAAACCTTAATGTGAATTGACGGTTTTTCATACATAATCCTGTCATCCGGTATAGGAAGATTATCCACAAGGATAGTTCAATTCCTATACCGGTTTTTTTTATAGGAAATGGGTATAGTAAACGATGTGGTCGTTTGCTTTTGTTGTATAAAACTCCATGCAATTCAAAAGAAAACCGTACTTTTGCACCGCATTTTTCAATAGGCTAAGTCAGTATGAATTTAGTGATCGACATAGGCAATACGGTGGCCAAGTTGGCGGCTTTTGACGGGGATGAACTGAAAGAAGTGGTCTTCGATTCTAACCGCACTTTGGCGCAGTTGCCGGAGTTTTGCAAGAGATACCCGTTTGAAAGAGCCATTGCGGTGACGGTGGTTGATTTGGAGGAGGCTGTGGCAAGGTCTCTCGAGGGCTTGCCTTTCCCTGTACTTTGGCTGGACAAGGATACGCCGCTTCCTGTGCAGAACCTGTATGAAACGCCCCAGACGTTGGGCTACGACCGTATGGCGGCTGTGGTGGCGGCCAATGCCTGCTGTCCCGGGAGGGATTTGCTGGTGATAGATGCCGGAACGTGCGTTACGTATGAATTTGTGGATGCGCAAGGGCGGTATCATGGCGGCAACATTTCGCCGGGCATGCAGATGCGTTTCAAGGCATTGCACCACTTGACGGGGCACCTGCCGCTGGTGTCGGCAGAGGGACGTATGCTTCCGATGGGGAAAGACACGGAAACCGCCATCCGTGCCGGTGTGTTAAAAGGCATGGAGTATGAGATAGAGGGATACATCCGCAGGATGAAGCATAAATATCCTGAACTTTTGGTTTTTTTAACGGGCGGCGATGATTTTTCTTTTGATACAAACTTAAAAAGTATCATCTTTGCAGACAGATTTTTAGTTTTAAAAGGATTAAACCGAATTTTAGGTTATAATAATGACAATAAGATATAGACAAGCACTTCTGGCGCTTTTGCTCACTTGGCTATCCGGAGCGACGGTGGCTCAAAACAATACGAATTCGCCTTATACGCGGTATGGATACGGACAATTGGCAGATCAAGGCTCGGGTAACAGCAAGGCTATGGGCGGGGTTGCTTATGGCTTGCGCGATAAATACCAGGTGAATTTTGCCAATCCGGCGGCTTATACGGCGGTAGATTCTTTGACATTCATCTTCGATGGAGGAATCTCTTTGCAGAATACGAACTTCAGCAACGGGACGTTGAAACAGAATGCAAAGAACTCGAGTTTTGACTACATCACCATGCAGTTCCGGGCAAGCAGATGGGCCGCCATCAGCATAGGTATGTTGCCTTATTCCAATATCGGGTATAACATCAGCCAGGCCTACGAGAATACGGAAAATTCGGCGGCTTCATACGTGACTACTTATAATGGCGAAGGGGGCTTGCACCAACTTTATTTTGGAGCAGGTTTTAAAATATTTAAAAATCTTTCCGTAGGCGCGAATATTTCGTACCTTTGGGGAGGTATAACGAGGACGACGACGGAAAGTTTCCCGCAGAGCACATCGAACTATCCGTTTATTATCCAGTCAAGCGTTGACATACAAAGTTATAAGTTGGATTTCGGTATCCAGTACACGCAGCCTTTCGGCAAGAAGCACAGTATGACGCTGGGGGCTGTGTATTCGCCGGGACACAACTTGAACAATACGGCGTATGAGTTGCGCCAAAGTGGTAATACGGGCGATGCGGGTACGACGGTTACCCAGACCGACATCCATGCAGATTACGGTATACCGACAACTGTAGGAGCCGGATTGGCTTATGTATATGATGACCGCTTGACGGTGGGCGTGGACGGCTTGTTGCAGAACTGGGACAAGGTGTCGTATGAGGGACGTAAAGAGTTCTGCAAACGGGCGAAGATAGCTTTGGGTGCGGAATTTATTCCGAATCCTCGTGGCAGGAACTATTTGGCGTTCGTAAAATATCGGGTGGGGGCATATTATTCGAAGCCTTACTACAAGATATTCGGAGAGCGGGCTGCCAATGAGTATGGGGTGACGGCCGGTTTCGGTTTGCCGATTCCAAGGACACGTTCCATGGTGAGTGTTTCCGCGCAATATGTACATACAAAAGGTACGACGGCTGCATTCTTGGATGAAAATACCTTGCGCTTGTGTATCGGCATCACATTCAATGAACGCTGGTTCTTCAAGCGCCGGGTAGACTAATCGGGAGGACAACGAATAGACACTATAAACAAATTAATAATAAAAAGTACAATGAAAATTAAGACGCTTGTGGCTGTAGTGCTTCTTTCGAGTGGAGTAACCAGCGCTTTTGCACAGACCGAAGACTGTAATTCAAACAGTAGTATTTCGCACGAAGCTGTGAATGCCAAGAATTACAAGGACGCTTATGAACCTTGTATGGCAGTGTTGAGAGATTGCCCGACTTTGCGTTATTACACTTTCCTGGATGCCATTGAAATTCACCAGAATTTGCTGAAAGGCATTAAGGACCGCAATTCGGCCGAGTACCAGAAACTCTTTGACGGGTTGATGGAAGTGCATGACCTGAGAATGAAGTACATTCCGGAGTTCATTGCCAAAGGCACTAAGTTGAGCTTGACGGTAGACGGGGCTTTGGGTGCCAAGGCTATCGACTATATGGTATATGCTCCCAAGATGGATGTAAAACAGGCTTATGCCTGGCTGAAGCAATCAGTTGACGCCGACAAAGCCAATACGCAAGGCGCTATCCTGCACTATTTCCTGCAGATGTCCATGGAAATTGTGAAGGCAGACAAGAATCACGTAGACCAATTCTTCCAGGATTATATCGATGCTTCTAACTACATTGATCAGGCCATTGCCGCCCAGACCAATGAGAGAAGAAAAAAGAATCTGGAATCTATTAAGGAAAACTTGGTTGCCATGTTCGTAAGTAGCGGTGTGGCCGACTGTGAATCTCTCCAGGCTATTTATGGTCCGCAAGTTGAGGAACATAAGACCGATTCTACGTTCTTGAAGAAGGCTGTGAACATCTTGAGCATGATGAAGTGTACGGACAGCGATGCCTACTTCAAGGCTTCGGAATACATGTATGCTATCGATCCTACGGCTGAGGCAGCCATGGGCGTAGGCGGTATGTACTTCAAGAAAGGTGATTATGAAACGGCTGTGAAACTGTTCAACGAAGGTTTGGATAAGGAAGTTGATAATAACAGGAAATGCGAAATGGCCACTGCCATAGCTTCTGCTTTCTTGCATGAGAAGAGATATTCACAATGCAAGACTTATTGCCAGAAAGCCATCAGCTACAACAGTAACAATGGTAATCCGTACCTGTTGCTGGCTACGGCTTATGCTTCCAGCCCCAACTGGACAGACGAGGCTGCCTTGAACAAATGTACTTATTTCTTGGTGTTGGATAAACTGCGCAGGGCTAAGGCTGTAGATTCTTCTGTTGCCGAGCAGGCCGATGAATTGATTGCCACTTATTCACGCCACACTCCTTCTGCCGAAGATTTGTTCATGTTGGGTTACCAGGCAGGTGACCGCATTGATATCGGCGGCTGGATTGGTGAGTCTACTACCATCAGATAAGGACATGCAACTACAACAGATTAACGTTGTATATGGTAAGTATATAAGCATAACCACTGCCTTGGCGGTGGTTATGCTTCTTTTGTTTTCATCGTGTTCGGGGAAAAAGAAAGAACTGGGAGCAGCTATTACCGAACGTGATTCATTGCCTGTGATGGATACGCGGGGAGTGGTTACGCTGGTTTCCGACTCAGGGGTTATCCGTTATCGGCTGAATGCCGAAGAATGGCTGGTATATGATAAAAAGGACCCGCCTTATTGGGCATTTGAAAAGGGGGTTTATGTAGAGAAATTTGATTCTTTATTCCAAGTGGAGGCCAGCATCAAAGCTGATACTGCTTATTATTATGACAAAAAGAAGTTGTGGAAGTTGATAAGCAATGTCCATATCCAAAGCCAGAAGGGCGAGCTTTTTGATACTGAATTGCTGTATTGGGATCAAAATGCGAAGAAAGTGTATTCAGACGAGGCGGTCAGGGTGGAACAGACGGATCGTATTATTTATGCGGAAGGCTTTGAGTCGAATGAACAAATGACCAAATATACTTTCTTTAAGGTGAATAATACAATTTTCTATGTTGATGAAGAAAGTGCTGCAACAGTCCCCGCAGACAGTGTGCAGAATGATTCTGTTTAATGAAAGGTGATAGAGGAATACTATGGAAGGAAACATAATCGGATTGGTGCTGGCGTTATTGTTTTATGCCTTGTTTGCGGGGGGAGTGGTCGCATTCGTGTCGGTGGACAGGCTGCGTTTTGATGTGGAACGGAAGTCCGGGTTGGTTTTGGATATCATTTCTTATTTTTTGCGTAATCCGGGAGATTTCATTTCGGCCATGCTGGTAGGTAAGAACGTGGCCTTGGTGGCGTATGTAATAGGCATGACGGGCATGATAAAAGAGAACTGGTCGTTGGACGGGGGCGTTTTGCTGCTGGTTGAGGTGTTGCTGTCTGTCATTGTCGTGTTGCTGTTGGGCGAGTATTTGTCCAAGATATTGTTTAAGCTCAATCCGGATTTGGCCTTGCGTGTGTTGGCTGTCCCCTTCTTTGTGTTTTATGCGGTGTTGTGCCCGGTTTCAAAATTGCTTTCGGGGTTGTCTGCCGTGTTGTTGCGGTTGTTCGGGGTTGTCATTCAAAAAGAGGCTTCTGATAGGGCTTTTGAGAAAATTGCGCTGAATCATTTTATACAGCATAGCCTGGAGAAAAAAAATGGGGATGAAGGGGAAAGGGATACGGAAATGGAGATTTTCCAGAATGCGTTGGACTTTTCCAATATAAAAATCCGGGATTGCATGGTGCATCGCACGGAGATTGTTGCAGTAGATGTCAATACCACCTTGGATGAATTGAAGAATTTGTTTGTGGAGTCGGGCATCTCTAAAATTATTGTGTATGATGGCGATATAGATCATGTGGTGGGCTATATCCATTCGTCGGAGATGTTCAGGAATCCCCAGGACTGGCGAAAAAATGTAAAGGAAGTGCCCATTGTGCCTGAGACCATGGGGGCTCATAAGCTGATGCGGCTGTTTATGCAGCAGAAGAAAACGATAGCTGTGGTGGTGGACGAATTCGGAGGTACTACGGGTATTGTGTCGTTGGAAGATTTGGTGGAGGAGATATTTGGAGAAATTGAAGATGAACACGACAACAGTTCGTATATAAGCAAGCAGGTGGGCGAGCATGAATATTTACTTTCTGCGCGTCTGGAGATAGAAAAGGTGAATGAAACTTTTAATTTGAATTTGCCTGAATCAGATGATTACATGACAGTAGGAGGACTGATATTGAACCATTACCAGAGTTTCCCGAAACTGCATGAAGAAGTTGCTGTCGGCAATTTTTTGTTTAAAATAGTCAAGGTTACAGCTACAAAAATTGAATTGGTGCGTTTGAAGGTGCTTGAATAATTGCTTTTGCGAATATTTTTTTAAAGAATAGGTAGAAGGGTAAGTGCATTTTTTGTATCTTCGTGCGCTAAAATGAATATGGGTAAAGAATGAATATAAAATAATTAATAAATTGTATTTACAAAAATGGCAACATTACAAAAAATTCGGTCAAAAGGACCCTTGTTGGTGATTGCTGTTGGTGTGGCTTTGTTCGCCTTTATTGCCGGTGATGCCTGGCAGGTAATTCAGCCGCACCAATCGCAGGATGTCGGTGAAATTAACGGGGAAACGCTTTCCGCTCAAGATTATCAGACACTGGTGGAAGAATATATGGAAGTGATTAAATTCTCCAGTGGTGTGAATGCGTTGAACGATGCCCAGTCTGATCAGTTGAAAGATGAAGTATGGCAGACTTATGTCAACAACAAATTGATTGAGAATGAGGCTGAAAAGTTAGGGCTTACGGTTCCTAATGAAGAAGTACAGGCTATTATTGATGCCGGTGTGCACCCGTTGTTGCAACAGACTCCTTTCCGTAATCCGAATACGGGGGCATTTGATAAAGATGTGTTGAAACAATTCTTGGTGGAATATTCCAAAATGAATCTTGCGCAGCTCCCTTCGCAGTATGCCGAATATTACGGTTCTATGTACAATTATTGGCGATTTGTTGAGAAGACGTTGATCCAGAGCCGTCTGCAAGAGAAATACATGGCTTTGATTTCAAATTCCCTGATGTCGAATCCGGTAGAAGCAGAGCAGGCTTTTGCAGCCAAGAATAACCAAAGCAACCTGTTGTTGGCTGCAGTGCCTTACACCGCTGTTGCCGATTCTTTAGTTCCGGTAACGGAGGCCGACCTTCGGGCTGCTTATGATGGCAAGAAAGAACAATATCGTCAATATGTAGAAACTCGTAACATTAAGTATATTGATGTTCAGGTAACTGCCAGTCAGGAAGACCGTGATGCACTTCAGCAGGAAATGGAAGAATATACGGCACAGCTGGCTAATGCTACCGGCGATTATACGACGCTTGTCCGTTCTACGGGTTCTACTGTACCTTATGTGGATTTGTTCTACACTACGCGTACGCTGCCTGCTGATGTAGTGGCACGCTTGGATTCTGTGGGAGTAGGTGATGTGTTTGGACCGTATTATTATGCAACCGATAACACTCTGAATTCTTTCAAGAAGCTGGCTAAGGCTTCAATGGCGGATTCAATAGAGTTCCGTCAGATTCAGGTGGTAGAGACTGATGCTGAGAAGACCAAGTTGTTGGCTGATAGTATATTTAACGCTATTAAGGGTGGCGCTGATTTTGCTGAGGTTGCTCAGAAATATGGACAGACAGGTGAACCGACATGGATTTCTTCTGCCAATTATGAAGGCGCACAGATTGATGGTGACAATATGAAATACATTGGTGCCATTACGACCTTAGGTAAGGGTGAGTTGGTGAACTTAAACTTGAGCCAGGCAAATGTGATTATGCAGGTTACTGATAAGAAAGCAGTAAAAGATAAATATAAAGTAGCCATTGTAAAGCGTACGGTTGATTTTAGCAAAGAAACTTATAGTAAGGCCTACAATGAATTCAGCGCCTTTATTGCTACGAATAACACGCTTGAAAAAATGGTTGCTAATGCTGAAGATGCCGGTTACCGCTTGTTGGATAGAAATGATTTGACTAGCGCTGAACATGGTATTGGAGGTATCCGTGACACTAAAGATGCCTTGAGATGGGTGTTTGACGCCAAGCCGGGCGAAGTGTCCAGCTTGTATGAATGTGGTGAAAGCGACCATTTGCTGATGGTTGGATTGGAAAGTATTGTTCCGGAAGGTTATCGTCCGTTGACTTTGGTGCAAGACCAGTTGAGGTTTGAAGTATTGCGCGACAAGAAAGCTGAAAAGATAATGGCGGATATGAAAGCTGCCGGTGCTGCTTCTTTTGACCAATATAAGAATCTGGCAAATGCCGTAGAAGATTCTGTTAAGTTGGTTACTTTTGGGGCAGCTGCCTATGTGCCTGCCTTGCGTAGCAGCGAGCCTTTGGTAAGCGCTTATGCTTCGGTTGGGGAAATGAATCAGCTGAGCACTCCCATAAAAGGCAACGGAGGCGTTTTTGTGCTTCAGACTTACGCTCAAGAGAAATTGGACAATACCTATAACCAGGAGGATGAAGAAGCTGCATTGGTGGGGCTGTATAGCCGTATGGCAAGTCAGTTCCTTAATGATTTGTATTTGAAAGCTGATGTGAAAGATACGCGTTATCTGTTCTTCTGATAAGGAGTAGGTTTTTTCTCCATTTGTTATTGATATATCTAAAAAGCCACCTGGGTAAAAAAGTCTGGGTGGCTTTTTAGCTTAAATATGTAAACGCTTTGATGTTATGGTGAAACAATCTCTTTTAGGCCTGACCTTGGAAGAATTGAAAGTGGTCGCAAAAAATGCAGGAATGCCGGCCTTTGCTGCGAAACAGATAGCTTCGTGGCTGTATGACAAAAAGGTTTCTTCGATTGATGAAATGACCAACCTCTCGCTTAGGCACAGAGAGGCACTGAAAGATATTTATCAAGTGGGCGCGGAGGCTCCCGTAGATGCTGTTCGGTCGGTGGATGGCACGGTAAAATATTTATATCGGGCAGGTGAAGGGCATTTTGTGGAAGCCGTTTATATACCCGAAGAAGACCGTGCTACCCTTTGTGTGTCTTCGCAAGTGGGATGCAAGATGAACTGTAAGTTTTGTATGACCGGTAAACAGGGGTTCACGGCAAATTTGACTGCCGGACAGATTATCAATCAAATCAATTCTTTGCCAGAACGGGATAAGCTGACCAATGTCGTTATGATGGGGATGGGTGAACCGCTGGATAATCTGGATGAAGTGTTGAAGGCTATGCAGATTATGATATCTGCCTATGGTTATGGATGGAGCCCCAAACGGGTTACACTTTCTACCGTAGGATTGCGCAAAGGGTTGCAACGTTATATTGAAGAATGTGATTGCCATCTGGCTATCAGTCTTCATTCGCCGATTCCTTTGCTGCGCAGAGGGTTGATGCCTGCAGAGAAGGCTTTTTCCATTACCGAGATTGTGGAGCTTTTGCGGAACTATGATTTTAGCAAGCAGCGACGCCTTTCGTTTGAGTATATCGTTTTTAAGGGCGTGAACGATTCGATGGCTCATGCGCGGGAGCTGTTAAAATTGTTGCGTGGTTTGGATTGCCGGATTAATTTGATTCGTTTTCATGCAATTCCGGGAGTGGAACTGGAAGGCGCTGATATGGAAACCATGGTAACTTTTCGCGATTATTTGACTTCGCATGGCTTGTTTACTACTATACGTGCTTCCCGAGGTGAAGATATATATGCCGCTTGCGGTATGTTGTCTACTGCCAAACAGGAGGAGAAAAAATAAATTAATATAAATTATTGGTGGAGGTATGGGGGATATTATCCATTCTTCGTAGCTTTGTAAGAATTAAACTCGTGTCGATATGAAGAAGTTTTTGTTTTATTTAGGTATGGCTATGCTGCTGGTCTGTTTTTCCGGTTGCGGCAATAAGGGGAAGAAAGGTATATTTACCCCGACATCCAGTGGACGGGCTTATGAATTGTTGGTGGTAGTAGACCATGATATGTGGGAACGTCCTGCCGGCAGAGCGCTTTTCAATGTATTGGATTCCGATGTTCCGGGACTTCCTCAGCCGGAGCGGTCTTTCCGTATCATGTATACAGCTCCTTCCAATTATGATGCCACATTGAAGTTGATACGTAATATTATTATTGTGGATGTGAATAAAGACCGTTATACCCAACCTAAATTCAAATATGCCAAGGATGTTTATGCGGCTCCGCAAATGATTTTGACCATCCAGGCTCCGGATGAGGAATCGTTTGCCCAGTTCGTGGAAGAAAATACACAGGTTATTTTGGACTTCTTTACACGTGCTGAGATGAACCGTCAAATTACCTTGTTGGAAAAAGGCCATAGTGATTATGTCTCAACGAAAGTAAAAAGCATGTTCGATTGTGATGTGTGGGTGCCGAGTGAATTGGCTTCTTTCAAGCAAGGAGAGAATTTCTTTTGGGCCGGTATGAATTCAGCGGTGGCCGACCAGAATTTCGTTATTTACTCTTATCCTTACCAGGATGAGAATACTTTTACCAAAGAGTATTTTATTCATAAGCGTGATTCTGTGATGGAAATCAATATCCCCGGTGCCAGGGAGGGTATGTATATGATGACCGATTCGCTGCTGACCAATGTCCGGCCTATATCTGTACAGGGTGAGTATGCGTTTGAAGTCCGGGGGCTTTGGCGAGTGAAAGGCGACTTTATGGGAGGCCCGTTTGTATCCCATGCCCGTGTGGATCGCGCAAACCAACGGGTTGTCGTGGTGGAAATCTTTGTGTATGCTCCCGAGAAAATGAAACGTGATCTGGTGCGCCAAATGGAGGCTTCACTCTATACTTTGAGATTGCCGAACAGTAAACAGTCGGAGGTGGAAATTCCGGTAGGTGACACCCGGACAGATACTACTAATGTGAATAAATAAGATGGAAAATTCGAAAATAAAGATTGGTATTACACAAGGAGATGTCAACGGGGTAGGATATGAAGTTATTTTGAAGACTTTTTCTGACCCGTTGATGCTGGAACTATGTACTCCTGTGATTTATGGATCACCTAAAATCGCAGCATATCACCGTAAAGCACTGGATTTATCTGCAAATTTCAGTATAGTCAATTCTGCGGCTGATGCAGCAGATAATCATCTGAGTGTGGTGAATTGTATTGAAGAGGAGGTTAAGGTGGAGTTTTCGAAACCGACAACAGAAGCCGGCAAGGCAGCTTTGGCTGCCTTGGAAAGAGCCACCGAAGAATACCGGGAGGGATTGATAGATGCAATAGTGACCGCTCCTATCAACAAGCATACGATTCAATCGGAAGCTTTTGCTTTTCCCGGCCATACCGAATACATTGAACAGAAATTGGGCAATGGGCAGAAAGCTTTAATGATTTTGCTGAAGAATGATTTTCGCGTGGCGTTGGTCACGGGGCATATTCCGTTGAGCCAAGTGGCTTCTGCCATAACCAAAGAACTGATAGAAGAAAAGCTGGAAATTTTTAATCAAGCATTAAGACAGGATTTTGGCATTGGTTCTCCGCGTATTGCCGTATTGTCGTTAAATCCACATGCCGGTGATGAGGGGTTGCTGGGTACAGAAGAACAGGAGATTATTATTCCGGCACTTCAAGAAATGGCAGCAAAAGGAGTTTTGTGTTATGGACCCTATCCGGCAGATGGATTTATGGGCTCAGGCAACTTTGCTGCGTTTGATGGTATTTTGGCTATGTACCATGATCAAGGACTGGCTCCTTTTAAAGCATTGGCAATGGATGAGGGGGTGAATTATACAGCCGGTTTGCCGGTAGTACGTACTTCTCCCGCCCATGGTACGGCTTATGACATTGCAGGCAAAGGGGTGGCTTCGGAAGATTCTTTCCGGCAAGCTGTGTATGTGGCGATTGATGTGGCCCGTAATAGACGGTGTGATAAAGTGCTGCGCTCTAAACCTTTGCGGAAACAGTATTATGAAAAGCGCGATGATAGTGATAAATTGAAGCTTGACGTCCCGGAAGAGGATTTGTAAATATGACAAAAGCGGAAATACAGCAGGTAAAGTTACGTTTCGGCATCATTGGGAATAATGAAGCATTGATGCGGGGGATTGATATTGCCATTCAAGTGGCTCCGACAGATCTTTCTGTCCTGATTACAGGTGAAAGTGGCGTAGGTAAGGAAACTTTTCCTCAAATTATCCATCAATATAGTCGGCGCAAGCATGGGCAGTATATTGCGGTGAACTGCGGCGCTATTCCGGAAGGGACGATTGATTCTGAATTGTTCGGCCATGAGAAAGGTGCGTTTACCGGTGCCATCGGTGAGCGGAAAGGTTATTTTGGTGAAGCAAACGGTGGTACTATCTTTTTGGATGAAGTAGGCGAGTTGCCGTTGTCCACGCAAGCACGTTTGCTTCGCGTGCTTGAAAATGGCGAGTTCATAAAGGTCGGATCTTCCAAAGTAGAGAAAACTGATGTGCGTGTAGTAGCTGCTACGAATGTAAATTTGATGCAAGCCATAGCGGACGGGCGTTTCAGGGAGGATTTGTATTATCGCTTGAATACAGTACCTATCCAGGTACCGCCTTTGCGTGAGCGGGGGGAAGATGTGGTGTTGCTTTTCCGTAAATTCGCATCCGATTTTGCTGAAAAATACCGTATGCCGGCTATCCAACTGACTGAAGATGCCAAGCAGGCGTTGTTGGCATACTCTTGGCCTGGAAATGTGCGCCAACTCAAAAATATTACGGAGCAAATTTCCATTATAGAGACCAATCGTGACATCAGTGCTGCTATATTGAAAGGGTATCTTCCTGCAGAGCATAATACGCAAGGTTTACCTGTCTTATTCGGTATGAAGGATGGGAAGAACTTTGGTAGTGAACGGGAAATATTGTATCAGGTGCTTTTTGATATGCGGCAGGATATAACAGACTTGAAGAAGCTGGTACATGAAATCATGGAGGAGCGGGGAACTGCCGGTGGAAATGCGACAGACCCTTATTATGCGCAGCAGCCTGCAATGGTACAGCCTCCGTCTTTGACTATTCCTACTATTATCCCTTCTGTAGTGAAAGAAACGCATAAGCCTGCAGATGATGATATACAAGATACGGAAGAATATGTGGAGGAATCTCTTTCATTGGATGACGTAGAGAAAGAAATGATACGGAAAGCACTTGAAAAACATCACGGAAAGCGTAAGGCGGCAGCCCGTGATCTGAATATTTCGGAACGTACTTTATATCGGAAAATAAAAGAATATGGCTTGGATTAAGAAAATAGCAATAGCGGTAACTTTGGTGTGTGTGGTTTTAGCTGTATATTCTTGTCGCATTAGTTTAGGCTTGGCACCTATCACTTCCATTGATTACAGTAAAGTGAAAACTATCACAATTCGGGATTTTCAAAATGTAGCAGACTATGTATATGCACCGTTGGCAATTGAATTTAACCAGCGGTTGAGGGATATGTTCACCCAACAGACCCAATTGAGATTAGTGGATTCGGGCGGGGACTTGGAGATAGGTGGAGAAATTACGGGTTATAATCAGTTTAACGAATCAGTGGATGCGAGTGGCTTTTCATCGAAAGTAAAACTTACGTTGACAGTTTCAGTCACTTATGTCAATAATGTGGACCATAAGGATGATTTCGAGAATCAGCAATTTACAGCATTCCAGACCTATGATTCTTCTCAGTTGCTGACCGATGTGCAAGATGGTTTGATAACTATTATGGTGCGCGATATTACGGAACAAATATTCAATTCTACAGTTGCGAACTGGTAACGATTATGGCGCCGGATACATTACAGTCATGGATGCAGCATCCTGAAATGCTGAATAGGGATACGTTGGGTGAACTGCGTGGATTACTGCAGCAATATCCATATTTTCAGTCATTACGGTTGCTTTATCTAAAGAATCTTTATCTGTTGCGTGATAGCTCGTTCGGTGACGAATTACGCAAGTCTGTGTTGTATGTTGCCGATCGTCGGGTGTTGTTTTACTTGATTGAAAATGGTATCACGTCGCATGCAGATAGCCATGAACAGAAAACAAGTTTTGCTGTTGCTGAAGAACCAGGCGTTGACCGTACGTTGGCTTTGATTGACGCATTTCTTGCGAAAAGCCAGGATGTACAACCTCAACAACAGCCTATGGCATTGGATTATGCTACGGATTATGTGGCTTATCTGATGCGTACTGACAATAACGCGGAAAGCACTACGGAAACTGAGGAAGTGCCTAAGTTGAGGGGACAAGAATTGATTGACGGATTCATTCATGAAAGTGAGAAGGATGGAAATCCTTCTGTCGGCACGGTGGGCTCCGAGGGGAGTAGTGTCGCTTCCCAATCGGAGGCAGTGGCGTCTGACGGAGATTTGGATGAGAGTTATTTTACCGAGACTTTGGCGAAAATTTACATGAATCAGCACCGTTATGAAAAGGCGCTTGAAATTATTAAAAAATTAAGTTTGAAATATCCAAAAAAAAGTGCTTACTTTGCAGACCAAATCAGAGATTTGGAACAAATGATTATTAACGCTAAATCCAAATAGTAAAAATGTATCTATTATTGATTATTTTAATGCTGATAGCTTCCGTGCTGATGTGTTTCATTGTTTTGATTCAGAACTCCAAGGGCGGAGGGTTGGCCTCGAGTTTCGCTTCATCCAATCAGATTATGGGTGTGCGTAAGACAACAGATTTCTTGGAGAAAACCACTTGGGGGCTTGCTATTTTCATGGTGATTGTAAGCATTGCTTCTGCTTATGTGTTGCCTACCGCAACCCAAAGTGGTGATATCATTATGGAACAGGCACAGCAGGAAGAAGCAACCAATCCGTATAATATGCCTATCGGAACTGTAGCACCGGATGCTGATGTGCCTGCTGCTACTCCTTCCGAAGATGCTGCTGCTGAACCGGTTCAATAAAGAAACGGTGGCAAAGACTGACATGTGAGTTGCTCGGCAAAAATAAAGGTTGACGTTCAAAAAAACGTCAACCTTTTTTGCTATCAATCGATGATGTCTTTTGCATCAGGGATGTGCGGGATTCGTAATATAGAATAAAGGAAATCGGTGAATTTTTATTATTGATAATCAGAAAATAGATAAATAGAAATGACAGGACAATTGAAACCTTTGTTGAACGACTCCAAAGCGACACGCTGGGGAGCATTGTTTGTGGTAGCATTTACAATGATGGCTGCCTATTATGTAAACGATGTGGTGGCACCACTAAAATCTATGTTAGAGGCCGACTTGGCATGGTCAAGTTCTGATTTCGGATTTTATACCGGCGGATACAGTTTTCTGAATGTGTTTTTTTTAATGCTCATTTGGGGGGGATTGATTCTTGACCGTTTTGGTATCCGGTTTACAGGGCGTTTGGCCACTATTTTGATGGTAGGTGGTACAGCTCTTGAGTATTATGCCATGACAGGTTTAGCCGGTACCGATGCACAACTATTCGGGCAGACCTCATTTTTTGGTTATAAGACAGGCGTTTTTGTGGCATTTGTGGGTTATTCCATCTTTGGCGTGGGGGCTGAAGTGGCTGGTATTACGGTCACCAAAATCATAGCTAAATGGTTCAAAGGTAAGGAAATGGCAACAGCTATGGGAGTGCAGGTCGCTTTGGCCCGTATCGGCTCACAAGCCGGTTATTCGGTTGCCATACCTTTGGCACGCGCTTGGGGACTGACTACACCTGTATTGGTAGGCTTGGTGCTATTGTTAGGCGGCTTGGTAGCGTTCTTTGTATTTGCCGTGATGGATAAGAAACTGGATAAACAGTTGGCTGATGCCGCACAGGCTTCCGGTGAGAGTGACCCCTCTGAGAAATTTTCATTTCGCGATGTGAAAAACATTCTGGTAAATCCGGGTTTTTGGTTGATAGCCTTGCTTTGTGTCTTATTCTATTCTTGTGTATTCCCGTTCCAGAAATTTGCGTCTGAATTTATGATATTGAAATATGGCATTGATGAAAATATTGCAGGTACGTTTGCCGGACTTCCGGCATTGGGTGCTTTGTTTCTGACCCCTATTTTCGGAGGTTATATAGACAAGCAGGGGAAGGCTGCATCCATCATGTTGCTGGGTTCTGCAATGTTGATAGGGGTGCATTTTATTTATGCTATTCCCGGAATTAATTATTGGTTGGTGGCTATTGTGCTGATGATTATCTTGGGCATCGCTTTTTCATTAGTCCCTTCTGCAATGTGGCCTTCAGTAGCAAAGATTTTCCCGGTGAGCCAGCTGGGTACAGCGTATGCATTGATATTTTTTATTCAAAATATCGGTTTGTGGGGGATTCCGACATTGATTGGCAAGGTGCTTGACCAGTATTGCATTGTAGGTCAGAATGCTGATGGTTCGAATATATACGATTATACCGTTCCTATGTGTATTTTTACGGGTATTGCTTGCCTGTCCATGTTGGTAGCTTGGATGTTGAAGCGTGCCAACCGTAAATATGGCTATGGTTTGGAAGAAGCCAATATATAAATGGTATATGGGGGAAAACAATAAGAAAATCAATCTGCTTGAAACAGTACCTGTCCGTCGTGAGGAGGTGCTGACTGAATGGGAAGGCGAGTACGTGGTACTTGCCTTCCCGCGTTTCAAACAGGCTTGGATGCGCCGTTGGCTGTTTCCAGGCAAGTCTGCATATATCCATATCCAGTTGGAGGAACATGGTACGGCAGTCTGGCAACTGATAGACGGGAAGCGGACGGTAGGTGAGATTGTTGCTTTGCTTTCCGCGCACTTTGTTGACGATGAGAATTATGCAACTCGTGTTACAACCTATTTGATGCGTATGCAGAAAGACAGGCTGATTAAACTCATGATTCCGCCTTCGGTATAAGGCCGGATGCCAATTCAGTTTTTCTCTTCCCGTTCTATCTTCAGCAGTTCTCCTGTTGTAGTGTCAAATTGCACTTTGGTAATTGTGTTTTTGTTGAACAATACCGGTGCCAGATATTCAATGCTGCCAAACTGGGTAACAGGCAGTTCCTCATCGAACAATGTTTCATTGTTGTGGGTCAAGGTGATGCGGGCACGCCCAGGTACGTTATAGGCAACTCCTTCGGGTTCTTTTTTGCTTTTCTTTTCTTCTTCAGACGGTTGAGGAATCGTCTGGAGATTGGTTATGCTGAGGTAAAACGGCTCTCCAGCCAAGTCTTCTTTATCCACTACTCCCAGCCTGGAGGAAAAACGGAATGCCACTTCGTCTTGCATCTCCTGGGGGGTAAAGCGGATGGTGAAAGTTTGTGGCTCTTCGGTTGTTGTGCCTGCAAACATTTCAGTCATGGCGCGTTCCTGCATGTTCAGGTTATCCAGCATGAGTTTGAGCTGTGCTCCGTCTTGGGGCATGTTGTCTGCTTCTCCACGCAGCAGTGCATTCTTGCTTTCCCGGATGTTATAAATTTCTTTGGCCACCAATTCCGCCATTTTTGCTGTTGACCCGGCCAGCAGGATTTCTTCCGTTAAGAATCTGCGCGGATCCACAGATTGTGTCCTGTCATTTTCGGGTGTCGTGACTTTTTTGGGGGGGCGCTCACCGCTGAAAGGCATGTTGATAGAGCGCACAATGCCATCTTCTGTCAGTTCCATGAGCGGGGCTGTGGTTTTGTCTTTCAGCTTTACAAAGTATGTTTTGGAATTGTCGGGTACGCCTCTCAGGTTAGGCTGGATGTTATCCAAAGTCCAATATTCACTGGCTTCTGCCGCTACGTCGCTTAATCGCAAGTAGCGGTCGGCATAACGGCAAAATTCCCCGGGGGTGTACACATGCCGGGTGGCATTCACCACAATTTCCAATTCTGTTTGTGGCAGCATGTAGGTTACTCCGTAGTCTTTTCCGTGCATGACTCCTACCGTTACCTCCGTTTGTGCGGAAATGGCATGGGCCATCCATAAGGCTGGGATTATGGCGATATATCTTCTTTTCATTGGTTGTATGTTTTTGCCTCTGGTGAACAAAATTAGTTAAGTTCCCCGGCTTTTCATCTCAATTAAAGACTATTAACATAGAAATCCCGTTTTAAGGCACGAATTGAATGCATACGGGTTTGTCTATCCGGATATCTTGCCGCGTGTCAGTCAACAGGCCGCTTTCAACATCGCGTTCGTATACTTGGATGATGTTGCTGTCCCGGCAAGCCACCAGCAGGTATTTGCCGTTGGGAGTCAGGTTGAAGTTGCGCGGATGGATGCCTGTTTTCTGATAGCCGGCCGGTGCCAGTGTACCATCTGCCTGTACGGCAAATATGGCGATACCATCGTCTTTCAGGCGGTTGCTGGCATACAGGAATCGGCTGTCCGGGCTGAGGTGGATGTCGGCGCTGCCGCGTGCGGAAATGTGGTCTGCCACTATGCTTTGTTGTTGCTCCAGTTTCCCGTTTTCATAGGCAAATACGGTGACCTTTCCCGATAATTCGCTGATGAGGTAAGCATGCTTCCCATCCGCACTGAAAGTGAGATGCCTGGGACCCGAATCTGCCTCAATGCCAAAAGCCGCGTCGGCCGGTTGGAGCCCTTTCCCGTCTGCCATTACCGGGAAGCGCAGCAGGCGGTCGGCACTGAAGTCGGTGGCAAAGACGTACTTACCGTCGGGGGAGAATTGCGAACAGTGGATATGGGGCACCGGTTGCCGCTCCGGGTTGGGGCCACCCGTGCTTCCGTTGAACCGGACAGCCAACGTGTCCAGGCTTCCGTCTGTTTTCAAGGAAAAGACAGACAGGCTGCCTCCGCTGTAATTGGCGGTCAGGACCAGTTTGCCGTTGGTCGATACATGGCAGGGGTCTTCCCCTTGCGTAGGCAGGGTGTTTGCCAAACTTAGTCGTCCGCTTTGTTTGTCGAAGTCCAAGGCGCTAAGGGCAGCCGTGCTGTCATTCATTTCGCTGACGGCATATACATGCGTCCCGTCTGCCGAGGGGATTAAAAAGGATGGATTGGGTAGGGCAAAAGAGTCGAGTGCCAGGCTTTGCCCCGTCTGTTGGTTGAACCGGAATGTGTAGATGCCATGGCTTGTCCCGTTGGTGTAAGTGCCAATCAGCATGTTCAGCTCATTCAGCTGGTTTTCAGTCGTTTTATGGGACGTGCAAGCGGCCATTCCCAGTCCCATCAGGCAAAAAAGTATAGGTTTTCTCATCGGATGTAGTTTTATATGTCAGGTTGCATCATCGGATGTCTGGGGAATATTGGCTCAAATATAGTGCTAAAATTGCTGATATGCAATATGCGAAGCAACCAAAAATCCGGTTTCTTTACATCTTAAGTCCGTAATGTTTACGTCGTCGTGTGCCCGATGTCCATCGGGTGACAAGGAATGTGCATCAGTTATTTCCAGATACTCAATGTAGTAGAGTCATCAATCGTCTGTGCATTTTACCATACTCGTACCCTCTTCGTACCTCATTCGTACCAGATTCGGTACAGGTTCGCTCTTCCTCTGTCGGTATGGAGCGAAGAAAGGACGTAGGAAATATGTACAGGGTGGGTAATAAAATTTGTCTTTCCGCGGCGCCGGGGCGTTTTCTTTCGCGGCATACTGCTAATATTTGCAAAGAGATGTCGATCTTTGCACAATTATATGTACCTTTGCCCACCATTATGCTTGGCATGATGTTGTATTGTCCGGGCTTGACTGGATTTGACAGCGGGCAGAAATGGTATGTAAGCATGCAGTGGGTCGGTAATTACCACTTGAATCTCAGTTATCAAAAGATTATCTGGCAACGAAAACTATGCTCTCGCTGCTTAATCGAAGTACAGTAGATTAGCTTTATTTCCACCAAAGTGGCGGAAACGAGATGTCGCTCAAAAGCTCTTGTCCCGAAGCGTTTGGCAAAGCGGCACAGCAAAATCGGGAATAGCATGAGCCTTGCCCCGCGGCTTTTGTGAAACTTTAGGGGATAAGGTGCAGGTTGGTGGCTCTGGTCTTGCCGGCACTCGAAAACCGAAGGCAGAGATAAGCATGTAGAAAGCGTATGGTTTCCTCGTTTGGACGAGGGTTCGATTCCCTCCAGGTCCACGGAGTAAAGAAGTCCTTGAATGGTAAACATTCAGGGGCTTTTTTTTGCTATATTTGCGTAGTTAATCATTTTAATTTGCAATGTGTTATGAATAAGATGCTATGCTTGTGCCTGACGTTGGGAGGCTTTTCGGCTTGCAGTCAGCCGGAGGCTGTGGATGTCAGACTGAACCAGGTGGGGTATTATCCCCGGCAGGAAAAAGTGGCTGTAGTGGATGGCGGGCGTGTGGACCGCTTTACGGTGGTGGACGTTGCTACGGGGACAGAAGTGTTTTCCGGTACTCCCGCCTATACGGCCTTTAATTCTTGGTCGCCCAAGGAGAGGACGGTGCTTGACTTCAGCGGGTTGCAAACGCCGGGCAAGTACCTGTTGAAGATAGACGGGGGAGAGGCAGAGTTCGAGGTAAAGGACGGGGCGCTTTCTCCGTTGGCGGATGCTGCTTTGAAGTCGTTCTACTACCAGCGTACCGGCATGCCCATAGAGGCACAGTATGCCGGGATGTGGAGCCGACCGGCTGGGCATCCCGATACCCATGTCATGATACACCCCAGTGCCGCAGGGCCGGTGCGCAAGGCTGGCGACATCATATCTTCGCCCAAAGGCTGGTATGATGCCGGCGATTACAACAAGTACATTGTCAATTCGGGCTACTCCATCGGGCTGATGCAGGCTGTCTACCGTCTTTTCCCGGATTATTTTGCCAAGCAGGATATCAATATCCCGGAGAGTGGTAACCGGACGCCGGACCTGCTGGACGAGATGCATTATAACCTGAGCTGGATGCTGACCATGCAGGACCCGGCGGACGGCGGCGTGTACCACAAGCTGACTACTCCCTCCTTTGAGGCCTTCATCAAGCCGACGGAGTGCAAGCAGCAGCGCTATGTGGTGCAGAAATCCGTTACGGCGGCCTTGGACTTTGCGGCATCCCTGGCGCAGGCCTCCCAATTGTTTGTTGCGTATGAGGAGGATTATCCCGGCTTTGCCCGGCAGGCGCTGGAGGCTGCCCGGCGGGCGTACGATTGGGCGGTGACCCATCCCGATGCCCTATACAAGCAGGAGGAGCTGAACCGGCAGTACGACCCTGACGTGAGCACCGGCGCCTACGGTGACCGCAGTGCCCGGGATGAATTCTTCTGGGCGGCCTCCGAGTTGTATTATGTTACGGGCGACCGGAAGTATCGCGACAAGGCTGTGGAGTGTGCCCCCGATGCTTACAGCGCCCCTTCGTGGGGCAGCACCTCGCCTTTGGGGTGCTTTGTCTGGCTGTTGCCTGCGAGGAAGTTGGACGAGGCCGACCGGGCTTTTGCCGACCGGCTGGAATCCCTGCTGCTGGCGTATGCCGACCAGTCGGTGAAGGGTGCCGACCAGTCGGCTTTCCATGCCCCTTACGGGGACGAGGAGCGTGACTTCTTCTGGGGATGCCTGTCGGAGCAGGGAGCCAATCAGGCCACTTCGCTGGTGTATGCCTATTTGTTGTCGGGCAATAAAGATTATCTGGCCAATGCCTACCGCAACATGGACTATATCTTGGGGCGCAATGCCACGGGCTATTGCTATGTGACGGGCTTTGGCAGCAAGAGCCCCATGCACCCTCACCACCGCCTTTCGGCTGCGGACGATGTGGCAGAGCCGCTGCCCGGCTTCCTGGTGGGCGGGCCCAATGCCGGCCAGCAGGACGGTGCGGCGTATCCGTCGTCATTGCCTGATGAGTCGTATGCCGATGAGGTCAACTCGTATGCCTCCAATGAGATTGCCATCAATTGGAGCGCCGGACTGGTGGCTTTGTCTTCTGCGCTGGATGCCTTGTCCGGGCAGTTGTAACATACCCCTGGTTAGCCTGCCAACCATACCCCTGGTTAGCCTGCTAACGATACCCCTCGTTAGCCTGCTAACGATATCCCTCGTTAGCCTGCCAACGATACCCCTCGTTAGCCTGCCAACGATGCCCCTCGTTGGCAGGCATGGGGATGTCGGGGGAACGCAGTCGTACAGAGGGGGAGAATGGAAAGAGGCGCGGATGTGATGTCCGCGCCTCTTTCTCTTTTAGGATGGGCATTGGGGTGCCTTATTCCACGATGTCCATTTCGTTGATGAGGTGGCTGCAGCCGCCCAGCTTGTCGAGGATGAAGAGCATGTAGCGGATGTCCAGCGCGATGCAGCGTTGCAGGTCGTTGTCGAAGTTGATGTCGCCGCTCAGCGATTCCCAGTTGCCGTCGAAGGCGCAGCCGATGAGGCGCCCTTCGCCGTCGATGACGGGGCTGCCGGAGTTACCGCCCGTGATGTCGTTCGTTGTCAGGAAGCAGACGGGCATGGTGCCGTCGGTCATGGCATAGCGGCCGAAGTCTTTCTTCTGGATGAGTTCTTTCAACTTGGCGGGTACCACGAATTCGGGGTTCTCGGGGTCTTCTTTTTCCAGGATGCCGTCGGTGGTGGTGTAGTACTTGTAGTGTACGCCGTCTTTCGGGTTGTACGACTTCACGTTGCCGTAAGTCAGGCGGATGGTGAAGTTGGCATCGGGGTAGGACGGGGTGGGCAGCTTCATTTCGTTCAGCCCGCGGATATAGGCCTTGTGCAGCAGGGCGAGCTCTTCGGTGTCTTGGTTCAGCTCGCCGGCCACTTCTTGCAGCTTGTCTATCTTGGTGCGGCTGTACAGGGTGGCAAGGTCGCGCTCAATGGCCTTTACGCTGGGCTTCTTCAGGAACTTGTCGAGGTTGGCGCGGCTGGCGAAGATGGAGTTGTCGAACATGTCGTCCACAAAGGCATCCATATCTCCTTTGTACTTTTCCTGGATGGTCTGGTAGAAAGCGGGCAGTTCTTCCGGTTTCAGCACTTTGGCCAGGGCGGGGAGCATGGCTTTGGCTATGGCGCGGTCTACTTCCTTGTCGTAGTCTTTGTTGTAGATGTCGTTGAACACCTCTTCCAGTTGGGCTTTCGAGGCCTGGAGCAGGGAGTCGTCTTTGCTCTCGATGGCTTCCTTCAGCTTGTCCATCACGGCAGGGGGGCATCCGAACTCGATGGTGCGGTTCAGGCCTTCGGCGATGTAGTAGTAGCGGTGCATGGCAGGGGTCATCTTTTCTACCAAGGCATCGATTTTGCCAATCACGCCTTCATATTCGGCTTTGCCTTGGGCGAAGGCGGCGAACTGTTTCTCCTGCTCGGCCTTGGTGCCAAGGACGTTGTTGTCGATGATGGCTTTGTTCATGCCGATGGAGTTTTTCCAGTAGTTGCTGCTTCCGGCAAACTTGTCGGCATACTGGATGCGTATCTTGTCGCTTTGGGCCATATACTTTTTCAGTACGCCCAGGTAGACGGTGCGCATGTCTATCATGGCCTGGTTGGAGGTAGTCATCATCTGTTGTACTTCGCTCTGGGTGAGGTAGCGTTCGGTAGAGCCGGGGAATCCCATGATCATGGCATAGTCGCCTTCGTTCAGTCCTTTGATGGAGATGGAGAAGTATTTGGGCGTCTTCAAGGGGACATTCTCTGCGCTGTATTCGGCAGGCTCGCCGTTCTTGTCGGCATAGATGCGGAACATGGAGAAGTCGCCCGTGTGGCGCGGCCACATCCAGTTGTCCGTCTCGCCTCCGAACTTGCCCACGCTGGAGGGGGGGGCGGCCACCATGCGCACGTCGCTGTACACTTTGTAGTAGATGAGGTAATATTTGTTTCCGGCGTAGAAGGGCAGGGCCAGCGGTTGGATGCCTGGTTTGCCTTTCAGGTCGCTCTTTTCCCATTCTTCGTTGGCCAGCTTGCGCAGGAAGGGGGTGGTCATGGCCTGGTATTCGTCCACCTCACCGGCTTTGACCTTGGCGTTCACCAGGTCGGTGATGTCCACGATGCGGTGTACGAAGCGGAACTGCAATCCCGGCGTAGGCAATTCTTCGGCACGGCTTTTGGCCCAGAAGCCGTCAGTCAGGTAGTCGTGCTCCACGCTGGAGTGCTGTTGTATGGAAGAATATCCGCAGTGGTGGTTGGTGAGGATGAGGCCTTCGGGCGAGATGATTTCGCCCGTACAGCCGCCGCCGAAGATGCCCACCGCGTCCTTCAGTGAGGGGCCGTTGGGGTTGTACAGCGAGTCGGCATCGAGCTTGAGGCCTTGTTTTTTCATCATTTCAATGGAGTTTTGCTGCTTCAGCAGTTGCAGCAGCCACATGCCTTCGTCGGCTTGAACCGAACCGCAGGCCAGCAAGGCGGCAAAGGTTGCCGCCAGGTACTTCTTTACGTTCATAAGTCGTTGTTTCTAAATTACAGTGTTTATCTATTTATTTAATAATCAGCGCGCTAATGGTTCCAGCTTTTTCTTCGGCCTGGAACCGTCGTCTCCAGGGCTTGGAACCGTCGTATCCTTTGCGCGGAACCGGCATGAAGCCTGCGCAAAGATTGTGCAAAAATACGTAAACCACCTGAAAATACCTTTCTTTTCATCCCCTTTATAAGGAATATTAATACCTTTGCCGCGTGTAATTCATAAATCGTTTTCTTTATGAAGAAGATGGATGCGGGTTGTATCTTGCCCTTGCTTGTGGTATTATTGGTTGTGACCTCCTGTACCCGTAAGTATAAGGTAGAGGGGACTTCCTCTATCATCGGCCTGGATGGGAAAGTGATGTATCTGAATGTCTTGCAGGACGGTGAATGGGTCGCGGTAGATTCGGCAGAGGTTGTTCATGGGCGATTTGCAATGGCCGGACGTGCCGACACTGCGCGGATGGTGACCCTCTATATGAATAATGAGCCTATCATGCCTTTTGTATTGGAAAATGGGAAAGTAATGCTTACTTTGTCGAATTCCCAACTGGTGGCTCAGGGCACGCCGCTGAATGATAAACTGTATGAATTTATCGCCCATCGGAATGCTCTGGAAGTGCAATTGGAAGAACTGGACCGGAAGAAGGCACGCATGGTGTTGGATGGCGCAAATGTGGATGTGGTGCACGAACAACTGGCCAAGGACGGTGATGCGCTGGCTCAAGAGATGAATGACTACATCGAACAATTTATTTCCGATAATTATGAAAATATATTGGGTCCCAGTATTTTCATGATGATGTGCAGCACCTTGCCCTATCCGGTCATGACTCCCCAGATAGAAGAAATCATGCGGAGAGCCCCGCTTTCATTTAAGGAAAATCAGTTAGTGCAGGATTATTTGTCCAAAGCCAAAGAAAACATGCAGCTGATTGAAGAATACAAACGTTTGCAAGACAACGTGGGAGCTGCTACGGCGCAACGGTAGTCGGGCCGTTTCCTTTGCATTTCTCGGGCAAGGCACTTTCTACGGCAATATAGGCTTCTTCCATTGTGGCTTGTACATTTTCCGGCCCTTTCCCTTTCGGAGGAATGGGGGTGTGTATGGTCAGTGTCAGGCGATGACGGTGTACCCACTTGCCTTTGGGGGGCAAAATGTCGAATGAACCGTCAATAGTGACGGGAACTACTGCCAGTTGCAAATCGTCTGCCAATTGGAATGCGCCTTTTTTGAAACGTCCCAAATGCCCTGTAAGTGTACGTGTGCCTTCCGGAAACACTACGAGTGAAACGCCGTTGGTCAACGAACGTTCGGCCTGGCGGATGGTGCCCAGCATCTTCTTGGGATTGGTGCGGTCTACAAAGATATGTCCGGCGCTTTCGCACGCTTTCCCTACAAAGGGGATTTTCCGCAGGCTTTTCTTCATCAGCCACTTGAAGTTACGTCCCAAGAATCCGTATATCAGGAATATGTCAAATGCTCCTTGGTGGTTGGGCACAAATACATACGATGTATGCTTGTGCAGTTTCTCCCTGCCATGCACTTTTACGGGCAGCAGAAAAAGGTAGCAGGTGAGTTGCGACCAGATTTTTCCCGGATAATAGCCCCATACATGTGCCCCGCCAATCAGTGAACCGATGATGGTGGTAAGTGCGGTGAGTAAGGTCAGCACCAGAAAAATGGGCAGTGCGATGCACACTTGATAGATGTTATAGATAAATTTCATACGCCAGATAATATGTTTTTCCCGGGGACAAAGATAATACAAAAAATGGAATAGGTTATTATTGGCGCGGTTACTCTTTGCGTAGTGTCAGTACAGTTATTTCGGGCCACGCTCCCAGGCGGAAAGGCAGGCCTACATATCCGATTCCTATGTTGACGTACAAGGCGCGGTTCCCTTCGTAATACATGCCTTGCCATTCGGGATATTTGAGGGGAGCCAGTGAACGGCCGAATACGATGGCTTGCATGGCGTGCGTGTGCCCGGCAAGCATCAAAGGAATATCAGTAGTAGGAAGTACTTCGCGCCTCCAATGGGTGGGGTTGTGGCTGAGAAGTATCTGGAACATTCCTTCTGTACCTTGTATGGCACGTGGGAGGTCGGCATATTGCGGGAAGGGAGGTTCACCGTCGTTTTCTACACCGATAAGGGCAAGGCTGTCCCCTTGGTGGTAGATGATGTCGTGCGCATTGTTCAACATTATCCAACCCATGGCTTCCTGTTGCCGGATGAGGTAGTCCAGATTGTCTTTCTCCGCCTGTTTGTTTTCCCATCGGTAGTAAGAGCCATAGTCGTGGTTGCCAAGGATGGAGTACACCCCGTCCGGTGCATGGAGTTGGGAAAGTATGGGTTGGAAACCGTCCACCTCGTGGCTTTGCTGGTTTACCAGATCGCCGGTAAACACAATCAAGTCGGGATGTTGCTGGTTTACCAAGTCTACCAATCTTTGTATCGGGGCAGGATTGCCTTGCCAGCTTCCCAGGTGCAGGTCGGAAATCTGCACGATGCGGTATCCGTCAAAGCCTTTAGGCAGGAGAGCAGAGCGGTATTCCACTTCTTTGACTTCAAACCGTGTGATGCCCCATACGGAGCCATAGAGCATGCTACCGAACCCGATAAGTCCCAACGCAATGCCCAATGCATTGAACGGTGTGCGAGGACAAGACCGGATGAAAGCATGAAAGAGGAGCCCGAACGCCGAGCAGATGATGAACAGTAGCTTGGATACAATGAAAATCAGTGCCACGGTACCAATCCGTCCGATGGCTTGTGTGTGGTTGGCCATGGGATTATCTCCTGCCAGGTACATGAAATAGATATACGCTGCCAGAATGATGATACTTGGCATCCAATAGGACAGACGCAGCCATGTATTCTTGGTTTTCCGTACAATGTGCACGATGTAGATGTACACGTCGGGAATCAGCAGGACGAGGGTGAGCAAGAGGGTTATTCGGTACATATGTCTTTCAGCTCTTCAATGTTTTTGTTGATGTTATTCAAGTGCTTGTACAGCACCTTCTTGTATAGCAGGTAGATAATCAAGGTGTCACATACTATGAATAACATTATGATTAACGCTTGTAACAGGGCAGGGGCATTGTAAAAGTTCATCAGCCAGTAATATAGCCCGTTGAACAATACGGCCCAAATGCAGATGGCTACGACTTCATGTTTCATCCATCGCTTGAAGGTGGTGATGCGCCGGCTCACTTCTACTACTGGCATTTCGTCTACGTGGATGTTTTTTATCCATTGGTAAACTTTGATGTCCCACCACAGGCCTCCAATGATGGTTATGGCTATGAATGCCGTGAAGACCAGCACCTTGATTCGTACCTGAGGGTTTTCTACTTCTTGAAGTCCGGCAAAGGCTATGATGCTCATAAGCAGTAGTGCTACCACAACACCTGTGGCGATTGATGCCCGTTGCAGGTTCGATATGCTTTTCAGGCTCTTGCTTGCTCGGGTTCTGTATGTGGTGATGAGTTCGGCAAGTTGCCCGGCATCGGTTACGGGGCTTTTTTGCAGATGCTTGTCCAGTGCGTTCCATGATTTTTTCAGTTCATCCAGCTCCATATTTATTCCTCCTTTTTCATTTTCCTAAGTTTGTCTTTGATACGGCTCAATTTGGTAGCGACATTGGTCAGGGTCAGTCCGGTGATTTCCGATATTTCCTCGTAGCTTTTGTCTTCGAGGTAAAGCAGGATAATCGATTTTTCCAATGGCCCCAGCTTGTTTATCATACCATACATCCGTTTGAGCATGAGTTCCGTTTCATCATCTTCTTCTGTCCGGTCATTCTCCAAGCTAAGGGTGACGATTTCGGGCATGTTTTTATCCTTGCGGATGAAGCTGATGCAAGTGTTGAGGGCTATCCGGTATATCCAAGTGGATACTTTGCATTCCTGCCTGAACTTGGGATATGCCTTCCACAAGTTTAATACGACTTCCTGATACAGGTCGTTCAACGTGTTACGGGGTGTGGTGTACAAGTAGCACACTTTGTATATGACCCGTTCGTTGGCCTGTATCATCGATACGAACTCTTGTTCTTCACTTTCCATTTTTAGGATTGTTGTTCCAAATGTGTTTTGCCTTGTTGGTCGCAAAACAGGTGAATAAATCACGGTTACACATGCAAAGATAATATTTTTATGTGGTTTTATGGCGCGCGTTTACTGTTCGCGGACTTCTTCTATGCGGTTTTCATCTACATACCATAAATATCCTTGAATGTTTTCCCTGGCATATCCCATCCGGACGAGTAGCTGTATATATCCATGGACTTGCTTGAAGTAGCTTTTCCGTGGTTTGCCGAACTTGAAATCTATGATGATGATTTTTCCGTCGCGTAGCATTACGCGGTCAGGGCGCCGGTTGCATAGCTGGTCATTCTCAGTCCATATAATGTCTCGTTCAGCCAATACTTGCCACGAACCGTTATACCATTCTTGCACGGCGGGGTTGGCGAAGGCGTTCCGTACCAGCGTGCGCACCTCTGCTTCTTCTTCAGGAGTGTGGATGATGCCGTCAAAAACCAGGCGGCTGATGGCGTTATCGGCATCAGCCGGGTGATGTATGGCTGAGAAAAGGGTATGTAGCATTTGCCCGCGGTTTATATAGTGATGTCCGTTATCGTTGCCGGAAATAAAGTCTGCCGACTGGTTGCTTTGCCGGAATTCTGTGGAGTGGGTGCTGCTTGTCATCCGTACGGGTTGGGCTTCCGGTATTTGGGCGAGGCGGTTTTGTACTTTACAGGAGTAGTCCCGTCCTGTTTTCGTGGTGGAAGGGCACGGCTCGCCGTATTCGAAAATGCCTTCGGTTTCATTCCATTGTCCGATACCGTTTTGTATAGCTTGTGGAAGGGTTGCTTCCAGCAATTCGGATATCGAGCCCTTTTGTCCTTCGCGGCACCATACTATCAGGTTTTTTCTGGGTCGGGTGAAAGCCACGTAGAGTAGATTCAGGTTGTCTACCCACAGTTGTAACCGTTCGTGCAGATAATCTTCACGGTAAATGGATTGTGCCATGACACTTGAGTATGAAACCGGTACCAGGCCCAATGTGTTGTAAGGCTCTGATGCCGGGGTGCACCATACCAGTTGGTCGCGTGTCTCGTTCTCCAGTTTCCAGTCGCAGAACGGAATCAGCACGGTGTGGAATTCCAGTCCTTTTGATTTGTGGATGGAAAGAATGCGTATGCCGTCCATCTCGCCGCTGGGTATGGTTTTGGCGCATAACTGCTCATCCCAATAACGAATAAAGGCATCAATCCCGGAAGAGTGGTTGCGCAAATAGTCGGTGACTCCATCGTAAAAAGCGAAGAGATAAGCGTCTTGTTGCCCGAAGCGGTCAAGTCTCAACAGGTCGAAAAGTTGTTCCAACAAATCGTACAGCGGAGTGAGGCGTAGCTCTTCGCGTTGGCAGGTAAAGTCTTCAGGCAGCAGGCTTTCCAGATTCTGGTCGGGTAATGTGGCAGGGAACTGCAGGCTGGAAGGGGGTAGGGAATCTTGCAGTCCGAAGGCCAGGGATGCCAAGGCTATGCGGTCATCCGGATTGGCAAGGTAGCGCAGGGCATCTATAAGCAGGCACAGTGCCGGTGAGGCATCGAGGCGGAATGCTTCATCAGAAACGACCGTCAGTCCTAATTGCTGCTCAAGGTAGCTGGCAATGGAGGGGATGGTTTTGTTCTTTCGTACCAGAATGGAAAGGTCGTTCGGCTGGATGCCGGAATCCAGTAGTTTCTGTACTTCCTTGCCCAATGCTTCCAATGTGAGGTCAGTGTATTCTTGGGTATTGGAGGCTTGGAGGAAAGAAACTTGCACATAGCCGTTTTCTTCGGTGTGGGGTGAAAGTTGTACTACGTCCCGATAGGCTTCCTGCAGGGGCAGGCAGGGTTCTTTCAACTCGTTAAGGTGAATGTCATTCAGCCAATGGGCAGCAGCGGGAAATATGGCGTTATTGAACCGGATAATCCGCGTCTCGCTGCGCCGGTTGGTGCGTAAGGTTTCTACCCGAACCGGGACAGGCAGGGGGGTGGCAAAACCTTGTGCGTGAGGAGCGCTTTGCTGATGTCCAAGCCCGTTGAGTATTTCCCAATCGCCGTTCCGCCAGCGGTAGATAGATTGTTTTACATCGCCTACAATCAGACTGTCCGCTCCTTGCGAAAGGCCTTCAAGCAGCAACAGCCGGAAGTTGTCCCATTGCATCCGGCTTGTGTCTTGAAATTCGTCAATCATGACTGTACGGATATTGGTACCTATCTTTTCAAACACGAACGATGAGTCCCCTTCGCGCATCAGATTATGCAGTAATGCCGTGGTGTCTGAGAGGAGAAACCGGTTTTGTTCGTGGTTTAAGGTACGGACTTCTTCATCGATGTGGTTTAAAAGCCGGAGTTTGTTGAAGTGCTGCAAAGAGAGACGGCAGCTGTTGATGGTCGTGGCATGTTGCGGGCGGGCCTTTTCGGCTTCACGGAGCAAAGGCATCAGCGTGTTTTGGGCTAAAGCCATGATTTCTTCTTTACGGCCGGATGTCTTGCTTGTCCATTGTTCGGGCGAATCCAGAGAATTGGCAAGGGTCTGGGTCTGCACGTCTTTGTCGGTCAATCTGCCGTCGCGTAGTTTGCGGAAGTAGCTGCCGATGCCCCGTTTCCCGTTTTTCAAGTCGTCGGGACTAAGGTTTTGTTCTTTGAGCGCTTGTTCAAAACGGTCGGCATACGATTTCATTTGTGCCAAAGCTTCCTGTTCGGTTGCCCGTAGCAGGTCGCGGTATAGTTTGGGCAGGGAAGCATCTTGCAGTTGTTTTCGTAAAAGTCCACCGCGCTCTATGTAGTTTTCATTGAAGATGTTCCTTCCGAATTGTTTGACTTCTTGCGAGATGTTCCATCGCTTGTTGTCATCGATGCGTTCGTTGATGTATTCCAGAAGCCATGTCAGGACAGGTGAGCCGGGAGTAAGTTTCTCAATAAGGCTATCGACGGCATCGGATAGGACCTCGATATTGTCCAACTCGATGTTTAAGTTGGGCGAGAGCTCCAGCTCGCGTGCCAGGTTGCGCATGACCGATTGGAAGAACGAGTCGATGGTTTCCACGCGGAAGCGGGTATAGTCGTGCAGCAGGTATTTCAAAGCCAGCCCGGCGCGGATGCGCAAAGTCTCGTCGGACAAGCCGCCTTCCGGTTCGTTCCGCAAGCCTTCACGTATGTTTTGCAGGTAGGCATCCGATGCGGGGTCACCTGTCCAGATGCCGTACAGTTGTTGTACAATGCGTTCTTTCATCTCGGCGGTAGCCTTGTTGGTGAAGGTTACTGCCAATATTTGGCGGTATGCACGCGGATTGCGGATGAGGTGCTTGATGTATTCAACCGCTAAGGTGAAAGTCTTGCCTGAACCGGCGGATGCTTTGTAAACTAACAGTTCCATAATCTTTGCTTTCCGCCCCAAAGATACAAAACAAATTCTTATCCTTTGGCTTCTTGGTACAGGAATCGCTTGATGCTTTTCTTAGCGGTTTTTTCAAATTCCTCGAAATGGATTTTTACTTTGGCTATCTGTGCGTATGCGGGCAAGTGTTGGTTCAGTATCGTCCGGTTGTCTTCCATGGCACGTTCCACGTCTGCCACTTTCAGTCCGTTGGCAAAAGCTTCGTCGAAATCGGGATAGATGAGCGCCACCAGTTTCCCTTTTTGCAGGACGATAAGCGATTCGGCCACGTAGGGCATGTTGTTCAACTTGTATTCTATTTCTTCCGGGTAGATGTTTTGCCCGCTCGCTGTGAGCAGCATGTTCTTGCTGCGGCCGCGTACGGTGACGTAGCCGTCTGCATCCATTGTGGCCAAGTCGCCGGTATGTAGCCAACCGTTGGCATCGATAATTTGCGTGGTGGCTTCTTCGTTTTTATAGTAACCCAGCATCACGTTGTCGCCTTTGCAGATGATTTCGCCGGCAGTGTGTTCCGGGTCTGGCGAGTCGATTTTCACTTCCATGCGTGTGGCGGCTTTCCCGCAAGAGCCTGTCCGGAGCGTTTCCCACCGGCTGGAGCAGATGATGGGGCCGCATTCGGTCATGCCGTAAGCGATGGTGTAGGGGAAGCCTATTTGTTTGAGGAACCTTTCCACGTCGGCATTGAACGGCGCCCCGCCGATGATGATTTCATCAAATTGTCCGCCGAATATCTGCATGGCTTCGTTGCGTGCCGCGGTCTTGATGCGGTCGTTGATGATAGGCACGTGCAGCAGGAGCTTTCCTATCTTGTTGTCTACTTTCGGCAAGATGTTTTTCTTGATGATTTTCTCCACGATAAGCGGCACGCATGAGATGACCCGGGGCTTGATTTCGGCAAACGACTGGGCTATGATTTTGGGGGAGGGCATGCGGGTAAGGAAATACAGGTGCGCTCCTGCCGAGATGCCGTATAGAAAGTCGTACATCATGCCGAACACGTGTCCCAAAGGGAGCATCGACACAATATGGTCGCCGGGGCGTACAGGCAGCATCTCATGGCAGTAGGCCACGTTGGACCATAGGCTCCGGTAAGGCAGCATGACCCCTTTGGAGTAGCCGGTGGTGCCGGATGTGTAGTTGATGATGGCAAGTTCTTCCGGAGATTCTTCCTTACGGTACCGGATGTGCTCGGGCCGGAAGTTCTTGGGATACCGTGTCCCGTAAATGGCGTTGCGGTGTTCAAAGGCATCCATGAGCCTGGGGTTGCGGCATACCACGGGGGTAAAGTCGGGGAGCAGCACCACTCCCATCAGCAGGGGCATCAGGTCTTCGTTCAGGTTCTCCCACACTTGGTCGCCTACGAAGAGCAGTTTGGCTTCGGAATGGTTCACGATGTTGTGCACGTTATCTGCCTTGAACTCGTGGAGGATGGGTACAATGACCGCCCCGTACGTCAAGGTTGCCAAGAAACAGACAGCCCAATGGGCGCTGTTGCGTCCGCAGACGGCTATTTTGTCACCCGGGCGTATGCCTGCGCTTTCCAGTACGATGTGGAATTTGGCGATTTTCCGTGCTACATCCTTGTATTGAAGGGTGATGCCCTTATAGTCGGTCAGCGCATTCCTGTTCCAGTTCCGGATGATGCTTTGCTCGATATAGTCAATGAATTTTTCGGGTTGCTGTTCCATTCCGTGTGGATTTTTTGTTCCGTTTCTTCGTAAAACGGCACAAAGATAGGGCTATTACCGATGCTATGCAAATAGAATAGCTTATTTTCGGTAGATAATCAAGTTGTTTTCGTTGGCTAATCAACTTGATTCCGCTGGCTAATTAAGTTGATTCTTTCCCGGCTTCTTGCTTTTCCTTTTGCGAGATGATTAATAATTTGTCATTGGCGTGCAGCTTCAGCGTTCCGTTGGGAACCAGGTACTTGTCGCCCCGCTTTACCATCATGACCAGGGTACCGGCCGGTAGGCTGAGTTTTTGCAGCGTATCGCCTTGCTTCAGTACCTCGGGGGTTACGGTGATGTCGTGCAGGTCGGAACCCAATTCTTCGGGAAGTTCCACGCCGAAATCGTTGCCGGTCTTCTCCATCGGGGCAGACAAGCCCAGCAGGCGTGCCATGGCAGAGATGGTAGTGCCTTGTACAACAAGGGAAATGATAGTGATAAAGAATACGATGTTGAAAATGACATTGGCCCCGGGCACGTTTTCCACCACGGGGTAAGTGGCAAAGATGATGGGCACCGCACCGCGCAATCCTACCCATGAGACGAACAGTTTGGACTTGGCATCAATTTTCTTTCCGAAGGGTAACAGGCAGAGGAATACGCTGAGCGGGCGTCCTACCAGAATCATGAACACGCCGATGAGCAATGCCACGGCGGCAACGTCCAGCATTTCGTGAGGGTTGACCAGCAAGCCCAGGCAGAGGAACATGATGATTTGGAACAGCCACGTCAGTCCATCCATAAACGTGTCTATCTCCCGGCGGTTGGTAACCTTGCCGTTTCCTACCATGATGCCGGCAATGTAGATGGCCAGGTAGCCGTTGCCTTGCAGAAGGCTGGTGACGGAGAAGGTGAAGAATGCTACGGACAGCAGCAGGATGGGATACATGGCCTGGTTGTCGATGTTCAGCTTGTTCAGCATCAGGATGGCCAGACGCCCCATCAGGTAGCCCATGATGCCGCCTACGACAAACTGGATGACAAATGAAGCGGCTATTTGCCCAAAGCTTGCATTGGCGGTCTGGATAAGTTGGATAAAGACAATGGTCATCATGTAGGCCATGGGGTCGTTGCTTCCGCTCTCCAGTTCAAGCATGGGACGCAGGTTGTTTTTCAGGTTCATTTTTTGCGAACGCAGGATGGCGAAGACAGAAGCCGAGTCGGTAGAAGACATGGTGGAAGCCAGCAGGAGCGAGGCAATAAGCGGGAAGTGGATGTTGGTCCAGCTCATGCCCGAAAGCCACCAGATGAAGACGCCCGTGAAGGCTGCCGTGAGCAATACCCCTGCCGTGGAAAGCACGATGCCCGGTGCCAATACCGGCCTGATTTCCTTGAAGCGGGTGTCCATACCTCCGGAAAACAGGATGATGGTCAATGCCACCATGCCGATGAACTGGGCAGAGTGCATGTCGTAGAACTGCAGTCCCAGTCCGTCGCTTCCGAACAGCATGCCGACGCCTAAGAACAATAACAGGGTGGGAACCCCGAACCGATAGCCTGTCTTGCAGGCAATAATGCTCACAAAGAGCAGGATAGCTCCGGTGAGGAGGATATGTTCAGCGGTAAGAATCATAATGGTGTCTTTTTTTCTTTGCAAAGTTACGAAAAAAAACGAAGCCTACGCTTTTTCCCTTTTTGCGGCACATTCGGGGCACAAACCTTTCAGCACATAGTTTATGCTGTTCAAGGTGAAGCCTTCGGGCAGTTGTACCACGGGAGTAGGGATGTTTTTCATGCAAAACGTCCGGTGGCATCCTTCACAATGGAAATGTGTGTGCAAGTCTTCTACCCCGCACGAGCAGTCGGGGCTGCATACGGCATACTTGAAAGAGCCTGTCCCGTCGTCTACGCAATGTATCAGGTGGTGGGACAGGAATTGGGTCAGCGTCCGGAAAATGCTGGATTTGTCTACCGTGTCCAGTATGGTTTCCAGCTCGGACAACGATACCGGCCGGTTAATCTTTTGCATGGCTTCCAGCACCAGCAGGCGGATGGCGGTAGGATGTATGCCGCGTTGTGCCAATAAGTCGAGGCGGTTTTTATCTTCCATCTTGTGTGTCGTTTTTCTTTTGCAAAAGTATAGAAAAAATGTCATCTTTCCCGGTGTGGGGCTGTACTTACTTTATCAGCCGTTGTACCCTCATGGCGTTCATTATGGCTATCAGTGCTACGCCTACGTCGGCAAAGACGGCTTCCCACAAGTTGGCAAGGCCTGCGGCGCCCAACAATAGCACCAGGATTTTAATGCCCAAAGCCAAGGTGATGTTTTGCCAGACGATGTGCCTTGTTGCCTTGCCTGCCCGTATGGCGGTGGCCACTTTCGAGGGTTGGTCGGTTTGAATCACTACATCGGCGGTCTCGATGGCGGCGTCACTTCCCAATCCGCCCATGGCAATGCCCACATGGCTCAACGCAAGTACGGGCGCATCGTTGATGCCGTCTCCTACAAAGGCAATGCGGTTTCGGGCATCCTTCCGCAATTCTTCCAGATGCTTTACCTTTCCTTCCGGCAGTAAGTCCCCGTATGCCCGGGTGATGCCCAACTTCCGGGCAAAAGCGTTGACAATGGATTGTTTGTCGCCCGATAGCATCTGGATGTTTTTGATATTTAATGCCTTTAAGTTTTTTACGGCTTGCACCGCGTCTTTTTTCAGCACATCCGAGAGAACCAGACATCCGGCATACTTTCCGTCGAGGGCGCAAAGTACGGCCGTGCCTTCAGCCTTGTCCAAAATGTCCTGCGGGAAACAGACATTGTGTTGCTCCAGCATCCGGGCATTGCCCGCCAATACCCGGATGCCATCGACGCAGGCTTCCAGTCCTTGTCCGCCGCTTTCCCGTATATCCTTTGCCGGCAGGAGGCTGATGCCTTCCCGGTTGGCATAGTGCACGATGGCCTTGGCAATGGGATGCGTGCTGTTGTACTCTGCTGAAGCGAGGAGTTGCACCATGCGTCCGTCGGACAAACCTTTGCAGGTCTGGCATGAGCGGACTTCAAAAGTGCCTTGCGTCAAGGTTCCGGTCTTGTCGAATACCACGGTGTTGATGTGTACCATTGCATCCAGGTAATTGCCTCCCTTGAACAGGATGCCCAACCGCGATGCGGCACCGATTCCACCGAAGTAGCCGAGCGGGATGCTCACCACCAATGCGCATGGACAGGAAATGACCAGAAAGACCAGTGCCCGGTATAACCATTCGTTGAACGAAAAGACGAAATTTGTATCGGCCAACGACCATATCCAAGGGATAAGGACCAGCAAAACCGCCAACCCTGTTACCGCGGGCGTATAGATGCGGGCAAACTTGCGGATAAACAATTCGGCGGGAGCTTTGCGTCCGGAAGCATGTTGCACCAACTCCAGAATGCGTGTCAATGCGCTTTGTTCGAAAGGGCGGGTGACCCGTATGCGTGTTACCCGGTCGGTAACAATCATGCCCGACAATACCTCTTCTCCTTGCCTGATGTGCCGAGGTAAGCTTTCGCCGGTCAGGGCAGAGGTGTTGAACGAGGCCATATCGGTAAGCAACGTGCCGTCCAGCGGGACTCTTTCCCCTACTTTTACTTCGATGGTTTCCCCGGGCTGTACTTGGCGCGGATTTTTCGGGAATGCTTTTCCGTCTTCAACGACAGTGGCAACCTCGGGACGGACGTCCAGCAAGGCACTGATGTCATGCCTGGCCTTGCTGACGGCTTTGCTTTGGAAATATTCCCCCAACGAATAAAACAGCATCACGGCTACCCCTTCCGGATATTCGCCGATGTAAAAGGCGCCGATGGAAGCGATGGTCATCAGCGTAAATTCGTTGAACAGGTCCCTGCGGCGGATGTTTTCCCAGGCTTCGCGCAGCACGGGAAGTCCCACCGGCAGGTAAGCCGCGACAAACCATGCAGCGGCAAGGCCGGGATGTTGCGAGAAGAACTTTCCGGTGTTCATCAACACAATGCCGGTGGCAAGCAGTAAGGCCGAAAGGATAAGATGCCCGTATTCTTTCAGCGGATAGCGGGTGGCGCAATTGTCCGCGGCAGGTGTGGAGCCGCAACACGTGCAATGATGATGTGTCATGTCTTTGCCTCATTATGGTTTCCGGAGGCAAAGGTAACGCGGTTTCTTTGCAACCAGGTTGCAAAGAAGGCTATATGGCCAACATTTTCTTTTCCTTCTCCAATTCAATAAGGGGGAAGGAACGTTGCAGGTCTTGATGAAGTCGCCCGGTTGGCAGGTGTAATTATAATAAGGTATAAGCTCTTCAGTCAGCTCTTCGCAGGGGACGATGCGTCCTTTCAACGCGAGGAAGTCATCCATGTTGGTGCTGTCCGAGTGCTTGATGAAGAGTATCCGTCGCGCAATGGGGTTACGGTTGTAGTCAAGGCAGAGGTACAGGCCTTTTAGCATGTGGGGCGTGATTTTCAGTTTCTTGGAGGGGCGTCGGGTCACCGACCTGCTGGCCAGCCTGATGGGGCTGAGCATTGCCATCAGTTCGGGCACGGCAAAGTCGGCAGGCTTGTATGTAATGGACGGGCTGCACATCAGCGAGTTCTGGATGCCGGCGTTCATCGGGGCGTTTGCCTTCCCCCTGCTTTCGCTGCTGGGATGGCTCATGACGCGCCTGCCGCAGCCCACCGAGGCCGACAAGGCGTTGCGCACCGAGCGTGTCACGCTGGATGGGTGTGCCCGCCGTTCGTTGTTCAAGAGCTTCATGCCGGTGCTTGTCTTGCTGTTTGGCGCCAACCTGTTCATCACGGTGCTGCAGGACATCAAGGAAGACTTTCTGGTCAAGATTCTCGATGTGGAGGCAGCAGGCCTGTCTTCGTGGGCGTTTGCCAAGGTCGATGCGGTGGTGACGCTCATCATACTCTTCATCTTCAGCCTCCTGTCCATGGTGCGCAGCAATGTCAAGGCGCTTTGCCTGCTGCTGGCGTTGGTGACGTGCGGAACGGCTACGTTGGGGTTGGTGGCCTACCATTACGACACCCTCCGGCTGTCGCCCATCGTATGGCTGTTCGTGCAGAGCCTCTCGCTCTACACGGTTTACCTCAGTTTCCAGACGCTGTTTTTCGAGCGTTTCATCGCTTGCTTCAAGATAAAAGGCAATGTGGGCTTCTTCATCATCACGCTGGACTTCATCGGCTATACCGGGACGGTGGCGGTGCTGGTGGTGAAAGAGTTCTTCAGTCCCGACATCAACTGGCTGGACTTCTATAACCTGATGGCTGGCTGTGCGGGGCTGGTGTGCAGCGTGGCCTTCGTGCTGGCAGGCGTCTACATCGTGTCGCGCTACCGCAGGGAGCGCCGCTTGCAGGATACTTACCGCCCGTTGCGCGGCGCGGGGGCCAACAGCAGCATGCCGCGCGGGCTGGCTGCCGACGTGGTGTAAAGGAGGGGGGGACGGTTCCCGGCTGTGGGACCATAAGTTCCATAGGCTTGGAACCACAGTTCCCCATGCTTGGAACCATCGTTCCCAAGGCGCGGAACCACGGTTCCCAGCCGGTGGAACGTAAGGTTCCAGCGAATGGAAACGGCTGGAACCACTATACTACTGATAATCAACAGACAGAATAAACGGGTTTCCCGGGATAAACTAAAAGAGGGCAGTCTGTTGCTTTTATGCCCGCAAAGCATTACTTTGGCTGCGTCAAAGCCATGCGAAGGAAACAGGATAAACATTAACAAAAAAGACGAAATATGAAACGTATAGAATGCATTATCATGGACTGGGCAGGCACCTCGGTAGATTACGGTTGCTTTGCCCCGGTGGCCGCCTTCATGGAGAGCTTCAAGGCCATAGGCATCGAGGTGACCGCTGCCGAGACGCGCGCCTTCATGGGGCTGACCAAGATTGAAGAAATCCGCGCTCTGTTCGGCATCGGGCGCGTGGCGCAGGCCTTCCGCCAGAAGTATGGCCGCGATTATGACGACAACGACGTGCAGGCACGCTATGCCGACTTCCAGCGCGCCTTGTTTGCCACGTTGGAAAGCTATTCCACCCCCATTCCCGGCGTGGTGGAAACGATAGCCGCCCTGCGCCGGCGCGGCATCAAGGTGGGCAGCACCACGGGATATACGGAAAAGATGATGGAAGTGGTCATCCCCGCCGCCGCCCGCCAAGGCTACGTGATTGACCATTGCGTCACCTCCGACCACCTGCCCGCAGGACGTCCCTGCCCCTACATGGTGTACCAGAACATGATAGACCTCGCCATCCCCTCCGTGGACTATGTGCTGAAGTATGGCGACACCATTGCCGACATCAAGGAGGGCGTCAACGCCAAGGTCTGGACAGTAGGCGTCATAACGGGTAGCAACGAGCTGGCGCTGACCGAAGCCCAGGTAGCAGCAATGCCTGCCGATGAACTGGAGCAGCGCAAGGCCGCCGTGCGCCGGCGCATGGAGGAGGCAGGCGCCCACTACGTGGTAGACACTATCGAAGAATTGCCTGCCGTGATAGAGGACATAGAACGCCGTATGAACGGTGAAGTGTGATAGAGAAGACAAAGAATAACGAATCTTAATAAATTTATTACTGACATGAGACCTTATGTTTTACTGACCCCCGGCCCCTTGACCACTACCGATAGCGTGAAACAAACCATGATGGCCGACTGGTGCACGTGGGACGAAGACTACAACGTGCACATTGTAGAAGAAATCCGCAAAGAACTCGTGGCGCTTGCCACGCCGGACACCGACGAATACACCTCCATCCTGATGCAGGGCAGCGGCACCTACTGCGTGGAGGCCGTGATAGGCAGCGCCATCAAGCCCGGCGACAAGCTGCTCATCTTGAGCAACGGGGCTTACGGCGACCGCATGGGCAACATTGCCGAATACCACGGCATTGACTACGACATGCTGGCTTTCGACGAAACGGAACAAGTATCGGCAGAGTATGTGGACGACTACCTGGCACACAATGCCGAAATCACCCACGTGGCCGTGGTGCATTGCGAGACGACCACGGGCATCCTCAACCCGCTGGAACGGCTGGCGCACATCGTCAAGATGTATGGCAAGAAGTTCATCGTGGACGCCATGAGCAGCTTCGGGGGCATCCCCCTCGACGTGCACAAGCTGGGCATCGACTTCCTCATCAGCAGTGCTAACAAGTGCATACAGGGCGTGCCGGGCTTCGGCTTCATCATTGCCCGCCGCTCGGAGCTGATGCGTTGCAAGGGCGTGTCCAAGTCGCTCTCGCTCGACATCTACGACCAGTGGGAAACGATGGAGAAGGGGCACGGCAAGTGGCGCTTCACCTCGCCCACCCATGTGGTGCGCGCCTTCAAGCAGGCCATGCAGGAGCTGAAGGAAGAGGGCGGGATAGAGGCACGCCATCGCCGCTATTGCCAGAACCACGACGTGCTGGTGCAGGGCATGCGCTCGCTGGGCTTCCGCACGTTGTTGCCCGACGAGGTGCAGTCGCCCGTCATTACCTCCTTCCTTTATCCGCACGACGGGTTCGACTTCAAGTCGTTCTACGCCCAGCTGAAAGAGCGTGGCTTTGTCATCTACCCGGGCAAGATATCGCAGGCCGATACCTTCCGCATCGGCAACATCGGCGATGTGCATCCTGCCGACTTCACCCGGCTCATCGACGCCATCAAGGATTGCAGGTACTGACAGATGTGCCGGGTTTCCCGGCAAGCCTATGCTGACACCCTTTGCTACGAGTTGCGGCAGCCCTTGCCAACGGGCTGCCGCAGCTCGTTGTTATAACTATACCCCTCGTTAGCCTGACAACGCTGACCCTCGTTGGCCTAACAACGCTGACCCTCGTTGTGCGAAAACCGGCGGCAAAGTGTTCCCGATGTGTGGCAAAACCATTACCTTTGCACCGTTTTTCAGGAGGACATGGATTATGGCTACATCGAAAGAGATGACCAGCGGGAGGATATTCCCGCAGTTGTTTTACTTCACGCTGCCGCTCTTGGCAGGCAACCTGTTGCAGCAGACTTATTCGCTGATAGACGCTGCCATCGTGGGGCGTTTCCTGGGCATCGACGCCTTGGCTTCGGTAGGTGCCAGCACGTCGGTGGTGTTCCTTATCCTGGGCTTTTGCAACGGGTGTTGCGGCGGGTTCGGCATCCCGGTGGCGCAGAAGTTCGGGGCGAGGGACTATGCTACCATGCGTCGCTACGTGGTGGTCAGCCTGCAACTGGCGGGGATTATCTCGGTGGTGCTGGCGGTACTGACCAGTGTGCTTTGCGACGACATCTTGCGCTGGATGCGTACGCCGGACAATATCTTTCAGGGGGCGTACTATTACCTGCTGATTACGTTCTTGGGCATTCCCTGTACGTTCTTCTACAACCTGCTGTCCAGCATTATCCGTGCGTTGGGCGACAGCAAGACGCCGTTCTGGTTCCTGCTGCTGTCCACGGTGCTCAACGTCGTGCTCGACCTTTTCTGCATCCTGGTCCTGGGGTGGGGCGTGGCGGGCGCTGCCATTGCCACGCTGGTGGCGCAGGCGGTGTCGGCGGTGTTGTGTTACTTCTATATGATGAAGCATTTCGCCATCCTTCGCACCACTCCTGCCGAACGGCGTTACGATGCCCGTCTGGCGCGCACGTTGCTCAGCATCGGGGCGCCTATGGGGCTGCAGTTCTCCATCACCGCCATTGGCAGCATCATGTTGCAGAGCGCCAACAATGCGTTGGGCACGGCTTGCGTGGCTGCGTTCACGGCTGCCATGCGCATCAAGATGTTCTTCATGTGCCCGCTCGAGAGCCTGGGTATCGCGATGGCCACCTATGCGGGGCAGAACTACGGCGCGGGCAAGCCTTTGCGCATCTGGCAGGGAGTGAAGGCGGCGGCGGTCATGGTGGCGGTGTATTGGGTGTTTGCCTTCACGGTGCTGATGACGTGCAGCGAGCAGATTGCCCTGCTCTTTGTCGATGCGTCGGAAACGGAAATCCTGGCCGATACGGCGTTGTTCATTCACGTGTCGGTATCGTTCTTCCCGGTATTGGGGCTGCTTTGCATCTTGCGCTACACCATACAGGGGGCGGGCTTTACGAACCTGGCCATGCTGTCCGGCGTGTCCGAGATGATAGCCCGCATCCTGGTGAGCGTGCTGGCGGTACCTGCTTTCGGGTACATTGCCGTGTGTTTCGGCGACTCTACGGCGTGGGTGTTTGCCGATGCGTTCCTCGTCCCGGCCTTCATCTACGTGTACCGGCGAATCAAAGTGAACTTGGGCATGGACCGGCCGGCCGGGCAGACGGCATGAGGACAGGCTTATGGACGGGCGCAAAATCATACACATCGACATGGACGCCTTCTACGCCTCGGTGGAGCAGCGCGACCATCCCGAACTGCGGGGCAAGCCCATTGCGGTGGGCCATGCCGAGGAGCGGGGTGTGGTGGCTGCCGCCAGCTACGAGGCGCGGAAGTTTGGCGTGCGCTCGGCCATGTCGTCGCAGAAGGCGAAACGCCTGTGCCCCCAGCTCGTTTTCATCCCCGGGCGGATGGACGTCTACAAGGAGGTGTCGCGCCAGATACACGAGATATTCCACGAATATACCGACATCATCGAGCCGATATCGCTGGATGAGGCTTTCCTGGACGTGACGGAGAACAAGCCCGGCATCGCCCTTGCCGTGGACATTGCCCGGGAAATCAAGGCGAAGGTACGCGAGCGGCTGCACCTGGTGGCGTCGGCCGGCGTGTCGTACAACAAGTTCCTGGCCAAGGTAGCCTCGGACTACCGCAAGCCCGACGGCTTGTGCACCATCCATCCCGACCAGGCGCTCGACTTCATTGCCCGCCTGCCCGTCGAGAGTTTCTGGGGCGTGGGGCCTGTCACGGCCAAGCGGATGCACGAACTTGGCATACACAACGGCGCCCAGTTGCGGGCTTGCTCGCAAGAGATGCTGCGGCGTACGTTCGGCAAGGTGGGGGCGGTGTACTACGACTTTGCCCGGGGCATCGACCTGCGCCCGGTGGAAGCGGTGAGGGTGCGCAAGTCCATCGGCTGCGAACGTACGTTGGAGCGCGACATCTCCGTGCGTTCCAGCGTCATTATCGAGCTGTACCACGTGGCGCAGGAGCTGGTGCGCCGCCTGGAGGGCAAGGGCTTCCGGGGCAACACGCTGACGCTGAAGATAAAGTTCCACGACTTCACCCAGATTACCCGCTGCATCACACAGGACAACCAGCTGACGGACCTTGCCACCATCCTGCCCCTGGCCAAGCAACTGCTGCGGGAGGTGGACTACGAGCGCCATCCCATCCGGCTCATCGGCCTGTCCGTGTCCAATCCGCGTAGTGAGGATGACGGCGACAAGGGCCGGCGGGGCAGCGGGCAGTGGGAGCAGCTCAGTTTTGAGTTCAGCGACTGGGAGTGAGCCGCCTCGGGCATACCATTATATATAGGGATTAGCGGTTAGTGATTAGTGATTAGCGGGCGGTGATTAACGGATAGGAGGGGGAGTACTTTCTTAAGTATAGGGCACAAAAAAGGCAGGGAGCCTTGCGTGGCTCCCTGCCCGGGTTAAAGAGTTATTCGTTGATAAAGTTGTTTTCTCACATAGCTGAAGCTTGCTGTGCCAGCAGCTTCTGCAGCCTGCCGTTCAAGGCTTGGCACATGGGACCGTTGCCCATCGACTGGTAACGCTTGATGCGGTACCGCAGCATAAAAATTTCATTCATAGTTTTGTTCATAAGTCTTTTCGGTTTTGTGCTCCCGCGATTCGGGAGACGGTTAAACATCTTCTATTGTATTCTCTTGTTTCAACGCTGCAAAGGTAGCAATTATTTGCGGAAAATATGTTGTAGAACATAAAAAATATGTCTTTTGCACCTTGTTTTCCGGCATATCTACCATTTTGCCACCTCTGATGTTACAAAACTGTGACAAGGAGGACGGCTCTTTGCCCGGGGGTGATTATCGCGCGGCCAACCCTTGCTTTTCCAGATATAATTGTTACCTTTGCCATGTACCAACTCTCAAAATAGATGCCACGGTTATGAAACGGATAGTGAACCTTCCCAATTACTCTTACATTTAAGAAAGTTTAACCCTTTCCATCCTTTCCTTCGCGTGGCCCTTCGCATTAGCCCTTGTCTCTTGCACGGAAGACGGGCTTCGCAACGAGCTCCCCTATGGCGAATACTCCTTGTTGATAGGCAGCGTCACCTCCGGCGGGGAGGGCGGCAACCAGCAGATGGGCTGAGGGCTTCCGGCGCCGGGTCGGAAAAAAGTAGCGGGAGAAGGTGGGACGTGGGTCCCGCCTTCTCCCGCTGTTCTTTGCGTGGGTGTGCCGAGATGTTTACTTCGCGTAGCCTACTTCGCGTAGCTCACGGAGCGTGTCTCGCGGATGACGGTGATTTTCACCTGTCCGGGATAGGTCATCTCGTCCTGTATCTTCTTGGCGATTTCGCCCGAGAGGCTTTCCGTCTGCTTGTCGTCAATCTTGTCCGCGCCGACGATGACGCGCAGCTCGCGGCCGGCTTGTATGGCGTAGGTCTTGGTGACGCCGGGGTAGGACATGGCCAGCTGTTCCAGGTCGTTCAGCCGCTTGATGTAGGCCTCCACAATCTCGCGGCGTGCTCCGGGTCGTGCGCCGGAGATAGCGTCGCACACCTGCACGATGGGGGCCAGCAGGCTGGTCATCTCCGTCTCGTCGTGGTGGGCGCCGATGGCGTTGCAGATGTCGGGCTTCTCCTTGTACTTCTCGGCGAGCTTCATGCCGTAGATGGCGTGCGGCAGTTCGGGCTCCTCGTCGGGCACCTTGCCGATGTCGTGCAGCAGTCCGGCGCGCTTGGCTTTCTTGGGGTTGAGGCCCAGCTCCGCAGCCATGACGGCGCAGAGGTTGGCGGTCTCGCGGGCGTGCTGCAGCAGGTTCTGCCCGTAGCTTGAGCGGTATTTCATCTTGCCGATGATGCGTATCAGCTCGGGGTGCAGGCCGTGGATGCCCAGGTCGATGGTGGTGCGCTTGCCCGTCTCGATGATTTCTTCCTCTACTTGCTTGCGCACTTTGGCCACTACTTCCTCTATGCGTGCGGGGTGTATGCGGCCGTCGGTGACGAGCTGGTGCAGGGCCAGGCGGGCTATTTCGCGGCGCACGGGGTCGAAGGCGGAGAGCACGATGGCCTCGGGGGTGTCGTCCACCACGATTTCCACACCGGTGGCTGCCTCGAGGGCGCGTATGTTGCGGCCTTCACGCCCGATGATGCGTCCCTTTATCTCGTCGGACTCGATGTGGAACACGGTGACGGAGTTCTCGATGGCGGTCTCGGTGGCCACGCGTTGTATGGACTGTATGACGATGCGCTTGGCTTCCTTGCTGGCGGTGAGCTTGGCGTCGTCCATGATGTCGTTGATGTAGGACTGTGCCTGGGTCTTGGCTTCTTCCTTGAGGGATTCTACCATGCGCTCCTTGGCTTCGTCGGCGGAGAGGCCTGAGATGGCTTCGAGCTTCTCTATCTCCTGGCGTTGCAGGTGCTCCAGTTCTTCCTTCTTCTTGTCAATCACGCCCAGCTGTGCCTCGAGGTTCTCGCGGATGGCGTCGGCTTCCTGCTTCTTGCGCTGCAGGTCTTCGTGGCGTTGGTTCAGCACCATTTCGCGTTGCTTCAGCTTGTTTTCCACCTGCTGTATCTTCTGGTTTCGGGCGGCGACCTCTTTTTCCAGGTCGGCCTTCTTGTCCAGGAACTTGGCTTTGACTTCGAGCAACTTGTTTTTCTTGATAACCTCGGCTTCGGCCTCGGCGTCTTTCAGGATAGCCTCGTACTTTGATTTCAACCCGTGCTTGAAGACCAGGTATGAAACCACTCCCCCTATCAGGAGGCAGGCAATGCATGCGACTATTGTAACTACTGTCATCTTATTAAATTGTTTAAGTATATAAATAAAAACGCACTGTATAAAAACCGCTCCCGGTATGTCCGGCGGGAGATGTTTTCATGCAGTGCGCGTGTTTTCTTGTCGGAAAAGGCCCCTTCACGTTGCTTGCAACCTGTTGAAGTAGTTGTCCAGCAAGCTGGTCAGTTCCTTGATTTTGCTTGTGTAAGGTTCCGTGTCGTGGCGTTGCTTCAGTTGCAGGGTTTCCAGTGCGAACTGGTAGGCTACCAGGGTCATGACCCTTTCGGGCGGCAGGTCGGAATACCGTTTCTGCTCTTCGTAGAACCTTTGGTTAATCTGCTTGGCTGCTTTCCTCACCGCTTCCTCGTCTTTCCGGTCAATGATGACGGGGTAGGTGAAGCCTGCCATTTGCAGGTTTATCTTTATCTGATCGTTCATACATCTGCTTTCTTTATTCATTCAGCAAGGCGATGCATTTATCGACTTCGCGCACAAGTTTCGACAATCGCGACTTCGTCTCTTTTACATCGCTGCCGTTCAGGCTGATTGTCGTGGCTGTTTTCAAGTCGGTATAGCGCTGTTCCAGTTCTCGGAAATCGGCTTGCATCTTCCGGCATTCGTTGTCCTTTGCTTCAAGTTCCTGCATCAGTTTGGCGTTCTTTTGCCTGAGTTCGTCATGTAGGAAAATCAGATGCTCCAGTTGTGTCTCGAAGGTGCTTAACAGCGTTCTTTCCTCGTCTGTCATTTTACTATACCAAAATTGTAGACAAAAATACAATTTACTTCTAAAAGACCAAAACATTTCGGTAAAAAAAACGTCTTCCCTCCGGGTAATTTTTCTTCCCGGCATTCTTCCCTGTTGCCTTTTTGTAAATATTTATAGTCAATCCCGGACCTTTTCCGCACCCTTTCTTCTTCGCTTCTAAGGAGAGGGCGGTCGACCGAACGAGGAGCGAAGAAGGTACGAGCCGGGTACGGACAAGGTAGGCAGATGGCCTGAAGTCTGATAATGTAAAAATACTTTCCGGATTGCCCTGTCCGGAGGCCGGGGCAACCCGGGCGTTTTGAGGGGTGTGGGGGCAAGAATGGGGCATATACCTGCCGGACGGGCGTTTTTGCCGGATGCTTTTCTTGGCGGAATGGCGGGATTTTGATACTTTTGCACCCCGCCCCGGCTCCCGCCCGGCAGACTTTGGGAATGGCGGAACGGGAGAGCGGGTAGGACGTGTAACCGGTAAATGACGGACAGGATGGACGGAAAAAATGAGATTTGCGTGCAACGCTATCATGCCCCTTGCGGCGACCTGTTGCTGGGCTCGTTTGACGGCAGACTCTGCCTGTGCAACTGGGTAGTGGAGAAACACCCCGGCAGGGTGGACAGGCGGTTGCAGGGCTTGTTGAAGGCTGTTTATGTGGAGAAGCCTTCCGGGGTGGTGCAGGAAGCTGCCGCCCAGCTTGATGAGTACTTCCGGTGCGGACGGACCGCTTTCAGCGTTCCCCTGCTGTTGGCAGGCACCGGGTTTCAAAAGTCGGTATGGCAACAGCTGGCGGACATTCCTTACGGGCAGACGGTGTCCTACGGGGAACTGGCCCGGCAATTGGGACGGCCTGCAGCTGTGCGCGCCGTGGCCAATGCCAACGGGGCCAATGCACTGTCCATCTTCCTGCCTTGCCACAGGGTAGTGGGGAGCGACCGCTCGCTTACGGGATACGGTGGCGGGCTGGCAGCCAAGAGGTTCTTGCTGGAATTGGAAAAGCAAGGGAGAAAGTAGTATTTAGTCCCGGCGCTGAGGTGACATTAGGTGCGGGACACAACATCATAACACACGTAACGCATGTATACAGTTATCAAACGCATGGAGGTGTCGGCTGCGCATAGCCTGGCATTGTCCTATCCCAGCAAATGTGAGAATCTGCACGGGCATAATTGGATTGTCACCGTTTATTGCCGTTCGCGCGAGTTGAATGCCGACGGAATGGTAGTAGACTTTACCCGCATCAAGCAAATAGTACAAGGACAACTGGACCACAAGAACCTGAATGAGGTGCTCCCCTGCAATCCTACGGCGGAGAACATGGCACGCTGGATTTGCGACCGGGTGCCGATGTGTTATAAGGTGGAAATCCGGGAATCGGAAGGCAACACGGTGATTTACGAAAAAGACGGGGACGGTGAGGAAGGTTAACGAGATATTTTACAGCCTGCAGGGCGAAGGCTACCACACAGGTACCCCTGCCGTATTTGTACGTTTCTCCGGCTGCAACCTGAAATGCCCTTTTTGCGACACGCAGCACGAGGACGGCGTTCTGATGAGCGATGACGAGATTGTGGCGCAGGTGGAGAGCTATCCTGCCCGCATGGTTATCCTGACGGGTGGCGAGCCGTCCTTGTGGATAGACCGCGCCTTGGTAGACCGGTTGCATCAGTCCGGCAGGTACGTGTGCATCGAGACCAACGGCACCCACGCCTTGCCCGACAATATAGACTGGGTGACCTGTTCGCCCAAGGCGGGAGGGAGCTTGGTCATTGACCGTATGGATGAGGTAAAGGTCGTGTACCAGGGACAGGAACTTGACGGGTATGAACGGTTGCAGGCAGACCACTTCTTCCTGCAGCCTTGCTCGGGCAGCAATATCCCCGAGACGGTGGCTTGCGTCATGAGCCATCCGCGTTGGCGCCTAAGCCTTCAGACACATAAATTGATAGACATCAGGTAGGAAGTCCCGGGTACTCAGATAAGCTGCAACTCCTGGTACATGATGCGGTATGCCGCTGCTTTCTTTTCAAGGGAGAGGGGATAGGCACGCGATGAGGATGGCATGCGGTAGAGGCGTAGCGGGCGGTCTTGAAAAAGAAACTCCGTGTGGTCGCCTACTGCGGGGCGGGCTGTGTGCAGTTGCGTGCAAATGGTTTCGGTGGCTTTTTCCCCGGTGGTGGCTATGGCCTTGCAGCGGGGAAGCTGTGCCAGCAGGGAGGCAACGTCGGTGGGCTGTACGATTTCAAGGAATTTGTCGGAAGCATTATCCTGCAAGCGGCGGATGGCGGTGGCTGTATCGTAGAGGGCTATGCCAGTGTCTTGCAGGAAACCGATGAGCTTCTCTTTACAAAAGGCCTTTTGCCCCGGCAAGACGAAATGCTCTTTGTCGTTGAAGAATACCAAGCCCGTAATCCTCCACATGTCGTTGTTCCAATTGGGGTAATAGAAATCCATTGACCATCGTTTCCGTTGCGGAGGAAAACTCCCCAGCATCAGCAGTTGCGCGTTGCCGGGGAGGAAAGGTCGGAGGGGATGCAGTTCAACGTCCTCCATGTCATTTTTTATCAGGTTGTTATTTCTTGGCTACATTATCTTCAGCCTTGGGTTTGGGTTCTTTCTTTGCCAGCATGACGACGTTGTACACGTATTCCGTCATCCATTGCTCGGAGTACCCCAGGCGTTCTTTGTATTGGCGTACAGCCATGGCCGTCTTGTGTACGTCATCTTTCTTCCAGACGGCGCGGGTACATATTTCATGCACGGTTTTTTCGGTCATGGCGCGCAGTGTGTTCTTGAAGATGGAGGGTACGCGGAACTTCCATTGCATCAGGTTTCCCATCAGCATCATCAGGTCGTTGGAGAATCCTTGGTACATGAACAGGTAGCCTTGGATATCGTTTTGTGTACGGCAATGTTTTTTGATGGACGCATCGATTTCTTTGAAGAAGTTTTCACTGATTCCGTAGTCCTGCATCAGCATTTTGCGTGATGCGGCTTTTTCGCCTTGTCCCAGCCGTCCGCCTACGGTAGGAATCTTGAACAGGTGTTTGAAGTTTGCCACATCGGGGATGAAGCGTATGTTCGTGATACCCAGGTTAACGGCCATTACTGACTGGAAGTAGACGCGTGTCAGTGAAATGAAGTCTTCCATGTTTTTGGAAGAGGCTGTTTCTGTTTTTTTGTTGAATAATTTGGCAAATAATCCCATAGGATGATGTTTTATAAGGTTGTTTTTGTTAGGAAATTCGCTTATTTCGCGGCAAAAGTACGAAATAAGTTGTTTTGTGTCAAGTGGAAAGCATCAGAAGTTGCGTGTGCATGTGCTCATGGTTTCAGGCGGAAGAGGAAGTGGTGTCCTTCGAACAGGGTTTCCACCAGGCCGTAGCGGATAAATTGTGCCAGCAGGTTTTCCACGGTGCGGCGGGGCAGCCGTGTCTGTTTGCAGCATTTGTTCAGCGACAGACTTCCGTTTTCAGCCAGTTGGTTGAGCAGCAGTTGCTCCCGTTCGGTAAACGGCATGTACCCGCCTTCCGGATTTCCGTCTTGTTGCCATACGCGTAGGTGGACGGGGGTAGCCAGTATATTTTCGTCCTTGATGCGCAGATAGGCAAGGTCGCGTCCGCTTTCATCGCGTGCGTAGACGGGTTTCCGGGGGCTTTCGTCAATGTGTGCGATGAGGATGTTTCGCCCTTCTACCTGGTAAACCTGTGTGTGGTAGCTTATTTCCGGATGGCAATACATACGGGCGGCGGCTTCTATCATGTACTGTTCTTCCTCGGAGCGGACGCCGGCTATCTTTCCGTTGTCTTTTACGCCGATAAGCAGCCTTCCCCCGTGGGTATTGGCGAACGCGGAGAGTGTCTTGGCAATTTTGCGTGCGTCGGATATTTCAAACTTGAAATCTTGCTGCTGGTGTTCCCCTTCGGCTATGAGGGCATGTATATAAGTGGTGTCTGTAATGGGTTTCATGGGTGCAAAAGTAGGCTAAAAAATGTGCCTAATCTCTTTTTTCTGACTATTTTTGGCTTTAAGAACAAAAAAAAGAGTGTTTTACTGCGTTTATTTCAAGAAAGAGTGTATTTTTGTCCCGCTATAATTAATCAAATCAATCCATAAATTATGAAAGAGTTAATTGAAAAAGTTGCTGACCTCTATGCAGGTTTTGAAAAAGATGCCAAGGCTCAGTTGGAAAATGGAAACAAAGCTGCCGGTACTCGTGCCCGTAAGGCTTCGTTGGAAATTGAGAAAGCCATGAAAGCTTTCCGCAAGGCATCTTTGGAAGCTGCCAAGAACTAAGGGAAATCGTTTTCTCTTGGAGGAAAAAGGACTGCCGCAGGGTGGTCTTTTTTTTTCTCCGGAAAGATGAAAGGGTGTTATGAATGATAAGGTCCTGGATAAGCTGAAGATATTGGCAGAGTCGGCAAAGTATGATGTCTCTTGTTCTTCCAGTGGAACGGTGCGCGGCGGCAAAGAGGGCATGCTGGGCAATACTGTTGGAGGCTGGGGCATCTGCCATAGCTTTGCGGACGACGGGCGTTGCATCTCTTTGCTGAAGACGATGCTCACCAACCATTGCCTGTACGATTGCGCGTATTGCATCAACCGGCGTTCCAACGATGTGCCGCGTGCCACGTTTTCTGTCAGTGAACTGGTGGAACTGACCATCGAGTTCTACCGGCGTAATTACATCGAAGGACTTTTTTTGAGCAGTGGTGTGGTACGCAATCCAGACTATACCATGGAACGCCTGGTGCGGGTGGCAAAAGATTTGCGTACCGTTCACCGCTTCAACGGATATATCCATCTGAAAACCATTCCGGGAGCCAGCAGCGAACTGCTGCGGGAGGCCGGGCTGTATGCCGACCGCCTGAGCGTCAACGTGGAGATTCCGAAAGAAGAGAGCCTGAAACGCTTGGCTCCCGAAAAAGACCATCAAAGTGTGTTTGCCCCGATGCGTTACATTCAGCAGGGCATGCTGGAGAATGCGGAGGAACGGAAGCATTTCCGTCATGCCCCCCGTTTTGCGCCCGCCGGGCAGAGCACCCAGATGATTGTTGGCGCCACTCCGGATACGGACCAGGATATTCTGGGCTTGTCATCAGCATTGTATCGCGGTTCCTCCATGAAACGTGTGTATTATTCAGGCTATGTATCGGTCAATGCATACGATACCCGTTTGCCGGCATTGAAACAGCCTCCGCTGGTAAGGGAAAATCGTCTGTACCAGGCCGATTGGCTGTTGCGCTTTTATCAGTTTAAAGTGGAGGAGATAGTGGACGATGCTTATCCGAACCTGGATTTGGAGGTCGACCCTAAGCTGGCATGGGCGTTGCGGCATCCCGAGCAGTTCCCGGTGGATGTGAACCGTGCCGATTACGAAATGCTGATGCGGGTGCCGGGCATCGGCATAAAGTCTGCCCGGCTGATTGTGGCTTCCCGCCGTTTTTCACGTCTTGGCTTTTACCAACTGAAAAAGATGGGTGTCGTGATGAAGAAAGCGCAATACTTCATTACGTGCAGTGAATTGCCTATGCTTACGGTGCATGAACTGACACCCCGGCGGGTGCGCGACCTGCTGGTGCCAAGGCAGGGAAAGAAAACGGACGGGCGCCAGTTGTCCTTTGACTTTGGAGGAGGAGAGGGAGGATGAACTTGTTTTATTTCGACAATACCTTTGAGGGACTGCTGACTGCGGTGTTCGAGGCTTATGCCCGTCACACGTTTCCCGACGAACTGTTGCCTGAGGGGGCGGCGTTGCCCCTGTTTCATGAGGAGGCCTTTACCGTAATCACGGACGAGGTTAAAGCCGGGCGTGTGTGGCGCGGTTTGCAGAAGAAACTTTCACCTTCTGCTCTGCGTGCCTTGGCGCAATGTTGGCTTGCAGAGGAAGCGGAAACCCCTTCCTTGTTGTTCCGTTATATCCGCAAGGCGGTGGATGCCCCGCGTTCCATAGAAACCAATTTCGGGGATGCCGATGTGTTGGCGTTTTCGCGCATGTGGAAGCGGGTAGATTGGGAGCGCTTGCGCCTGTTGCAGTTCGTCCGTTTCCAGAAGATGGCCGACGGTACTTACTTCGCTGCCGTAGAGCCAGAGAAGAATGCGCTTCCCTTGGTGATAAGCCACTTTAAAGAACGTTTTGCCGACCAGCGTTGGCTTCTCTACGATGTGGGGAGGGGGTATGGTTTCTACTATGATTTGTGTGAAGTGCGTCAGGTCAGCTTTGAGGAAACTGTCCCTGGTTCTCCCTTGTCTACCGGCAGGTTGGATGATGAACGGATGGATAAAGACGAGAAACTGTACCAAGCCCTGTGGAAAACATACTTCAAGGCCATTGCCATCAAAGAGCGGCGCAATCCGCGGAAACAACGCCAAGATATGCCTGTCCGCTACTGGAAATACCTGACGGAGAAATGTGATTGAACGTTAGCATCAATATGAGCAGGCTTCCGTCTTATCCGTTTAGGGTTGTCGTGTCCACAATTAATTTGTACCCTATGCCCCGCACATTGACAATGCGTATGCGTTCATCTTTGGCCAGTTTGTGCCTTAACTTGGTGATGAACACGTGCAGGCTTCGTTGGTTGAAGAAAGAGTCGTCGCCCCACAGGTCGAGCAGCATCTGCCGCATGTCCGTCACGTTGTCTTTGTGTTCGCAAAGCCGTCTGAGTATTTCGCTTTCGCGGTGGGAAAGCTCGGTTTCCCTGCCGTTGTAGGCCAAGCGTTGTGCAGTGGCATCGAAGCGGTAATCGCCTATTTCGAAGGTAGTCATGTCCGTTGTCTTGTCTTCGGGCGTTTGCCGGGCGGCGCGTCCCAGCAGGGCTTTGATGCGTACCATTAACTCTTGCATGCCGAAAGGTTTCTTCAGGTAGTCGTTGCCTCCTATTTCGAAGCCTTCCACCACGTCGTTCATGGCCGAGCGGGCGGTGAGGAAAAGCACCGGTGTGCGCGTGTCCGTCTTGCGGATGCGGCGCACCATTTCGAAGCCGTCCATGCGGGGCATCATCACGTCCGCCACCAGCACATCGGGTTTCTCTTCAAAGAAAAGGCGCAATCCCTCCTCGCCATTTCCCGCCAGGCGGATGCGGAAGCCCTGTCCCTCCAGCGTGTCCTTGATAATCATGGCGAGGGTGGCTTCGTCTTCTACTAATAATACGTTTATCGGTTCCATAAGTTGATAAGTTGACGAGTTAACGAGTTAACGAGTTGACAAGTTAATAAGTTAATAAGTTGATAAATTGATAAGTTAACGAGGCTATGTAGGTGATAAATCAATCTCCTGTCTACTTGTTTCCTTGTTAACTTGTTACCTTATTTTCTTGTCCCCTTGTTAACTTGTCTCCTTGTCAACTAATTTAATCGTGAATTCGCTTCCTTTTCCCGGCTCACTTTTTACCTCCACCGTGCCGCCGTGCTTCTCTACCATGGTCTTCACGTAAAATAAGCCGAGGCCGTAGCCCTTCACATCGTGCAGGTTGCCTGTAGGCACGCGGTAGAACTTGTCGAACACATGGCTTTGCCTTTCCTTGGCGATGCCGATGCCTTGGTCTTGCACGACGAGGAGGAAGGTATTACTTTCCCTCCGGCAACGGATGTCCACCTGTGCCCGGCCGGGCGAGTATTTGATGGCATTGTCCAGCAGGTTGCTCACGATGTTGGCAAAGTGCGTGCGGTCGGCGGTCACTGCCAGTGTGGGTGGTTCGAGGTGCAGGCCGATGTCCACGGGTTTGCCGGCTTTCAGCTTGTGTTGCTCAATGAGGGGGCGTATTACTTCGCCCACGGGAAAGGTCGTGGGGTGCAAAGTGAAGGTCTTGCGCCGCTCCATCGACATGCCGAGTATCTGTTCCACCAGTCCGCCCAGGCGGTCCAGTTGCTCCTGGCAGATGCGGAGGTAGCGTTTGCGTTTCTCCTCGTCGGCATCTTTGCCGAAGTTCAACAGGGCATCATTTGCAGCGTAGGCCACGGCGATGGGCGTCTTCAGCTCGTGGGTGATGTTGTTGGTGAAGTCGTCCTTCATCTCCTCCAGCGTGCGTTGGCGCAGCAGGGTGCGGATGAGGTACCAGAAAGCGAAGCCCAGGATGAGCAGGATGCAGGCCGAGGTGGCGAGTATGCCCGCCATCTGCCGGAGCACCAGTCCGCTCACGGGCTCCGTGGTGAGCTGGTAGAGCCACTTGCCGTGCAGGTCGTAGTTGTATTCGTAGGTCTTGGCCCGGGCGGAGGGGACATACTTTGCCGTGCCCCGCACGTCCAGCGTGTCGATGTAGGTGTAGGAGGAACCGACCGTATCGCCGCGGTGCAGGTACGTCAGCCGGTAGGGGATGTAGAGTTCCGAACGCCGCAGTTCGTCGTGCAGCAGGCTGTCGTAGGTCTGGAAGTCCGGGTCGTTCAGTGCGTCCAGCCCCGCATGCAGTCCCCGCTGGAAGTAGCCTGCCAGCTCTTGCATGGTGTTCTTGCGCCCGAAGAGGAAGCTCATGTCATCCGTGTGTAGTGACGGATGGATGTCGGCGGAGTCTTTCACCTCCCGTTGCTGCAGGCTGATGATGGTGGAGTCCCCGCGTTGCTCGGTGGTGATGGTGCGGCTTTGCACGTAGGGGGTGTTGTTGTCATATCCGGCGGAAACGGACACCTCGCCATGTTCGATAGAGTCCTGTTGCAACTGTTCGATGCGCAGGATGAGTTCGTTGTAGTCGCTCAGGCGCATGGCTTCCGTGATGTCGTGCTCCGCCGCCAGGCGCTGCGTGTGGTAGAGGTTCACCAGCCAGTAGGTCTGGTAGGCGAAGATGGCCGTGAGGGAGAGGATGACCACGAGGGCGATGTATTTCGAGGGTAGCTTCATAACGGGGGCAAAGATAGTCGTTTCAAGCCTATGTGTAAGAGGTGATAAGACTAAATAACACTTCCGGTAAGACTGCATAAGGCGTAAGATGCCGGTGTTTTTTAGGCTTCTGCCCATCTTTGCAGCGGAAAAAAGGAAATCGGGTTTAACAATTAACGGTTAGTGATGAGTGATGGACGGATTATCATTTATGAATTTAAAACTTATAGAAAGCATGAAATCTTTTGTCTTGTTTCTTGTGGCCATATTCTGTGTCACAAACCTTTATGCCCAACAAACGGGCAATGACTTTTCCGCTGAAAGCGAACGTACCCTTTCGGCCGACAGCATCATCACGGGCGATGCCCACATGGACAGCCTCTACCGCTCGCTGCCCGAAGTGATGGTGACCGGCGAACGCCCCGTGGTGAAGGCATTGGCCGGAAAATTGGAGTACGACTTGCCAAGGATAATCGAGGGCAAGCCCGTGGACAACATCTACGACGCCCTGAAGCAACTGCCCGGCGTGGCGGAGATGAACGGCGGGCTGAGCCTCGGCGCAAGGGGAGTGACCATCGTGCTGGACGGCAAGGTGACCAACATGACCACCGAGCAGCTCTACGCCCTGCTGAAGTCCATGCCCGCCAGTCGCATAGAGCGCGTGGACGTGATGTACAACGCCCCGGCCCGCTACCAGGTGCGCGGCGCCATGATAGACGTGCGCCTGCGCCATCGCATAGGCGACCCCGGCACGGTGCAGGGCGAGGTCTACGGGCAATACAACCACCAGCACGAAGCCTCCTTCCAGGAGCGCGCCTCCTTATTGTATAATGGTCGTCGGCTCTCTCTCGACTTTCTTTACTCTCACAACCACGGCAAGGGCTACAACACCACCCACAAGGAGGCGCGCCACTGGCAGGAGGCCACGGACGAGACCGTCCTCGTGGAGAACTTCGAGACGGGGCGCAGCCGCAGCCACACCCACAGCTTCCGCCTCGGATCGGACTACCGCATAGGGGACCGTCATGCCCTCTCCTTCGTGTACAACGGCACCTACTCCACCAGCCACTACAACCAGCACACCACCGGCACGCAGACGGCCACCAACCTGAGCGGCAGCACCTCGTGGCTGCACAACGGCCGGCTGGACTACGAAGCCCCCATCGGGCTGAAGGCCGGTGCTGAGTTCACCTGGTATCGCACCCCCGGCCACCAGCAGCTCACCAGCGAGATGGAGGGCACGCGCCTGGACTTCTACACCACCGACATGCAGCGCATCAACGCCTGGAAGTTCTACCTCTCGCAGGAACATTCGCTGAAGAACGGGTGGGGGCTGAACTACGGCGCCATCTACACCACCAGCGTGGACAACTCCTACCAACGCTACTACGATAATGAAGAACAAGGAATGAAGAATGAAGAATTGACGGGCGAACTGCCGCCGGACATGACTTCGCGCCGACGGGAGCAGACACTCAACCTTTATGCCGGCTTCAACAAGTCGTTTGGAGAGAAGTGGATGCTGGATGCCTCGCTGGCTGCCGAGCGCTACAAGACGCCCGTGTGGAACGAATGGGACGTCTACCCCGTGGTGAACCTGACGTACCTGCCCTCCCGGAGCCACATCCTGCAACTGTCCTTCAGCAGCGACAAGGAATATCCGGAGTATTGGGCGGTGCAGAATGCCGTGTCCTACTTGGGCGGCGGTTATTCCGAGATACAGGGCAACCCGCTGCTGAAGCCTGCCAAGGATTATCAAATCGCGCTGAACTACGTGCTGAAGTCGAAGTACATCTTTGCCGTGTGGTTCGACCACAACAAGGACTTCGCTGTGCAGACCCTTTATCAGTCGCCCGAACGGTTGTTGGAGATATACCGCTTCCTTAACTTCGACTATCGCCAGCAGGCGGGCGTGCAGGCCTCTGTCCCCTTCAAGGCTGGCAAGTGGCTCGACTCGCGCCTTACGCTGATAGGCATGTGGATGCGCGACAAGGACTCCGACTTCTACGACCTGCCTTTCGACCGCCGCTCGCTGGCAGGCATCGCCGTGCTGAACGCCACCTTTACGTTACCCACTAAGCCCGACTTGAGCCTTACGCTCAACGGTTTCTGTCAGACGGGCGCCATACAGGGTACTTTCGACCTGCCCACGAGCGGCAACCTTGACCTCACTTTGCGCTATGCCTTCGCGAAGAACTGCATCCTCTCCGCCTGGTGCAAGGACATCTTCCAGACGGCAGGCATCGACCCGCAGATACGCTACGGCCGCCAGTGGGTCACCAACGACTATTCCTGCTTCCGTTCCCTTGGCGTGTCGTTCACCTGGAAGTTCGGCGGCTACAAGGAGAAGCAACGTGAGGGGGTCGACACGTCGCGGTTCAAGTAAATATCGCTATCTTTGCCTTTGTAATCAAAGGATTGAATCGATATGAAAACAAAACGATGGTGGCTATTCCTGTTCCTTGGCCTGCTGGGAGCGGGGTGCATGCACAAGGCAAAGCAGGCAGAAACCGTCCCCCCGGTCGTTGAGGCAGTACCGGCTTCGGCGGAAGCGCTGCCTGCCGACCCTCCGACGGAGGCACCGTCCACTAACCGTCCGCAAGAAGCATCGTCCGCCGATACGCTTCTCTCGCAAAAGCAGCTGGACGCCTTGATGGAGGTGATACGTCAGCGGTGGGATTCCGTTACTCCCGTCGTGCGGGCCAATGTCATGGGCTATGGTACGGGGTTGCACACGCTGGACGTGTACCTCGTCCTGAACACGCCCGAGCGGCAACAGGCTTTTCGCGAGCAAGTGATTGATTCGCCCGCCCTGCGTTTCTCCGGCTCCACGGGCAAGGAGCCTTGCCTCGAAGTAGGTACCAGTGACACGCTTGGCGTGCGCCTCATCCCGGAGTTCCCCTCCTTTCCCGTAGGGACGGAAAAGGTCACGTTCCTGCTTTACAACGAGAGTAGCGGCAAGGTGCTCAGCGGCGAACACTACAAGCTGGCCTACGAGCGTGCGGGCCGTTGGTACTGGCTTCCCATCAACAGCTATGCGGTAGACATTGGCAACATCACCCCTCCCGGCGGCACGCACCGCTTCACCGGCAACTTGCATCCGCAGGTCAACGGCAGCCGTCCCGGCCTTTACCGTTTCTTTACCGAAGTGGAGATAGAAGGCAAGGAGGTGTTGATGATGGCGGAATTCCGGCTGGAGTAAGCAGGAAAAGAGCTTGATGTGCCGGGAAAAACTGCGCAATCCCTCGCCAAAAGTTTATCTTAGCCTTGCAGATAATTATCTTAAGCCTACGGATAATTATCTTAAGCCTACGGATAATTATCTTAAGGTTGCAGATAATTATCTTCAGTCTTAAGATAAACTTTTGGCCATAGGAAACGAAGTTTTTGGCGAGGGAAAACGGATTTTTTCCGCCTGTGAAGCCACTTTTTTGTCCATAATGCCTATCTTTGACCGTAGAAATCAAAAGAAAAAAGGATATGAAACGGCGTTTTGGTGTGCTTTGCCTGTCCCTTGGCTTTTGCATGGCGGGGTGGGCGCAGAGTTTCGTCATTGATGGCGAGTTGGAGAATGTGGAAGACGGAGTTATCGTCGAGTTGTTTAAAGTGGACGGCAATGTGGGTTCTGTCGTTGCAGTAGATACTTTGCAAGGCGGAAAGTTCCGTTTTGAAGCCCAGACGGAAGGCGGAAAGGTGAGTGAAATGTCGATAGGCTGCTTTCGGAGTCCGGGATTTCCGCCGATGAGCCTGGACGTTTGGGTAAATCCCGGCATGTATGCCAAGGTAAGGGGCAGCAATAAACTGCCGTACACCTGGCAGGTGGAGAGCGATGTGCCGCAACAGCAAACTCAACAGAGGCTGGCCGGCGCTTCAAAGGATCTGTGGGACAGTTATCAGGAAAATCTCATCGCACAAGATTCTTGCCAGGCTTTAGCTCGTGGTAAAGGTGTATGTGCAGAGGAAAGCATGAGGCTGAAAGCTCTTTACGACAGCTTAGAAGTGGTGAATAGGAAAGTACAAGTGGCTATTGATGCCAATACAATACGCCTATTGAAGCAGCTTCCGGTTGATGAAGTGTGGATGAAAGGATTGAAGTCGATGGCAATGAGTGTGTCGTATATGGAAGGTTATCCTTATAAGGAAGAAGCTGTAAGCCTGTTCAACAGTTTGCCTGAAAGCTGGAAACAGTCGGCTGTGGGAAAGGATGTTCGTACGGCTTTGTTTCCGCCCGAGGTGGCTGAGGCCGGCAAGCCTTTGGCGGACGGCGACCTTTATGACCTTCAAGGAGGAGTGCATCATCTGTCCGACTTCAAAGGGAAATACATCTTGCTCGACCTTTGGAGCCGTGGTTGCGGCCCTTGCTTGATGGCTTTGCCGGAGATGCGCGAACTGCATGCGCAGTATAAGGAGCGTCTGGTCATGGTGAGCCTGAGCATCGACACCAAGGAAGGCTGGGAAGCTGCTTCCAAGCAGCATGAAATGTCTTGGTGGAATCTGAACGACTTGCAAGGGATGAGTGGCCTTTACGCCCGTTATGGTGTTCGCGGCATCCCCCATTACGTGATGATTTCGCCCGACGGCATCGTCCTCGAGCATTGGGAAGGTTACAGCAGAGGCCAGTTGAAAGAGAAAGCGAAGGGCTACCTTGGCGAATAGCAGGCTGCATATCACGTTTAAATTCAATCCCCTTTCCCGGTTCACCAAGTACTGCCGGGAAAGGGGATTGAAAGTTTAGGAAAGGAGATGAAGACTTACTTCTTCCGTGCCGCCACGGCCAGGATTACGCCCAATGCCACGCCCAGCAATGCGGCGAAGAGTACGCGCGATTCTTCGGGCAGCAGGAAAGTGATGGTGTGGGCAGGGTACCAGAAGAAGGGGATGGTTTTCTTGAACACGAAGCCCCATTGCACGCGCCAGTTCAGTCCTTGCATGATTTCGCCCATCGGTATCGGGGTGAACAGTCCGCGCAGGGTGCCTCCGGTGGCAAGGATGTGCGTGTCCGTAATCTTGTGCAGGGTCATGAAAACGGGGGCGAAGATGGTGTTCATGGTTACCGAAATGGCCAGTGCCAATCCTGCTTTGCCCCAGCTCAGGCCGCCTGCCATGATGGCTTGGGGATGTTCTACGCCCAGGTAAGCGGCAAAGGCGGGTACGCCGGTGGAGAATACCACGAACGCCATGTTGATGCCCATGCCGAAGATGCCCCATACCACGGCGCGTGGCAGTACGCCGAAGCCTTTGCGGAAATAGTTGCCTGTGCTGATACGTAGCCCTAACAGTTCGCCCATGGTGGAGAGTATGGCGAACTTGATGAAGCTCATCACCATGCCATGGGCGGCGTTGAACGACTGGTAACTCTGGTAAAGCGTTTCGCTCAAGATGAAAGGCAGGAACAGTGCTACTGCGACGAGTAGGAAAACAAAGTCTTTCTGTTTCATGGTTGTAATTGTATTAAGTGGTTGTATTCAAGTACTGGTTCAGTCGGCCAATATCTTCATGGCGATGTCAAGGTAGCGTGTCATGTCTACGGTGAAAGGCCCGTCGTAGACATCGTGTCTTTTCCTGCCCAGGCGCACTACAATGGCATCTTCCGAGGGAATGGCAAAGATGTATTGTCCTAACATGCCCCTCATGCAAGGGATGGTGTCACCTTGGTAAGGGAAAAGCCAGGTCTGAAGGCCGTAATAATTCAGCGGGTTGTGCCCCCATTGGTCTTTCAGGTAGGAGGCGGGACGCAGCATTTCGTCCATGTAGCGGCGTGATACGAGTTGCCGTCCGTGCCAGTTGCCGTGGTCCAGCATCAGCTTGCCGAAGCGTGCCACATCCCTTGCCGTGGTGTGGAAGCAGCAGAAGGCTTTCTCGTCCCCGTTCTTCTTGTCGAGCAGCCAGTAGGCATCGCGTTCGGCCTGCATGGGTCGCCATAGCTTTTCTTCGGCATATTGGCTGAGGGTCTGCCCTGTGGCGGTTTCGATGACAAAGGCAAGCAGTTGGGTTTCGCCGCTCCGGTAGGAATATTGTACGCCCGGTTCTTCGGTCACTCCCAGGTTGGTGACCAGTTTGTAAAGGTCGTTGCCGTAATAGCCGTGGGTGGTGACCGAAAAGAGTGAGGCGTAGGATTCATCCCAAGCCATGCCGCCGCTCATGGTGAGCAGGTGGCGGATGGTGACCTGCGCCTGTTTCCCCTTTGTGTACGTGGGGATGTAGCGGCTGACGGGGTCGTCCAGGCTGTGGATTTTGCCTTCGTCCCACGCGATGCCTGCCAGCAAGCCCACAATGGTCTTGGTAGCGGAGTAGATGTTGGAGGTCAGGGTGTCGTTCCACCCATCCCGGTAGCTTTCGAAGAGGAGGCTGTCCCCCCGTATGACGAGGAATGAAACGGTGTGCAGGCTGTCCAGGTAGGCGGAGTCTCCGGAGGAAAGCCGGTACCGGTTGTACGTGCCAGCCTTATGCCACTGCCATGCGTGGGCTGTGTCGTGCCTTACGGTGTGCCGTTCAAAGGTTTCCAAATCGTTGATGACCGGCATTAAGTGAACCAATGCCTGGCGTGCATAGTAGGGCAACGCGCAGTAGGCCGCCACCAGCACGATGCAAATGACAGCGATGATTTTCAAGGCTTTGTTCCGTTTCATACTTTTTTGGGAGGAGGGACAGTTAGAAATCTACGTCGAACAGGCGCAGGCGGTTGTGCAGGTATTCAATCTCACGCTGCATTTCCCCCATGCGCTCCAACAGGTGGCGGATGGCATCAATGCCTTCCATGTTGATGTCGAGGTCGTAGTACAGGCGGCTGTAGCGTTCTACGTCGGGCAGCTCGTCCGTGGTGAGGTATTGGATGCCGTTTTGCGTCAGTACGTCGATGAGTCCCCCTTCTTGCAGCATGCCGATAAATTCGGGTTCGATGTGGCATTTGTCGCAGTATTCACTGACAATGATTAATTCGTTCTGCATGGTGGTTCAGTTTTTTAGTTCATACTTTGTATTTTGCGGAACAGATCTTTCTGTTGTTCCGTAAGGTTGGTCGGCAGCGTGACGTGGAAAGTGGCAATCAGGTCCCCTTGTTCGCCTTCTTTCTTGTAGACCGGGAAGCCTTTGCCCTTCAGGCGCACTTTGCTTCCGTTCTGTGTGCCCGGTTTTACTTTCAGTTTTACCTGTCCGTCAAGCGTGTTTACCAGTTGCTCGCCACCTAAGACGGCGGTGTACAGGTCGGTGTTGACGTCTACGTACAGGTCGTTGCCCAGCCGCTTGAACACCGGATCGTCGGGGATGACGAAGGTGATGTACAGGTCGCCTGCCGGTCCCCCGTTGGCTCCGGGCGCCCCGTATCCTTTCAGTTTGATGACTTGTCCGTTGGCCACTCCTGCGGGGATGGTGATGCGTACCTGCTTGCCGCCCACGTTGAGGATTTGCTTGTGCGTCTGTGCCGCTTCGCGCAATGATAATTCCAGTTCGGCCTGGTAGTCTTGTCCGCGGAACCCGGCAGTGCTTCCTCCTCCGCGGCGAGAGCGGTGGCCGAACAGTTGCTCGAAGAAGTCGGAGAACCCGCTGTCGCTTCCTCCGGTAAACTCCTGTCCGTCGGACGAATACCAGTAAGTGCCGTGTCCGTCGGTGTTGAAGCCTTGGAAGTTCTCAAATCCGTCTCCGGCTTGCTGGCGGGCACGCTTCTGTGCCTCGAACTCGTCGGCATGTTTCCATTGTTCGCCATATTCATCGTATTTCTTCCGCTTTTCGGGGTCGCCCAGCACCTCGTTGGCCTCGTTGATGGCCTGGAATTTTTCTTTGGCGGTGGGGTCGTTGGGGTTCAGGTCGGGGTGGTACTTGCGTGCCAGCTGGCGGTATGCCTTCTTGATGTCATCCTGCGTGGCCGACTTGTCTACGCCAAGCACCTTGTAGTAGTCGATAAATGCCATATTCTCTTGTCCTTTCTTTTGTTTTTAGTGGTTGGGTTGTCCGGCGGGGCGGGGCGTGCCTGCCGTGCCGTTCATACCAGTTTCTTGAGGGTTTGCACCAGGCTGTCGATGTCCTCTTCTGTCGTGTCGAACGAGGTCACCAGCCGGATTTCGCCGGCGTCTTCGTTCCAGAAGTAGAAAAGGTAGTCCTTTTGCAGTTCGTCGATGGCCGTGCGAGGCATGGTGAGGAACAGCTGGTTGCTTTCCACGGGTTGGGTGAAGTGTATACCTGGCAGTTTTTTCAGCTCGTCGTGCAGCAGCTGCGCCATGTAGTTGGCGTGCCGGGCGTTTTTCAGCCAGAGGTCACCGGCCAGGTAGGCGGTGAACTGGCACGACAGGTAGCGCATCTTGGAGGCCAGTTGGGCCGACTGCTTGCGGATGAAGCGTGCCTCTGCCTTCAAGGCGGGGTTGAAGACGATGACGCTTTCGCCCAGCATCAGCCCGTTTTTGGTGCCGCCGAAGCTGAGGATGTCGATGCCGCAGTCGGCGGTCAGCGCCCGGAGCGGCATGCCCAGGGCGGCGCAGGCGTTGGCCAGGCGCGCTCCGTCCATGTGAACGTACAGCCCGTGACGGTGAGCGAGGGCGGTGAGCGCCTTCAGTTCGTCGGGTTTGTAGATGGTGCCCAGCTCGGTGCATTGGGAGAGGTAGACGGCTCCCGGCTGCGAGTGGTGCTGCTCGCCGAAGTTGCGCAGGTGGGGGCGGATGAGTTCAGGGGTCAGTTTGCCGTCGGGAGTGGCTATCGGGCGGATTTGGCACCCTGTCATTCTGGCAGGCGCGCCGCATTCGTCCACGTAGATGTGCGCCGTCTCTGCGCAGAGTATCAGGTGGTAGGGGCGGGTGCATAGCTGGAGCGCCACGGCATTGCTGCCCGTGCCGTTGAAGGTGAACAGGGGTTCGCAATCGGGGGTGAAGGCTTCCCGCAGCCGTTCTACAGCTTCCTGGGTCCAGGGGTCATCGCCGTAGCCTATGGCGTGGTCCCGGTTGGCGTCTGCCAATGCCTGCATGACGAGGGGGTGCACGCCTGAATTGTTGTCTGATGCAAAGCTTCTCATTTTTAGTATGTTATCGTTGTTTTGAACTTTTCTTCCCATGCGGCCGGAAAAATCCGCGCGGATTTCTGCCGCTACCCGCGCGGGTTTTTGCAACAGCTCGCGCGGGTTTTTGCAGCTGCCTGCACGGGTGGTTTTTTCCCGGCCGCCTGCCCACAAAAGTAGGAATCCTTTTTGTATAAACAAAGCCGCGGTGCCTCTTTTTGTCGAGGACCGCGGCTTGTTTCATGTGGTATGTAATCTATCGGGGGAACCGGTGGGTTACATCATTCCGCCCATGCCACCCATACCGGGGTTCATCGGCATTTCGGGTTTGTCTTCTTTCTTCTCTACGATGACGCATTCGGTGGTCAGGAACATGCCTGCGATGGAAGCGGCGTTCTCCAACGCTACGCGGGTAACCTTGGCGGGGTCTACCACGCCGGCTGCATGGAGGTTCTCGTAGACATCGGTGCGTGCGTTGTAGCCGAAGTCGCCCTTGCCTTCGCGTACTTTCTGTACCACTACTGCGCCTTCTTTGCCTGCGTTGGCTACAATCTGGCGCAAGGGTTCTTCAATGGCACGCTTGATGATTTCGATACCGGTCGTTTCATCGGCATTGTCACCCTTCATGCCTTCCAAGGCGTCGAGGGCACGGATGTAGGTCACACCGCCGCCCGGCACGATACCTTCCTCGATGGCGGCACGCGTTGCACGCAGGGCGTCATCCACGCGGTCTTTCTTTTCCTTCATCTCCACCTCGCTGGCTGCGCCTACGTAGAGCACTGCAACGCCGCCCGACAGCTTGGCCAGACGCTCCTGCAGCTTTTCCTTGTCGTAGTCGCTCTTGGTCGTGGCAATCTGTGCCTTGATTTGCTCGCAACGTTCCTTGATGTTCTGCTTGTCGCCCGAGCCGTTCACGATGGTCGTGTTGTCCTTCGTGATGGTAACCTTCTCGGCGCTACCCAGCATTTCTATGGTAGCCTGTTCCAGCTTCAAGCCCTTCTCTTCGCTGATGACTACGCCTCCCGTCAAGATGGCGATGTCTTCCAACATCTCCTTGCGGCGGTCGCCGAAGCCCGGAGCCTTGACTGCGCAAATCTTCAGTTGGCTACGCAGACGGTTGACAACCAGCGTCGTCAAAGCCTCGCTGTCCACGTCTTCTGCAATCACCAAGAGCGGACGGCCGGTTTGTACGGCAGGTTCCAGGATAGGCAGGAAGTCTTTCAGGTTAGAAATCTTCTTGTCGTAAATCAAGATGTACGGGTTCTCCATCACGCACTCCATTTTCTCCGTATTCGTTACGAAATAGGCAGAAAGGTAGCCACGGTCGAACTGCATGCCCTCAACCACGCCGATAGTCGTGTCGGTTCCTTTGGCTTCTTCAATCGTGATGACGCCGTCTTTCGAAACCTTGCGCATGGCGTCGGCTATCAGCTTGCCGATAACCGGGTCATTGTTGGAAGATACGGTAGCCACTTGCTCGATTTTCTCGTAGTTGTCGCCTACGGTTTCGGCCTGGCTCTTGATGGATTCTACCACTTTGGCCACGGCTTTGTCGATACCGCGCTTGATGTCCATGGGGCTTGCACCGGCGGTAACGTTCTTCAAGCCTTCGGCTACGATGGCCTGGGCCAATACGGTAGCAGTGGTAGTACCGTCACCTGCGTCATCGCCAGTCTTGCTTGCGACTTCTTTTACCAGTTGTGCGCCCGTGTTTTGGTAAGCATCGGCCAGTTCCACTTCCTTGGCTACGGTTACGCCATCCTTTGTGATGTGGGGAGCACCGAATTTCTTTTCGATGATTACGTTACGGCCTTTCGGGCCAAGGGTTACTTTTACGGCGTTTGCCAAGGTATCGATACCCTTTTTCAGTTGGTCGCGGGCATCAATGTTGAATAATATTTCTTTTGCCATGATGATTCTTTATTAAGAAATTATACAATGTTCACTAAATGCTTATCCTAAAACGGCGAGTACATCGCTTTGGCGCATGATGAGGTATTTTGTACCGTCAAGTTCGATTTCAGTACCTGCATATTTGCCATACAGTACCTGGTCGCCTGCCTTCAGTACCATTTCTTCGTCTTTCGTGCCGTTGCCGGCTGCAATGACTTCACCTTTCAGGGGTTTTTCTTTAGCGGTATCCGGAATGATAATGCCGCCGATGGTTTTTTCTTCTGCGGGTGCAGGGAGTATCAGTACTCGGTCTGCCAATGGTTTAATGTTCATAGTCATTTTGTTTATACGTTATACATTATAATAGTCTTGTCTTGCTTGTTCAACCAAGCACAAAGACATAAACGAAAACCGTGCCAAACCGGGAATTATAAAGATTGGCAGATGCATGCTGCCAAAATGTCGCTTGAAATGCTCAAGATTGCAGACTTGTGGAGGACGCAGGGGTATGAAAAAGCCCCGGATCAAGCCGGGGCTTGTCTATGTTTACGGATATACGTCAATACGCAAACAACGGATATCCTTTCATCAGTTCGTTGACATGAGCGCGGACTTTGGCAATCACACTCTCATTTTCAACGTTCGACAGAACGGTTTCAATCATTTCGGCAATCTCAAGCATCAGGTCTTCCTTGGCGCCACGTGTAGTAATGGCAGGTGTGCCCAAGCGGATGCCTGAGGTCTGGAATGCAGAGCGTGAATCGAATGGAACCATATTCTTGTTCACTGTGATGTCGGCGGATACCAGCGCTTTTTCTGCCACTTTGCCTGTCAGGTCAGGATATTTGCTGCGCAGGTCTACCAGCATGGAGTGGTTGTCCGTACCACCGCTTACGATGGTAAAGCCACGTTCGATAAGAGCTTGTGCCAAGGTGGCGGCATTTTTCTTGACCTGCGTGGCATATTCTTTCCATTCCGGTTGAAGTATTTCACCGAAAGCAACGGCTTTGGCAGCAATAACGTGCTCCAGCGGTCCGCCTTGGATGCCGGGGAATACAGCTGAATCCAGCAATTGGGACATCATTTTTATTTCGCCCTTCGGAGTCTTTTTGCCCCAGGGATTGGGGAAGTCTTTTCCCATCAAGATGATGCCGCCACGCGGGCCGCGCAATGTCTTGTGGGTGGTAGAAGTGACGATGTGTGCATATTTCACCGGGTTGTCCAGCAAACCTGCGGCAATCAGTCCGGCAGGGTGGGCCATGTCAATCATCAGAATAGCCCCTATCTTGTCGGCGATTTCGCGCATGCGCTTGTAATCCCATTCGCGTGAGTAAGCCGAGCCGCCGCCGATAATCATCTTGGGCTTTTCGCGCAAGGCGATTTCTTCCATTTGGTCATAGTCCACGCGGCCGGTTTCTTGTTTCAGGTTGTACTCGCAGGGGTGGTAAATGATGCCGGACGTGTTTACCAGCGAGCCATGCGAAAGGTGTCCGCCATGTGCCAGATTCAATCCCATGAATTTGTCGCCCGGATTCAATACGGCAAGGAAAACGGCCGCATTGGCTTGTGCGCCCGAGTGGGGTTGTACATTGGCCCATTCCGCGCCGAAAATTTTCTTCACGCGGTCAATGGCAATCTGTTCGCTTTGGTCTACTATTTCGCAACCGCCGTAATAGCGTTTGCCGGGATAACCTTCGGCATATTTGTTGGTAAGGCACGACCCCATGGCCTGCATAACTTGGTCGCTGACAAAGTTTTCAGAAGCAATCAGTTCTATGCCTTTCAGTTGGCGCTGATGCTCTTTCTCAATGATGTCGAAAATTAAATCGTCTCTTTTCATGAGTGTTATGAATAATTGAGTGATACAAATTCATGATTGAAGCCACAAAAATACGCAAATCCGATGGAAAATACACCAAACTGAGGCTTCAAAATCAGTCCTTTCTGAGAAAAATAGGGGAAAAACGGCTGTATAGGGCTGGTTTCTTGGATTTTTTAAAGGAGGATACCCAGTGAGAAGCTCAATACATTGTCCCGGCGGTTGAAATGTATTTCATAATTGTCCCCGATGGCATCGGGAGATACTTCGTAGGTAATGCGTTTCGACATGTTGTGCAATCCGAGGTCATAACGGAAGTCAAAGAAGATGCGTGAAACAGTGACTGCGACGCCTATTGTGAAACTTACGTTCAGTGGCTGGAGGTACTCCTGTATGTTTTGCTGGTCGAAGTTCTCAAAATCGATGTCGCTTTGCTTGTTCATGATGTAGCGCAGCTTAGGTCCTCCGAAAACCGACAGCATGTATGGTCCTTCTTTTATGAAATTATAACCGTAGATTACCGGGATATCGATGCTGTGGATAGAAGATGTGATCATCGCCTCGGAAGGTATGGAGCCTATCGGTGCATCTTCAGGAAGGGGCTTCCTGAAGGTAATGTTACAGCGGTTGATGGTATATGATATTTCGGGCTGGAGAAAATGCCGTTCGAAGTTAATGCGCATGAATGCGGAACCGAAGTAGCCTATCTTGTAGTTGTTCTGGACTTCTTCGATGGGTACACCGTTCACAAGGAAATCGGAAATTATGAATAGCGAAGAGGTGAATCCGCCTTTTACGCCGAAATTGACGGGACGTTCGTAACTGGGAGTTTTGCGGTGTATATTGTGCATAGGGCTGTCTTGTCCCTGCGCAAAGGCAGAGACAGCAAGACACAACCCTATGAGCAATATCTTTTTCATCGCCGGTTATTTTTTCTTTTTCTCGACAGACCAACCGAATTTGCCTATTTTTTCGCCTAAGCCATAATAACCGCCATGCACGTAGACCAACGGGTTGGTGTCCGCCAGTTCCAGTTTCCCGGTATCTGCATTCAGGTACTTGTCATCGGCTCGGATGTTTACCACATCGGCTATGAACATGTCATGTGAACCCAACGAAATGATTTCTTTGACACGGCATTCTATGCACAGGGGAGATTCCTCTACAAGCGGGGCTTTTACCACTGTGCAAGGACCCGGCGTGAGGTTCATTTCCTTGAATTTGTTGTAATCCCTGCCCGAACGCACGCCGCACCAGTCCGTAGCGCGTGCCATATCTTTGGTAGTCAGATTAATGACAAACTCCATGTTCCGTTTGATGATGTCGTACGAATGGCGCTCGGGGCGTACGGAGATATAGCACATGGGCGGATTTGTGCAAATGGTTCCGGTCCATGCCACAGTCATCAGATTGTATTCCTCCGGTGTACTGCCACAACTTATCAATACGGCCGGCAAAGGATAAATCATGGTGCCTGGTTTCCAATCCTGCTTCATATTAAAAAAGGAGGTTAAGTATTAAGATTGAATTTTAAGAATCAAGAAATCCCGGAGATGTCATGCACTCCCCGTTATCCCTCATTCTTCATTAAATGATTGTTATTTCTTCCCTGCTTTGTTCTTTCTCGCAATAGTGGCATTTGATGATGCATTTGTCTTTGTCTATCACGTGAAACCGTGTGGGCATGGGCTCGTTGTTGGTAATGCATTTGGGGTTGGCGCATTTCACGATGCCGCGTAATTCGTCGGGCAGGCGCACTTCACGTTTTTCCACCACTTCGTAGTTACGTATGATGTTCAGTTTTACGTTGGGAGCCACTACGGCGATGCGGTTGATTTCATCGTCGCAGAAAAACTTGTCTGCTATCTTGATAATGCCTTTCGTACCCAACTTCTTGCTGTTCAGGTTGAAGCCGATGGTGATATTGTTTTTCATGTGCTCCAGCCCCAACAGGGAAACCACGGTAAACAGTTTTTCGGAAGGAATGTGGTCTATGACGGTGCCGTTTTCCAAAGCGGCCACCTGCAATTCTTTCTTATCGTTTGACATAGCTTTGTCCTTTCTTTTTTAGGAGTTCAGTGTCTTGGAGTTTTCTTTTACTTCATCCAGCGTGATGCCAAGCACATCGCATAAGATGGCTTCGCGGGCATAGAGGCCATTTTGGGCTTGCTGGAAATAGTAAGCTTTGGGATTGTCGTCCACGTCGTACGAAATTTCGTTGACGCGGGGCAGCGGGTGCAGGATGCGTAAGTTGGGTCGTGTGTGCTCCAGCATCTTGTTGCGCAGGATGTACACGTTCTTTACCCGCTCATATTCCATCAGGTCGGTAAACCGTTCGCGTTGTACGCGTGTCATGTAGAGGATGTCTGCATCGGCAATGGTCTCTTCTGTGAAATCGGTATGCTCTACGTAGCGGATGTCATGTTCCCGGCAATATATTTTGTATTCCTCGGGCATCTTCAGCTCGTTGGGGGCGATGAAGTGGAAGGTGGGGTTGAAATGACGCATGGCCATGAGCAAAGAATGGACCGTCCGTCCGTATTTCAAGTCGCCTACCAGGAAGATGTTCAGGTTTTCCAATGTGCCTTGTGTCTTGTAAATGGAATAAAGGTCGAGCATGGTCTGCGAGGGATGCTGGTTGGCTCCGTCTCCTGCATTGACGATGGGTACGTCCGTTACTTCGCTGGCATAGCGGGCAGCCCCTTCCAGGTAATGGCGCATTACGATGATGTCGGCATAGTTGCTTACCATTTTGATGGTGTCTTTCAATGTTTCCCCTTTGGATGAGCTGGTAGCCTTCGGGTCGGAAAACCCTATGACGCGTGCCCCCAATCGGTTGGCAGCGGTTTCAAAGCTGAGTCGCGTGCGCGTGGAAGGTTCAAAGAACAGTGTGGCCACAACTTTGCCGTATAACAGATGGCGGTTGGGGTGTGCCTCAAATTCCTTTGCCATTTCGAGCATATAGAGTATTTTCTCCTTGCTGTGTTCGGCAATGGTTACTAAACTTCTGTTTTCCATATATCGTAAATATCTGATGATGTTTCAAGAGTGTAAAGGTAGGAAAAATCCTTGTCTTGCGGAAATCCGCAGGCATAAAAATGCATGTTTTTTTGAAGGCGTTTGCTGTTTGCCGGACATAAACAGGGCGGATTCATGCAAGCCGTTTACGGTTGTTGCACAAATCCGCCTGGGGGTTCTTTTCAATGCCCGGGTTAACGCTTCAGGCGCAGTACGCGTATGCCGGTCCAGTCCTTATGTTCTTTGAGCATCTGGACAAGGGTAGTGGTCGATACACAGACTTTGCCTTCCTTTTGCGAAGCGTGGAGCAAAGTCAGCTTGCCTTCCACATAGAAGGCGATGCCCATGTGTGCAATGTCAAGTCCCGGAGTGCTGGTGGTGATGGCAATGATATCCCCGTTCTTAATCCATGCCGTGCCGTTGTAAGGCAGCTGGTCTTTGGGTAGGTAGTGCACCTGCTGCCCGTTGAGCGATTGCTCCACTTCTTTCATGCGGGTTACGTTTTCCGGAGAACCGGCAAGCTGTTTGTATTGTCCGGGGTGCGTAGTCATGTAGGATACAGAAACCGTAAGGGTAGACGGGCTTTTTTCGGCAGTCACGTCTTCAAGGATGCCCGCACTTACGGCATTGTTTATCCAGTCGGTAACATAGTGCAGGCGGGAGGCATAGCCGTCAATCTTTCCGTTGCGGTAGCGTATTTGCTGCACTTTGTCGGCAAAGGCGCTTTCCGAGATGTCGCCGTTTTCCAGCTTGGGGCAGAGCGATTCGGCAAGCACATATTCCACAAAGGTCTGGCAATCCAGCTCATCGCAGTTCAAGATAAGTTCTTCGGGGCCGTCAGTATCCAGCGCGTGTGCCACGTAGGGAGTATTCAGATAGTTCAGCCCGTTTTTCAGGACGGTTTCGTTGAGGTCTTGTGCTCCGGCCTCAAGGGTGATGCACAATGCACCTACCAGGCAAGATAGGGTTTGTACGATGGTTTTCATTGTTTTTTCTGTTTTTATGATTAAAATGAATAGTTCTAAGTAAAAAGCACATTCAGGATAGGGTTAGCTTTTCCGGACTTTCATGGCAGCCTTGATAAAGAATGCTATCAGCAGGATGTAAACGCCCAGTGCCACGATTTCCGACCAGCTGTTGGCCAGCCACTCCTGTTGCATCACGTTGACTTGGGCAAACCGCAATGCCGCGCTGACCACTCCCATCAGGGCGCCTCCTGCGATGAAACCGGAAGCGATGAGTGTGCCTTTCTCTCCGCGGGCTGCGTTGAGGGCTGCGTCTTTGCTGCGCGTGGTCACATACCAATTGATGGCGCCTCCCACGAGCAAGGGGATGTTCAGCTCCAGGTTGATGAACATGCCCAGCGCAAAGGCCAGTGCCGGTATCCGGAAGAACGTAAGCACAATGGCCAGCACCGCGCCGATGCCGTAAAGCAGCCAGGGAGCGCCTACACCGGTCATCAAGGGCTTGATGACAGCCGCCATGGCGTTGGCTTGGGGGGCTGCCAGCTCACCGCTGGTAAAGCCGTATGCCTTGTTCAAGATAATCATCACTCCGCCTACGGTAGCGGCTGAGACAATGGTACCCAAGAATTTCCACGTCTGTTGCTTGGCAGGCGTGCTGCCCAGCCAATAGCCTATTTTCAGGTCGGTGATGAATCCGCCGGCCATGGAAAGCGCCGTACACACCACGCCACCCATGATGAGGGCGGCTACCATGCCGCCGGGGCCTTTCAAGCCTACGGCTACCATGATGACCGAGGCCAGGATAAGCGTCATCAGCGTCATGCCCGACACGGGATTGGTGCCTACGATGGCGATGGCGTTGGCGGCTACGGTGGTGAACAGGAAAGAGATGGCTGCCACCAGCAGGATGGCGACTACCGTATGGAGCAGGTTGCCTTGCATCACATCGAAGTAGAAGAACAGGAATACCAAAATCAGCGTAAGAATAGAACCGATGGCAATGACTTTCATCGGAATGTCGCGTTGCGTGCGCTTTTCTATCGCGTTACCCTTTCCTTTGCCGAACATCTCTTTGGATGCCAGCCCGACGGCACTCTTGATGATGCTCCACGACTTCACGATGCCGATGATGCCCGCCATGGCAATGCCGCCGATGCCGATGCTCTTGGCATAGTTGTTAAAGATTTCTTCGGGCGACATGCTGCCCACGGTGGCGGTTATTTCCGGGTTCCATTGGTTCAATACACAGTCGCCGAAGAGCAAGGACATGCCGGGTATCAGAATCCACCACACGGCCAGCGAGCCGGCGCAGATGATGGCGGCATACTTCAGTCCTACGATGTAGCCCAAGCCCAACACCGCGGCCCCTACATTGACCTTGAACACCAGCTTCGCCTTCTCGGCCAGCATTTCGCCCCAGGCGCAGAAGCGGGTGGTGAAGTTCTCGTTCCACCAGCCGAAGGTGCCTACGATGAAGTCGTACAGTCCGCCCACGATGCCCGCCATCAGCAGCGGTTTGGCCTGGCTGCCGCCTTTCTCGCCCGACACAAGCACCTGTGTGGTAGCCGTGGCTTCGGGGAAAGGATATTTTCCGTGCATGTCGCTGACAAAATACTTGCGGAAGGGGATGAGGAACAGGATGCCCAGCACGCCGCCCAGCAACGAGCTGATGAATACCTGGAGGAAGGTAACGGTGATTTCCTCCGGATAGCTTTCCTGGAGGATGTAAAGGGCGGGCAGGGTAAAAATGGCGCCTGCCACGATGACGCCCGAACTGGCGCCGATGGACTGGATGATGACGTTCTCGCCCAGCGCGGCCTTGCGCTTGGCGGCTCCCGATACGCCCACGGCAATGATGGCTATGGGGATGGCGGCTTCGAACACCTGTCCCACTTTAAGCCCCAGGAAAGCCGCAGCCGCCGAAAACAGGATGGCCATGCATATACCCCACGATACCGACCAGACGTTTACTTCCGGGTATTGCTTGTCGGGACCCATCAGCGGGTTGTACACCTCACCGGGTTTCAGCTCGCGGAATGCATTCTCCGGCAAGCCGGTAAATTGTTCTCCTTCTTCTTGTTTCATATAGTTTATGTTTGTTTTAGGGTTACGATATCTGCAAAAAAGCGTTCAAAGAAAGCAAAAAAATAGGAGAATCCCGAAAGATTCTCCTTCATTCTGCATTTTTGCTGTGTTATTTGTCTTTGGTACGCACCAGGTCGCCTTTCACATACAACCTTACCGTATCGGTCTTCCCGTTGGTGTATACCGTAATGCTCTTTTGGAAATACCCCGACAATCCGTTCCCTTTGTAAGTCACATTGATGGTGCCTGTCTTGCCCGGAAGCACGGGTTCTTGCGTATATTCGGGCACGGTGCATCCGCAGGAAGCCCATGCCTGGTGGATGACCAGCGGCGCGTCGCCCACGTTGGTGAACGTAAAGGTACAGGCCACCGCTCCGGTGTCGACCGGCATGGTGCCGAAATCGTGGGTGGTTTTATCAAACTTGATGTCAGCCTTTGCCTGTGCCGCGATGTGGCTGAAGCTTGCAAGCATGGCCATTAAGCATAATACGATTTTCTTCATGATTCTTTTCCCTTCGTTATATTCCGCGGCAAAGGTAGCCTATTTCTTCCAAAATTGCCGTTGGCGAGTGCGAAATTGTATTAAAAATGTTTTTTACAAACCTGCCACGTACCCGCTCCTTACCTTCTCCTTACCCGCTCCTTATCTGCTCCTTTTGTCCGTTTGCCCTATGGAAAGGAAAAAGAACGGACAAATCAAGGCCGGGGCCGCCCTTGGGGAAGGCTTCTTCGCTGGGGCTGAAGAAATGGGGCGGGGTGTCCGTGTTTTCCGGAGATTTGTGTAACTTTGTGCGGATTTTCTATGAATGGCATAATGAAGCATACAGCTGACAGCAATTACGTATATCTGACAACGGCCCCGGTGCACCGCATTATTATGAAACTTGCCGTGCCTACCATTATCAGCATGCTGGTGACTTCATTTTACAACATGGCCGACACTTATTTTGTGGGCAAACTCGATACCCCGTCCACGGCGGCGGTGGGGGTCGTGTTTTCCTTGATGGCTATCATACAGGCGGTAGGGTTCTTCTTCGGGCACGGCTCGGGCAACTACATGTCGCGCATGTTGGGGGCCAAAGAGAACGTCAAGGCAGTGAAGATGGCATCGACGGGTTTCTTTCTGGCTTTCATTGCCGGTAGTGTTATCATGCTGCTGGGGCTTTTGTTTCTCGACCCGCTAAGTCGTCTGCTCGGGTCTACCGAGAGTTTGCTCCCGTACACCCGTAGCTATCTGGGCGTCATCCTGTTGGGCGCCCCGTTCATGGCGTCTTCGCTGGTGCTGAACAACCAGATGCGTTTTCAAGGCAATGCCGCCTATGCCATGGTGGGGATAGTTTCGGGGGCAGTCATCAACGTGGGGCTCGACCCTTTGCTGATATTTACGTTCGGGATGGGGCTTCGCGGGGCGGCGTGGGCTACGGTGATTAGTCAGGTGTTGAGCTTCTGCCTGCTTGTCATCATGGCACGCATGGGCGGGGGCATCGCCATCCATTACCGTCACTTTACGCCTACCTGGACTTTTGTCAAGGAGATTATCGGGGGAGGTACACCTTCCCTTACCCGGCAGGGGCTTGCCAGTTTGTCCACCATATTGCTGAATACGGCTGCCGGGCAGTATGGCGATGCTGCCATTGCGGGCATGTCCATTGTGTCGCGCATAGGCATGTTCATCAATTCGTTCCTCATCGGGTTCGGGCAGGGGTTCCAACCTCTGTGTGGCTTTAATTATGGCGCAGCTTTGTATGGCAGGGTGCGGAAGGGATTTTATTTTTGTGTCCGGGTGGGTGTCATTTTCCTGCTGCTTGTGGCATTGTTGGGCAGCGGTTTTGCTCCGGAGATTATAGAACTGTTCCGTAAGGGTGACCCCGATGTCATAAAGACCGGTGCGGCGGCACTTCAATGGCAACTGATAGCTTATCCGCTGGGAGCCTGGACAATTATCTGCAATATGATGCTTCAGACGATTCGCAAATCGGTCCGGGCCACCGTTTTATCTTCTGCCAGGCAGGGACTGTTTTTCATTCCCTTGATTTTCGTGCTTCCCCATTTCCTGGGGCTTCAAGGGGTGGAGATGTGCCAGGCAGTGTCCGATTTGCTGACGTTTTGTCTTGCCATTCCTTTGACTTTAGGTGTACTGAAGGAGATGAAGCGTAAGGAAGGGACGTTGGAATGACGCTTCCTGTACAAAGAAAAAGTTGCTGTCCGGAACGGGCTGCTGTTCGCTTGGTGAGATTCCGGTTTAACTTCTGGTTTAAGGGGGTGTATCAAAATTCCGATACGCCCTCTTTTTCTCATATCCAGCCGCAAAGGTTTACATAGAATGAAACAAAGCCTCGACTTTCCCAAGCCAAGGCTTTGCCCTGTCACAAAAGTTTTGTAT